>NZ_JBJXIA010000004.1:0-364983 GCF_046115955.1 Variovorax sp. GrIS 2.14
CAGCGGCGAGCGTCCCTATCGAATCCTGGTGGTAGAAGACTCGTTTCTCGTCGTCACGTTGCTTGAAGAGATTTTTGAAGGCCTTGGGTGGCTGTTTGTGGGCCCTGCCACGCGCGTCGTCGATGCGCTGGATCTGGCCAGGACGGGCGACTTCGATGCCGCTCTTCTGGACGTGAACCTCAACGGTGAAATGTCGTGGGAAGTGGCGCGTGTGCTGGCCGAGCGCGGTGTGCCGTTCGTCTTCAGCACGGGCTACAACATGAAGACCGTGCTGCCGGCGGATCTCTCGGGTACGGCCGTCATCAGCAAGCCATTCCGAATCAGTGACGTTGCAGACAAGATCAGGGAGACGATCGCCATACGCCGCGCCGGGAAATGATGCTGCCGTACGCCGAAATCAGCTGAATACGCTGCGCGCGGTCGTTGCGATGCACGACCAGTTCAACATACGCCTAGAACATCACCACCTGGCGGAAGCGACCAACGCGGAGTGTGGCGATCCATCTGGATTAAAAGTCACAAAACCGGTCGTTCGGGAAGGGCTCCTCATGGCCGAACGCGGCAGATTCATTCTGACATCACCCCCACGCATTCCCAGCTGCTGTCACTCTTGACTTTCCCGACAACGCCTACGCACAGGGTATGGGCTCTCCCGGCGCGCCCGCATTAAGCTCGTAAAGATACCAACAGACGACGCGTTTTAAAGCGAGTAGCGTTTGATCAAACGGCTGGGTACCCGAACGAGTGGGCCAAGTCTCCAAATTAAAAATAAGCGCGAGGAACCACGAATGGAGTTTTCGACCTTATCGGTCCTATTTGCGGCTAGTGACGTACGGCGAAAGGCGTGGCTCGCTTACGGGTTAGCCGTCGTGTTTTTTCTGCTGGCCCTAGCAGCGCGCTTTGCGTTGACTGGCTACCTTGGCCTCGGCTTTCCGTTCCTCACATTTTTTCCAGCCATCGTGCTGGCCACCCTTTTAGGCGGCAGAGGGCCGGGTTCCCTTTGCGTGGCGCTTTCGCTTACCAGCGCATGGTTTTGGTTTGTAGGTGGTCCCAACAGCTTCAAACTGGATGCCCAGGCAATGGTGGCGCTGGCTTTTTTTGCTGTCGTCGCCGCCCTTGACGTTTGGGTGATCGACGTTATGACCAGGGCGCTCGACAGGGTCGAATCCATGCGGCTTGAAACGGCCGCCATGGTGGTGCAAAGGACGACCCTCTTCCAAGAACTCCAGCACCGTGTCGCCAACAATCTCATGACTGTGGCCACAGCGCTGGCCGTGGAGGAACATCGACTGAAGCATTTACCGGAAGCAGTCGAGTCGTTTAAGAAAGTTCGACTCCGATTTGAAATGCTCTCCCACATTCACAGGAAGCTTCACGATCCTGAGAACGCCGAGGTCGAGTTTGGACCTTACCTTCAAGCGCTTTGCGACGGCTTTCTTAAGGCGTCGGAGCGACCAAACATTCGCTGCATCGTTGATTCGTGTCACGTTGCATTTGATGCAGATCGAACGGTTACGCTCTCCTTGCTCGCGCTGGAAATCGTGACGAACTCGCTCAAACATGCGTTTGTTGACGGCGAGTCCGGGACGATTTCGTTGCGTCTGGCAAAGTCAACGAAGCAGCCTTCGCACCTCGTACTGACCGTGCGAGACAACGGACGTGGGCTGCAACCCGGCTTTGATTTCACAAAGGGCGGCCGCCTGGGCGTCGGCATTCTCAAAGGTTTCGCGCGGGCTCTCATGGGAGAAATTACCGTGAGCTCTGCGAGCCCTGAAAAGGGAACCATCGTTCGCTTGATCTTCCCGTATCTCGTACCTGTCTTGCCCGAAACGGTCGCGGCCCCTGTTGGTCTGGTCACTGAACGAGCAGAGCTTCCGGTCGTCTAGTCGATAGCGACAAGTCCTCGACGGCATCTCGGAACTGCTCCATTGAAGGGGCGCAGGCAGGTGAGTAACGGTATGGCTCGGATTGCACAAGGTTAAAAACAAGGCATTGACAGGGCCGCGAAACCCGGGAATGCCCTTGCCACAACCCGCATGGTGCCGTCGTCCGCAAGCTCCCGAAAATTCCCAAAAAACCGTGGGAACCCGCATGGATAGGGGCTTGCGTGCTGAGATTGTGATTCTGGTCGTCGTGGGTTCGAGTCCCATCAGCCACCCCAGATTTATGTGAAAATTGAAGAAATTGCGAAAACGCGCCGGTTCCTGTGACCGGCGCGTTTTTTTTATTGCCGATCGATTTCGCAATTGCAAATTGAATTAGAATTTTTGCCTTGACTCATTCAATCCAAGGAATATTCTGATGGCTTCCACCCTCGCTGATCTCAATTCTCAGATCCAGAAGCATGATGAACAGATCGCCCAATTGCGCAAGCAAGCAGAAGAACTGCGAAATCATGAACGTGCAGGCGTTGTCGACGAACTGCGCAAGAAGATCGCTGAATACGGGATCTCGGCGGCTGACCTAAAGCTGACTGGGCGTGGCCCGGCTAAACGGACGAACGTCGTGCCTGCCGCTAAAGGCGTTGCCAAATACAGGGGCCCGGCCGGTGAAACATGGTCGGGCGGAAGAGGGCGCAAGCCGCGTTGGGTGACAGAAGCGCTGGCCGCCGGAAAATCGCTTTCGGATTTCGAGATCTGACACTTCTCCCGAGGAATCGGTTAAGTAATAAAAAGCCCGCTTCAGCGGGCTTTTTCATGGGTGGACGGTTTCAGCCGATGCTGCGGTGCAGCGGTATTGCCGAAAGACGATAGGGCCGTTGCTATTGCAGCGCCGCGTGAACGGCGTCGCCGGCATATCAGTTAACCATCACCAGTTTGCCTTTGACGCCACGTGAGCCCATGTGCGCGTAGGCGGCTTTGAGTTCTGACATCGGCATCGTGCTGTCGATAACCGGTTTGATCTTGCCCGCGCCGTACCACTGCGCCAATTCGGCCATCATCTGAGCATTGGCTTTGGGCTCGCGTTTGGCGAAATCGCCCCAGAACACGCCGACCAACGATGCACCTTTGAGCAGCATCAAATTCAATGGCAACGATGGGATCGGACCAGACGCGAAACCGACAACCAGATAACGACCGCGCCACGCGATCGATCGAAATGCGGGCTCGGCGAAATCGCCGCCGACCGGATCGTAAATAACATCGGGGCCTTTGCCCTCGGTGGCCGTCTTAACGGCATCGCGAAAGCCGCCGGGCAATGCGTGCGTGGTGTAGTTGATCGTCGCATCGGCGCCGATCGATTTGCAAAGCTCGCATTTCTCATCCGTCGATGCGGCCGCAATCACTTTGGCGCCCGCAGCTTTGGCAATTTGAATGGCCGCGGTGCCGACACCACCGGCCGCACCAAGCACCAGCACCGTCTCGCCAGCCTTCAATTGCGCACGATCTATCAGAGCGTGCCAAGAGGTGGCGTAAATCATGATGAATGCCGCTGCGTCGACATAGCCGAATCCATCTGGCAGCGGCATGCACAGCGCTGCAGGTGCCAGGGTGTGCGTGCCGAAGCCGCCGGTGCCCGACAGGCACGCCACGTTTTGGCCGACCTTCAGATGCGTGACGCCTTCGCCCACCGCCTGAACTATGCCCGCGTATTCGGAGCCGGGGACAAATGGGAGCGGCGGCTTCATCTGGTATTTGTTCTGCACGATCAGCAGATCGGGGAAATTCAGGCTGGCGGCCTTGATCTCTATCAGAACCTGCCCGGGGCCGGGCTGCGGCGTCGGCAGTTCTTTCCATGTCAGCGCATCGACGCCGATAGGGTTTTCGCAAAGCCATGCATGCATGTTGTGTCTCCTGAGGTCCGGGGGATCGGTGGGGCAAATGCGGGCGATGATAGGCGGCGTGTTGGAGTGCCGTTGTCCCTGCCGTGACGCAGCCGCCACTTACAATAAAGCGCACTCTCCGACGTCATGAAAATACTCATTTCCAACGACGACGGCTTCCAGGCGCCGGGCATCGTTGCATTGCACGCCGCGCTCAAGGACATCGCAGATGTCGAAGTCGTCGCACCCGAACACAACAACAGCGCGAAGTCGAACGCGCTCACGCTCGCAGCGCCGCTCTACGTGCGCGACGCGCACAACGGCTTTCGCTATGTCACCGGCACGCCGGCCGACTGCGTCCACATCGCGCTGAAGGGACTGCTGGATTACAGGCCCGACCTCGTCGTCTCCGGCATCAACAACGGTGCCAACATGGGTGATGACACGATTTATTCAGGTACCGTCGGCGCGGCCATGGAAGCCTATCTCTTCGGCATTCCCGCGATAGCGTTCTCGCAGATCGAAAAAGGCTGGGCACACATCGATGCAGCGGCACAGATCGCCCGCTTGCTGGTGCAACGCATCGAGCGCGAACGCATGCTCGACGGTGGCGCGTTCTTGCTCAACGTCAACATTCCGAACCGGCCGCTCGACGAAATCAAGCCGCTCAAGGTGTGTCGTTTGGGCCGACGTCATTCGGCAGAAAAAGTCATCACTCAAGACAGCCCGCGTGGCGAAACGATGTATTGGATCGCCGGCGCAGGTGGTGCAAAAGACAGTGGTGAGGGCACCGACTTTCATGCGACTGCGGCAGGGCATGTGGCGCTCACGCCGTTGCAAATAGACCTGACCGACCATGCCGAACTCGGTGCCTGGCGCGACTCTGTATCGCGTTTGAGCGCGGCGGACGCCTGAAGCGCGCACGTGGCCACGCAGCGCCCCAGTTTTCCGGTGCGGCTCACGCCGACCGCTGCCGCAGCCACGCGCGGGCGCTTGCCTGCGGCACCGTCAAGGCCGACGGTACCCACAATCACGGCCACGCCGTCGATGGCTTCAGATGCCATCAGGGCGCGCATGGTGCAGCGGCTCGCTGCACAGGGCATTGCCGATACGCGGGTGCTGCGTGCCATGGGTACGGTCGAGCGACATCGCTTTGTCGACAGCGCGCTGGTCAACCAGGCGTATGAAGACACCAGCTTGCCGATCGGGCTGGGCCAAACCATTTCGAAGCCCAACGTCGTGGCGCGAATGATCGAACTGCTCCTCGGTGCCCCGGCGCTGGTCGGCAAGCCGAACGACAAGCTGGGCCGGGTGCTTGAAATCGGCACCGGCTGCGGCTACCAGGCGACCGTGCTGAGCCACGTCGCGACTGAGGTCTACAGCATCGAACGGCTTCGCGGTCTGCATGAGAAGGCGAGGACCAATCTGCGGCACTTCAGGCTCGCGACAGTGCACTTGCTGTTCGGTGACGGCATGGTTGGATATGCCAGGGGCGCGCCCTATGCCGGGATCATCGCCGCGGCCGGTGGCGAGGCCGTGCCCGAGGCATGGATCGCACAGCTCGCGGTGGGTGGCCGCATCGTCGCGCCGACGCAATCTGCGGGCGGAGGTCAAGCCCTTGTTGTCATCGACAAGACGGCTCGGGGGATCGAGCGCCGCGTTCTCGAGGCGGTTAACTTTGTCCCCCTAAAATCCGGAATCGCTTAAGGAAGAACACATGCAGGGTATTGGAAGTCGGAGCTGGGTTACCGGCATTGCGCTGGTCTTGTCGCTCGTGATCGCGGGTTGTGCCGCACCGCGCGGACCCGCACCGGTCGAAGACCGCGGCACGATGAGCAAGGCGCCATCGGCAACGCCCACAACGCCTGGCGGCCCGCTCGTCACCACCGATGCCAATGGCAAGCCGCTGGCGGGTATCGAGAACTACGGCAAGCCGGGCTACTACGCCGTGCGGCCGGGCGACACCATTCGTCGCATCGGGACCGACACCGGTCAGCGCTGGCAAGACGTCGCGAAGTGGAACAACCTCGACAACCCGGACTTGATCGAAGTTGGGCAGGTGCTCCGCGTGATTCCGCCGGGCAGCACTGCAGTCGCGGGCGGACCGAGTAGCACCGACGCATCAGGCGTCATTACACGCCCCGTGGTGCCGCAATCGACGATCGGTGGGCCCGCGCCTGCGACCGGATCCGCAATGGCCCCAACGCCGGCGGCAACGGGCCAGGCAAGCGCTGCAGCTACGCCCACGAAGCCGCCCGTCACCACGTCCTCCGTGGCGTCTGCTGCGGCCGCATCGGGCGATGAAGACGTCGGCTGGATCTGGCCGGCGCAAGGCTCGCTGATCGCCGGTTTCGATGAAGCCAAGAACAAGGGACTCGACATCGGCGGCAAGGTGGGCGAGCCCATCATCGCGGCTGCCGACGGACGTGTCGTATACGCCGGCGCCGGCCTGCGCGGCTACGGCAACCTCATTATCCTGAAGCACAACAACACCTATTTGACGGCTTACGCTCATAACCAGACCTTGCTCGTCAAGGAAGACCAGTCGGTGCAAAAGGGACAGAAGATCGCCGAGATGGGCAACAGCGACGCCGACCGCGTCAAGCTGCACTTCGAGATTCGGCGTCAGGGCAAGCCGGTCGATCCGGCGCGATATTTGCCATCTCGTTAAGCGTGCTCCGGCCGGTTTGTGCATGCCTCACTGAGACAATCGCGGCATGACGGAACAGACTGAAGAAAAGAAGACGAAGATTTATCCCGAGCCCGAGTGGCTGAACGTCGAGTCGCTCGACCTCGAAGCTCAGGGCGTGGCGCACCGCGCCGACGGCATCGTGGTGTTCATCGAAGGCGCACTGCCTTTCGAAGAAGTGCAGTTCAATGTGCACCGCCGCAAGAACAATTGGGAGCAGGGCACGGTGACGGCCATTCGTCGCGAGTCGTCGCAGCGGGTGCGGCCGGGCTGCCCACACTTCGGCATGCACACCGGCGCTTGTGGCGGCTGCAAGATGCAGCATCTCGACGCGGTTGCCCAAGTGGCGGTCAAGCAGCGCGCACTGGAAGACAACCTTTGGCACCTCGGCAAGGTCAAGCCCGAGACCATGCTCCGTCCGCTCGAAGGACCGGCATGGCATTACCGTTATCGCGCACGCTTGTCGGTGCGCCATGTGGTCAAGAAAGGCACGGTGCTCATCGGCTTTCATGAGCGAAAAAGCCGGTATCTTGCGGATATGAAGATATGCCCCGTGCTGCCGAAGCAGGTGAGCGACATGCTGATGCCACTGCGTGCCTTGATCGGTTCGATGGACGCGCGCGAGACCTGTCCTCAGATCGAGTTGGCCTGCGGCGATGCACCTGATGGTGGTCTCGGCGTGATCGCGCTGGTGCTGCGACACCTTCACGTTCTCTCGGCCGCAGACGTCGAGCGGCTCAAGGCATTCGCGAGCGAGCACCGCGGCGTCCAATGGTGGTTGCAAGCCAAAGGCCCGGACACCGTGAAGCTATTGGAAGAGGGCGGCACGCCGCTGGCTTACGACCTGCCGGCGTTCGGCATCACGATGCCCTTTAAGCCGACCGACTTCACGCAGGTTAATCCGCACATCAATCGGTCGCTGGTCGGGCGTGCTTTGCGTCTCCTCGATGTGCAGCCGACCGAACGCGCGATCGACTGGTTCTGCGGCCTTGGAAATTTCACGTTGCCGCTTGCCAGTGTGGCGCGCGAGGTGCTGGGCATCGAAGGGAGCGACACGCTGGTGGCGCGTGCCACAGCCAACTTCGAGGCGAATCGACCCGCGACGGCCAGCCGCCGCGCGTTGTCAGCGACGAAGTTCGTTGCGCGCGATCTGTTCGAGATGACTGCTGCCATGCTGGTGGCCGACGGTGCGGCTGACAAATGGCTGATCGACCCACCGCGTGAAGGCGCGTTCGCACTGGCCAAGGCGATGGTCGAACTGCACGAAAATCCCGAATTGCGTACCGATGGCTGGGCGCCGCCGCAACGCATCGTCTACGTGAGCTGCAATCCGTCGACCCTGGCACGCGATGCGGGGCTGCTGGTGAATCAGGCGGGCTACCGATGCACGTTTTCTGGCGTGGTCAACATGTTCCCGCATACGGCACATGTGGAGTCGATCGCGGTTTTCGAACTTGCATGAAAAAAGGGCTCGAAGGCCCTTTTCATTCATTGCGCTATTGGCGCGTCGTGTTGTGCTGTTGCGCGTAATCCGACATCGCTGTCAGTCGCGTTCCCCGCCGAAGATCCCGAGCAGTGCGAGCAAGCTCTGAAAGACGTTGAACAGGTCCAGATACAGCGCCAGCGTCGCGGTGATGTAGTTCGTCTCTCCACCGTCGATGATCTGCTTCAGGTCATACAGCATGTAGGCCGAGAAGATTCCGATGGCCGCGACCGACATCACCAGCATGCCGGTGGTCGAACCGACGAAGACGTTGATGACGCCACCGATCAACAGCGCCAGTACGCCGACGAACAAAAACTTGCTCATGCCCGACAGGTCGCGCTTGATGACGGTGGCCAGCGAGGCCATCACGAAGAACACACCGGCGGTGCCGCCGAAGGCCGTCATGATGAGTTCGGACCCGTTTTTGTAGCCGAGAACCATCGCGATAAGCCGCGACAACATCAGGCCCATGAAGAAGGTGAAACCGAGCAGCACCGGCACGCCGGCGGCGGAATTCTTGGTCTTCTCGATGGCGAACATGAAGCCGAACGCACCGCCGAGGAACACCATCAAGCCGAGTCCTCCGGTAAGGGCGCCAGTAATACCAGTGGCCACGCCGAACCAGGCGCCGAGCACGGTTGGGATGAGGCTGAGCGCAAGCAACCAGTAAGTGTTGCGCAGTACGCGCTGTCGGTCGGCTTGTGGCAAGGTCTGGCCGAATGGCCCTTGGCCGGCGGCGGTTTCGAGGGTCGTGACGCGGTCGTTCATTGCTGAAACTCCTTGGATTGCTGCTAGCCAGCAGGTGGGCGCATTCTAGGGGGCTGCAAGAGCGTTGCGAGACAAAAATCTACATTCGCGTAGAGCTACGGAATGTAAGAGCTGGCGGACTCTCGCCGTTATGCTTTCGCCTTTCACATCCTGCTTTTGACCATGAAAACCAAATCATTCCTCGAACTCGCCGACGTCAAGGTCATTGCCGCCGCAGCGGAGTCCGAAGCGCTCAAAAACAACTGGGCCGTGACTATTGCCATCGTCGATGACGGCGGACATTTGCTGTGGCTTCAGCGTATGGACGGCGCCGCAGCCCTTTCCTCGCACATCGGGCCAGCCAAGGCCCACACGGCCGCGTTAGGTCGTCGTGAGAGCAAAGGGTATGAAGACGTTATCAACGGCGGTCGCACTGCATTTTTGACTGTGCCCGGCGTCCATGCTTTGCTCGAAGGTGGCGTGCCGATCGTGAAAGACGGCATCGTGATCGGTGCTGTCGGCGTGAGCGGCGTGAAGTCGAATGAAGATGCGCAAATCGCGAAGGCTGGGATCGCCGCCTTGGGGCTTTGATCCTCCAGGCGTCGAGTTCCGCTCGCTGACAAAGGCAAAACGCCGACTCTTGAGTCGGCGTTTTTCATGAACGTTCAGCGTGAAAAAAAGCTTGGCTGGTCGGCGAACCGTTGGCTAGCAAAAACGACCCTTCGGAGATGAATCTCCTTGAGTCGCCCCACGATGAAACTTGCGCGGTGGCGGGTCGGGTCGATCCCTGACTATTTAGTGAGGATCAACTTGCCGAGTTTGGTGGCCTGCAGCCGGTAGAGCGAACCGTTGTGCAGGATGCCGACTGTTTTGTTGCCGCGAAGAAGTTCTGCGCTTTCGACCAGGCCTGCTGCTGTACTGGAAGCTGTCGTCTGACTTGTGCCGCGCCCCGAGTTGTCGAGCGATGGATGGTTCAAAACGGTAAACGCCTTGGCTGGGGTTGGCATATGAATCCTTTGCACGGGTGAGGCTGACTAACGAAACCGTGTCTGAGGCCTGCTTCGGAATCGATAAGTAAATGATAACTATTCTCAAATACAAAGTCAATCGTGGCGATCAACTAAATTGACTTGCGAAGCGCTTCATTTCTGATCGGGCTCAGTGATGAAGCCGATCTTTCGCACACCTGCTTCACGTGCTTCCGACATCGCCTTGGCGACTCGCTCGTAGCGCACTGCCTTGTCGCCACGGATATGCAACTCCGGCTGTGGCTCCTTGGCCGCTTCGGCGCTCAGTCGACCCGGCAACTCGCTGTCTTCGATCTTCTGTTCGTTCCAGTAATAGGTGCCGTCGGCCGCCACGCTGAACAGTATGTTCTGCGGCTTGCTCTGCTCGGGCTCGCTCGTGGCGCGAGGCAGATCGATGGCCACGGCGTGCTTCATTACCGGCACGGTGATGATGAAGATGATGAGGAGCACCAGCATGACGTCGACCAGCGGCGTCATATTGATCTCGTTCATCACTTCATCGGGTTCATCTTGGGTTCCGAAAGCCATGTCGATCAGCCTTTCTTGAGCGGCACGACGATGGCTTCGTTGCCGCCACTCTGGACGCGTGCACCGGTCACGAAGTAGGCATGCAAGTCATGCGCGAAGCTGTTGAGCTTGGTCAGCACGAACTTGTTGCCGCGTACCAGTGCGTTGTAGCCGAGTACGGCCGGGATGGCGACCGCCAGGCCCAGCGCCGTCATGATCAGCGCTTCGCCGATCGGCCCGGCGACCTTGTCGATGGTGGCCTGGCCCGCCGTGCTGATACTCATCAGCGCGTGGTAGATGCCCCAGACCGTACCGAACAGGCCGATGAAAGGCGCCGTGGAACCCACAGATGCAAGGATCGCCAAGCCGGTTTGAAGGCGGGCGGTGAACTCGTCGATGCCATTGCGCAAGCTGCGCGTGACCCAGTCGCTCACATCGAGCGTGTCGTGCAGATGCGCCTTGGTGTTGCGATGGTGCGCAGTGGCTTCACGGCCCTCGAGTGCCAGCGCGCGAAACGGATTGCTGTCGTCCTTGCCGAGTTTTTGCAGCGCCGTCGCAAAATCTTCGCTGTGCCAAAAATCCGATGAGTGCTTTGCCAGTCGCTTGTATTTGATGACGTCGACCGCTTTGATGATGATGACGATCCAGGATGCTAGCGACATGCCGATCAGCATCACGGCGACGGCCTTGGTGACGATGTCGCCCTGATTCCAGAGGTTCATCAGGCCAAATTGATTGTTCATTCGGGGTCCAGGCTATTCGGAAAGGGTAAAACTGATTGGCGCATTGAACAGAAAAACTGTCTCTGAGTTGCCGCTAACGATAGGGGTGATTTGTGAGCGCAACACGGCGTCGGCGGCAGCACGATCGAGCCGCTCAAAGCCGCTCGATTTCGCAATCTCTGCGCGTTTTGCCGAACCGTTGCTGCTGAAGTAGGCCGCGATGATCACGGTCCCACTCTCGTTGAGCTTTTTACTCATCGCGGGATAGCCGGGCGACGGCTTGCGTATCCATTGCACTTGGCCCGCGCTCAGTTCGACCAGCTTGGGCGCCGGCGGTGCGGGCGGCTGCGCTGGGGGGGCGGGAGGCGTAGGCGGCGCGGCTGGAGCCGGCGGCTGTGCAGGCGGCGGCGGCTCCACTACACCAACCGGCGCATTCGGGGTTGGCACCGGCCGCGGCTCGCGAATGGCTTGGGGGCGCGGCGGCGGTGGCGGCTTTGTCAGCTGCTTTTGCGGCGGCGGGGGAGGAGGGGGCGGCGGCGGTGGCGGCGGTTCTTTCGGGGGATCGATGAACTGACTGATTATTTCCACCGGGATGACGATCTCCGCTGCCTTGCGAATCAGGCCTGCTTGCAACGCCCACAGTGCGGCAAGGTGAAAGAGTACGACGCCACCAGCGATGACGGTGTTTCGGGACAAGCCCAGCGCGGTTGGCGGTGAAGAAAAGCGGTCAGACACGATCAACCATTCGAGAGCGCGCACGCCAAAACGTGCCCGCGATGCAGCAGAAACCGCGATTTACTTGCGAAATATCCACCAGACCGAGCCGGCCACGAAGATCAGGCTGCCACCGAGTGCCGAGAAGAGTTCCATGCTTTGCTTTCCGAAATGGAATTAGCAAGCTGGATCGACTGATGCCCGGTTTCGCGGTTCAACGCGGCAACCGGATGCGATGCGCTGCACTGCGCGACGACATCTCGCGCGCAACCTTCACACTGACCACACTGGGTGGCTACGCCGAGTTCGAACTGCACTTCATCGAAGGTCATGCCAGCGCGCGCATGGCGTGCGATTTCACGATCAGAGACTCGGCGGCAAACGCAAACGATCATGGCGGTGAAGCGGCAGATTGGCTGGCTGTTGAAGGAGTATGATTATAAATACGAATCTCTCGCATTTGCAATCGCTATTGGTCAATAGCTCGAACCCTCGTCCGGGCCCTCAGGCTTTCAATACACATCACGCCGATAGCGGCCTTCGCGCGAAAGCGCATTGACTTCCGCGTCGCCGAGGATTTGCCTTAGCGCCGAATCCACGCCCGACGCCATGCCTTTCACGCTGCCACACACGTAGATCGCCGCGCCGCGCTTAACCCAGTTCGTCAGTTCGTCGGCGTGGCGCAGCAACCGGTGCTGAACATAGAGTCGCTCGGGCTGATCGCGCGAAAAAACCATGTCCAGACGCTGCAAATGACCATTGAGCTGCCAGGCCTCAATCTCCGCCTGACAGAGAAAGTCGTTCGCAGCGTTGCGCTCGCCGAAGATCAACCAGTTATCCGCGGTAGCAGCAGACGCTTTCCGGTTGGCAGCGATTGGGAACGCGGTATCGATTGCGCCCTGTGGATCTCGCGCTCGCAGGTGGCTGCGCAGGCCGGCGAGGCCAGTTCCATTACCGATGAGGATGAGCGGCCGATTGGCGTTGCCCTCGAGCCGAAAACGCGCGTGCGGCCGAAGGCGCATCGCGACCGTGTCGCCGATCAAGAGAGTCGACGTCAGCAAGCCCGATGCTGCACCCAGCGTGCCATCGGGGTGTTGCTCTTGCCGCACCATCAATTCGAGCTGACCATCGATGGCGATCGATGCGATGGAGTAGTCGCGCAGCCTCCCGGCATCGCCAGCAAGCTGAATCTGCACGAGGTCGCCGGAACGCCAGTCCGCAACAACGCTGCGCGGCGGTCCGAACGCGAGTTGATAGATCGGCGCGCCAGCGCTGCCGGCGTTCAACAGCACTCGCGAGACAAGCTGCCAGGGAGCGAACAGGCTGGTTTCACCGGTTGCCGCGCCACTCGGAGTTGTTTCACCTGAGCTGACCGCGTCGTCTGTAGCCGGGGTTCGCCAATGCGCCCCCCATTGGGCCAAGGCCGCCGGATCTCCGTTGTCGACATCGATGCGCGCCACCATCGGTCGGGCGCCGGTGCGTGTCAGCCACTTGTCGATGTCTCGCCCGAAGCCGCAGAAATTGTCGTAGCCACGGTCGCCCAAAGCGAGGACGGCGTAGCGCAGCGCCGGCAGTTTCAGCGACAGGCCCATCACTTTCTCGGCGAAGACGGCGGCGCCATCCGGCGCATCGCCTTCGCCATAGGTGCTGGCGATAACGAAGGCGCGTTTTGCGCTTTCGAGGGTCGTCGCATCGACCTCGTCGAGCGGCAATACACGCGTCGACGTGCCGGCGTCGTGCAACCAGCGCGCGGTTTCCCAAGCGATCGATTCGGCTTGCCCGGTCTGGCTGGCGAACAGGACCAGTGCTGGTTCTGTGGTTCCATCGCCGGCCAGCGCTTGCGCCGCCAGACGCTTTGCAGCGTGCCGTCTGCGCTGCCTGATGAACACCGCCGAACACAACGCGGCGTAGCACAGCAGCGTCGCGCCTGCGCCCACCGTGCGGACCAACATGTCGCTCATTGCGCCAAGGTATCGCGTGAATTCCACGCCGAACTGGCGCGTACGTCCAGCGCGTCGGTGTCCCGGCAAACGAATCGTGCGGCGATGTCGCCCGTCTCCGCAAACGCCATGCCGTCGACGGGCCCGAGAACCGTGAGAACCGTCGCCAGTGCGTCTGCTTCCATGCAGGACCGATGCAGCACGGTCACCGCAGCGAGTTCGTTTGAAACCGGCTCGCCGCTGCGTGGATCGATGGTGTGCGACCAGCGCCTGCCGTCGCACTCGCGCGTGTGCCAGCGGTCGCCGGACGTTGCGATGGCAAGGTCGTTGAGTTGCACACGTTGCGGCGTGCTGTCGGTTTCGGAAAGCGGCGAGTCGATCATGACTTGCCATGGATGACCGTCTGGTCGCCGTCCCGCGCCGCGGAGTTCGCCACCGATCTCCATCAGCAAGTCATGCAGTCCGATTGCGTGAAGCGACGCGACGCAATGGTCTACGGCAAAGCCTTTTGCGATGCCTGAAAAATCGAGCGCCAAGCCGCCCGGCTGGAGCAGAGTCGCGGTGGCCGCATCGAAGGCAAGCCCTTGCCACCCGGTGCGCGCGCGTGCGTCGGCGACTGCCTCGGCCGACGGAACGAATGCCGCTGTCGACTCGTCCGCGTCCGGACCGAATGCCCAACAGCCAACGAGCGCGCCGATCGTGGGATCGATTGCGTTGCCGCTGGCCTCGGCCCACCGTAGCGCGCACACCAAGACATCGCGAAACTCCCGGGCGATGGTGTGACGCGAGCCTGCGGGCGCCGCGTTGAATCGACTGATGTCCGATGCGGATTCCCAATGACTCATCTGGGCGATCACGCGCGCCAGTGATTCGTCGATAGCAGAACGCACTTGCGGCAATGGAAGCATGCGCGGGTTGTCGAAACGCAGCGACCATGTCGTGCCCATCGTGCGACCGCCCAGTTGCTGCAGGCGCACCGGGTCCGCTCGGCGCGGCACCGCGAGATTGGCATAGCCGCCGGAACGCCAGGTGGCAAAAGAAGGCGCCGCAGGGCGAGCCGGCGCGTCTAAGCTTGAATGAGCAAGGTCGCGATGCACGTTCAGGGCATGACTTCCAGCGTGGCCGCGTAGCTCAGACGCCGTTCTTTGGCTTGCGGCACGGTGGTCTTATTGTCTTTGGTGCTGGCGTCGAGCCAGTACATGCCGGCCGTCGGCCAGGTCACGGTGAACTGACCTTTGGCGTCGGTCTTGATCTTCGTTTCCTGCAGCTTGTCTCGATACTGCGTGTTGCCGGCGGTCACCGTCACTTCGAGATCCTTGGCGGGCTCGCCGTCGAGGTTCAGCGTGAAGCTCGTCTTCTCGCCCTTGACGAGATCGGTCGGACTTCCGGTCGAGATGAGTTCCAGTCCTTGGCCGATTGGCTTCAGTAAAGATGGCTTGCCGACGGTTACGAAGGTTTCGATGCGGCCCGACGATTGCGAGATTATCACATCGGTCGCGTCGGCCGGAACTTCCTTGGCGATGGTTTCCGCCGTACCACGCGCCCGTTTTTGCGCACCGGCCTTGTCTTTCCAGGAAGCGAACGCGCCGGAATTGATGACTGCAATGCGGTAAGTGCCCGGCTGCGCCACAGCGACGTCGAACACGGTGCGTTGCTTGAGCTTGGCTTCGCTCTCAGGTTTGATCGTGCTGCCGTCCGGCGCTGTGATCAAAAGGCCGTCAAGACGCAGCGGAGCGTGGTTGGCGACAAACAGATCGTTCGACACGGCAGCATCGATGCTGACGACGTCGGCCTTTGAAAAGACAGTGGTCGAAGGCAGTAACCAGGCGTTGTGCGCTTGGGCCGTGCCGAGCACGGCGGTAAGGGCGAGGGCTGTGGCGGTGGTCGAGAGAACGGAAATTTTCATAGCTGACTCCGGTGACTGAGAGTGGATCGATCAATCTTGCCGTTTGCCCGGATCACGGTTTGAGTTGAAGAGTAATTTCGCCCAGCTCTTCCTTGCCCGTTGCCACCATGGGCTGTGAGGAATTCGGCGGCCACTGGAACGGGATGCTCACGACTTCGCGCCCACCGGCTTCGCGTGCGGCTTCGACCACCAGCTTGTATGAGCCCGCAGCGAGCTTGGGCATCGCACCCGTGCCTTCGGTGAAGTTGAGTTGTTGTTTGCCGACCGGCTTGGTGGCGCCCGTGATGCCGTCGGCAGGCACTGCGAGCTCTCGACCACCGCGGCGCCACCACCGGCGCAGATCTTTCAGCCACTTGGTGCCTTCGCCTTCGGGGTTGTTGGTCTTGGTGCGCACGTCGTACCAGACCGCGAGCGTGGTTTCGAGCGAATTGTCGGCACGTTCGATCCACGCGGCAACGTAAGGGCGGTGGTATTCCGACCCGCTAAGGCGCGGCACCTCGATGTTCATGCCCAAGCCGCCAGCGAGGGCCGGGGCGGCGAACAGGACCGAAGCGGTGAGCGGGGCCAGGGCATAGCGAAGTTGCACGTAAAACCTCTTGGAAAGGAGTCAATGAATAAAGAGCAGCGCAAGCACCACAGGAATGACGAAGCCCATGCCGACCATCGGCCAGGTGAACGGTCGGTTGCCCGCGTGCATCTTTAGAATGAACAGGCCGGTGATCGAGAAGACCAACGCGGCGCCTGCAAAAATGTCGATGAACCAGCTCCACGCTTTTCCGGTGTTGCGGCCTTTATGGAGATCGTTCAGATAGGAGAGCCAGCCTCGGTCGGTGCGCTCGTATTCGGCATCGCCGTCGGTAAGGCTGACACGCAACCACGCATCGCCACCGGGACGGGGCAGCGATAGATAGATCTCGTCATCGGACCATTCGGCGTCGCGGCCTGAGGTGTCGACCGCAAACTGTTTCTGTAGCCATGAATGCAGTTCGACCGGCATGGGCGCTCTGCCTTTGCTCGCTTTATCTGCCTTAACTACCGCGGTTCTACTTTCAAGCCTGGACTGCAGTGCCGCGTCGAGCTTCGCGTGGCGATTGGTGACGGCCGGCTTGGCTTCGATCTGGCCTGCGTGGTTAAGGGTGAAGCCAGTCACACTGAAAAGAATCAACCCGATCAGGCACATCGCCGAACTCACCCAGTGCCACTCGTGCAGTTTCTTGAGCCAGTAGGCGCGTCGACGGTTGTCAGTGGCGGAGGAGGGGGCTGCTGCTGTCATCGGAGGTCGCAATTCTATCCTCACAAATGAGAATGAATACTATTTCCGACAGCCGTTGGAGGCAGGTCTGTGGTGGGGAGAATGGCCCGCATAGCCCCGCCTGATTGCCAGCGGAGCTATCGAATAGATAGCAAGGTAGCTTGGGTAAGCGGCAGGTAAAGCCAAAAAACAAAGCGGGGCCGAGGCCCCGCATTGTTTGTCAAGACAATGCTGCCTTATTCGTGTTGGCCCATCTGGCTCTGCAGGTAATTTTGTAGTCCAACCTTGCCGACCAGATCGATCTGCGTTTCAAGAAAATCAATGTGCTCCTCGGTGTCGTCGAGGATTTTCTGCAGCAGATCACGCGAGACATAGTCGCGTATCAATTCGCAATGTGCGATGCCGGCCTTAATGGTCGCTTGCGCTGCGGTTTCTGCACCGAGGTCGCACTTCAACAGCTCTGGTACGTCTTCGCCAATATTGAGCTTGCCGAGGTCCTGCAGATTGGGCAAGCCGTCGAGCATGAAGATGCGGTCCATCAGCCAGTCGGCATGCTTCATCTCGCCGATCGATTCTTCGTATTCTTTCTTGGCCAGCTTGTCCAGACCCCAATGCTTGAGCATGCGGTAGTGCAGGAAATACTGGTTGATTGCAGTGAGCTCGTTTTTAAGCTGAGCCTGCAGGTGTTCGATGACTTGTGGGTCGCCCTTCATGATCTTTTCCTTGTTCTGAAGGGGGGATTGTCAGAGGTTGAAGCCCGTCGGGGCAAGCAATTCCATGCTCAGGCGGTCTGCATGCGTGTGATGTTGATACACGTTCGCGTTGGCGGCCCGGCTGGCGTAGCGTCGCCTTCAAATTTCATAGCGTTATGCAATGCTTTCAATAGCATTGGACTATTGAAATCACTTTATTGGTAGTTATACTAACTGATCATTTTTTCACAAGCTACTAAGGAAATCCAGCATGTCTCTGATCAACACCGAAATCGTCCCCTTCAAGACGCAGGCCTATCTCAATGGCAAGTTCATCGAGGTTTCCAACGACACGCTCAAGGGCAAATGGTCGGTCCTGATCTTCATGCCGGCTGCGTTCACGTTCAACTGCCCGACCGAAGTCGAAGACGCGGCTGACAACTATCCTGAGTTTCAGAAGCTGGGCGCAGAGGTTTACATCGTGACCACCGACACCCACTTCTCACACAAGGTTTGGCACGACACTTCGCCTGCCGTTGGCAAGGCCAAGTTCCCGCTGGTAGGTGACCCGACGCATGTGCTCGCCAAGGGATTCGATGTATATATCGAAGAAGAAGGCTTGGCTTTGCGCGGTACCTTCGTGGTCAACCCGGCCGGCATCATCAAGACTGCTGAAGTGCACTCCAACGAAATCGCCCGAGATGTGAAGGAAACACTGCGCAAGCTCAAGGCCGCTGTGTACACCGCTGCACATCCAAATGAAGTCTGCCCCGCCAAATGGAACGAAGGCGACAAGACCATTGCGCCATCTTTCGACCTCGTCGGCAAGATTTAAGCACCAACCTGCGCCCGAGCCCGGGCGCGCTTGCTCCCGGGCTTTTTTGTTTCTACAGAAGTTCGTTCTTAAAGAAGTGAATTCGTCATGCTCGACACCGCCACCAAAGCCCAACTGAAAAGTTATCTCGAACGTGCGACGCAGCCGATCGAAATCGTCGCCTCGCTGGACGACAGCAATGCCTCGGGTGAGCTGTTGTCGTTGCTGAAGGACGTCGCTGAATCGTCCCCGCTCGTCAAGCTGACCGAGAGCCGCGACGACAGCCATCGCAAACCCTCTTTCTCGGTGAATCGCCCGAGCGAGAACCACGGTCCGCGTTTTGCCGGCTTGCCGATGGGCCACGAGTTCACGTCGCTGATCCTGGCCCTATTGCAGATCGGCGGCTATCCCCCCAAGGTCGAGCAAGCCATCCTCGACCAGATCAAGGCGCTCGACGGCGATTTCGAATTCGAGATTTACGTTTCGCTGACTTGCCACAACTGCCCCGACGTCGTGCAGGCACTCAATTTGATGGCGGTGCAGAACCCGCGCATCCGCACCACGATGATCGAGGGCGGCACCTTCCAGGACGAAGTCAAGGAGCGCCAGATCATGGCCGTGCCGACCGTGTTCCTGAACGGCACCGAGTTCGGCCAGGGCCGCATGACGCTCGAGGAAATTCTCGCCAAGATCGACACCAGCGGCGTGGAGCGTGAAGCGAAGAAGATCGACGCCAAGGACCCGTTCGACGTGCTGATCGTCGGTGGCGGACCGGCTGGTGCCGCTGCCGCGGTGTACGCAGCGCGCAAAGGTATTCGCACTGGCGTTGCATCCGAGCGATTCGGAGGTCAGGTGCTCGACACCCTGGGCATCGAAAACTTCATTTCTATCAAAGAAACCGAAGGCCCGAAGTTTGCCCACGCACTCGAGGAGCACGTTCGCAATTACGACGTCGACATCATGAATTTGCAGCGCGCCAAGGCGCTGGTGCCAGGAAAGGAATTCATCGAGGTTCAGCTGGAAAGCGGTGCGTCGCTGAAGAGCCGGTCAATCATCATTTCAACGGGCGCTCGCTGGCGCAACATCAACGTGCCCGGTGAGCACGAATTCAAGAACAAGGGTGTGGCTTACTGCCCGCACTGCGACGGCCCGCTCTTCAAGGGCAAGCGCGTTGCGGTGATCGGCGGCGGCAATTCGGGCGTTGAAGCGGCCATCGATTTGGCGGGTATCGTCGGTCATGTGACCCTCATCGAGTTCGACACGGCACTGCGCGCAGATGCAGTGCTCGTGCGCAAGCTGATGAGCCTGAAAAACGTCGAGGTCTTCACCAATGCGCAGACCACGGAGATCACCGGCGACCAAAAGGTCAATGGTCTGCTCTACAAGGATCGCGTATCGGGTGAATTGCGCACGGTCGCGCTCGAAGGTGTCTTCATCCAGATCGGCCTCGTGCCGAACACCGATTGGCTCAAGGGCGTGGTCGAACTGTCGAAGCACGGCGAAATCATCGTCGACGCACGGGGCCAGACTTCGGTGCCCGGCGTGTTCGCTGCCGGCGATGCAACGACGGTGCCGTTCAAGCAGATCATCATCGCCGCAGGTGATGGTGCAAAGGCTGCGCTCAGTGCGTTCGATCACCTGATTCGAACGACGGCACCGGTCGAGGAAGAATCTGCGCAACCGAAGGTCGCTGTCGCCGCCTGAATGCGACAAGCACTCCTAGTAGGAAGCGCGGCGGTCTGAGCGGCTAATAGACGAGTCGTTCGGGCCGCAGTTCCTGAAGGATCGTGGTCGCGATTTCTTCGATCGACTTGGTGGTGGTCGACAGCCAGCGAACGCCAGCACGCCGCATCATCGCCTCGGCTTCACTTACTTCGTGCCGGCAGTTCTCGAGGCTTGCGTAACGTGAGTTCGGTCGGCGCTCATTGCGGATTTCAGCGAGGCGCTCGGGCTGGATCGTGAGCCCGAACATCTTCTTGCGATGAGGCAGTAGCGCTGGCGGCAGTTGGCGCCGGTCGAAGTCTTCCGGAATCAGCGGGTAGTTGGCGGCTTTGAGGCCATGCTGCATGGCCAGATAGAGCGACGTCGGCGTCTTTCCGCTTCGGCTCACACCGACCAGAATGACATCCGCGCCTTCGAGGTCGCGATTGCTCTGGCCATCGTCGTGGGCCAAGCTGAAGTCGATCGCTGCGATTCGAGCGGTGTATTCCTTGCTCTTGCTTACATCGCTGAAGCGCCCGATGCGGTGATTGGACTTGACGCCCAGCTCGATCTCCAGTGGGCGCACGAAGGTGCCAAACATGTCGAGCAGCATGCCCTTGCTGCCGGTTTCAATCACCTCGAGCACCTCCATGTTCGCCATGGTGGTGAAGACGATCGGCCGTACGCCCTCGATCTCCGCCGTATGGTTGATTTGCCTGACAGCCTGGTGCGCCTTGTCGACCGTGTCGGTAAAGGGCAGCCGAACGTGGCGCGGCTTCATTTCGAACTGGGCCAGAACGGCGTTGCCGAAGGTTTCGGCAGTGATGCCGGTGCCGTCGGAGATGAAGAAAACGGTACGGGTTTGCATGATCTGCGGCCTTGTCCTGCGGCGCGTACAACGGTGCCACGCCTACAATTCGGCCCATTATCGGGAATCTGCTTCCCGCTCTCCACACATCCCATGCAGAACGCCTACGCACCCAGAGCAACGAGAACGATCGTGCTGAGTCGACTGCATGCGGCACCGGTTTTAACTTCTGGAGCTTTCCCATGTCTGAACTATTCGAAGCGACCGCCCTGGTCGTACCGTTCGAGAATCTGAGAATGACCGACGTCGAGTCGGTGGGCGGCAAGAACGCCAGTCTCGGCGAGATGATTTCGCAGTTGCCTCAAGGCGTGCGCGTACCGACCGGTTTTGCGACCACGGCCCACGCCTTCCGCGAGTTCCTGGCCCATGACGGACTGGCCGGCAAGATCAGCGCTGTGCTCGCCAAGCTCGACACTGAAGACGTTCGCGAGCTGGCCAAGGTCGGCGCGGAGATCCGGTCGATGGTCGAAGCTCAGCCATTTCCCGACAACTTGCAGAGAGCCATCGGCGACGCCTTTGCCACGCTGAGCGCGGGCAACCCGCAAGCCAGCTTTGCCGTGCGTTCGTCGGCAACGGCCGAAGACTTGCCCGATGCTTCCTTCGCTGGACAGCAAGAAACCTTTCTCAACGTGGTCGGTGTCGAAGACGTGCTGCACAAGATGAAGGAAGTGTTTGCCTCCCTCTACAACGACCGTGCGATCAGCTACCGCGTGCACAAGGGATTTGCCCATGACGTGGTGGCGCTGTCGGCTGGCGTGCAACGCATGGTGCGTTCTGACCTGGGCGCGGCGGGCGTGATGTTCACCATCGACACCGAGTCTGGCTTCGAAGACGTGGTGTTCATCACTTCGAGTTATGGGTTGGGTGAAACGGTGGTGCAGGGCGCCGTCAATCCCGACGAGTTCTACGTGCACAAGCCGACCTTGCGTGCCGGCAAGCGCGCGGTGATCCGCCGCAACCTCGGCTCGAAGCTGATCCAGATGGAATTCGCCAGCGCCGATGAGAAAAAGGCGAGCGGCAAGTTGGTCAAGACGACCGACGTGCCTACCGAACAGCGCAACCGCTATTCGCTGACCGATGCCGACGTCGAGCAACTCGCCAGGTACGCGCTGGTCATCGAAGAGCACTACGGTCGCCCGATGGACATCGAGTGGGGCAAGGACGGCACCGACGGCCATCTGTACATTCTGCAAGCGCGGCCTGAAACAGTGAAGAGCCAGCAGCAAGGCAAAGCCGAGCAACGGTACAAGCTGCTGGGCAAGGGTGCCGTGCTGGCCGAAGGCCGCGCGATCGGCCAGAAGATCGGCACGGGGCCAGTTCGCCTTGTCTACAACATCAGCGAGATGGACAAGGTCCAGGCTGGCGACGTGCTCGTGACCGACATGACCGACCCCAACTGGGAGCCGGTCATGAAGCGCGCAGCCGCCATCGTGACCAATCGCGGCGGGCGCACCTGCCACGCCGCCATCATTGCGCGCGAGCTCGGCATTCCGGCCGTCGTTGGCTGCGGGGACGCGACGGATCTGCTGAAAGAAGGAACACTCGTCACTGTGAGTTGCGCGGAAGGCGATACCGGCTTCATCTACGACGGCTTGCTCGAAACCGAAGTGACCGAGGTCGAGCGCGGCACGATGCCGGACATCGATCTGAAGATCATGATGAACGTCGGTAACCCGCAGCTTGCTTTCGACTTTGCGCAACTCCCGAACCATGGGGTCGGGTTGGCGCGGCTCGAGTTCATCATCAACAACAACATCGGCGTGCACCCTAAGGCGATCCTCGACTATCCCAACGTCGACAACGACTTGAAGAAGGCCGTCGAATCGGTGGCGCGAGGCCATGCGTCGCCACGCGCTTTTTACGTCGACAAGGTGGCCGAAGGCATCGCGACCATTGCCGCAGCCTTTTGGCCCAAGCCTGTGATCGTGCGACTGTCTGATTTCAAGTCCAACGAATACCGCAAGCTGATTGGCGGTTCGCGTTACGAGCCCGAAGAAGAGAACCCGATGCTCGGCTTCCGCGGTGCCGCTCGCTACATCAGCGACGATTTCCGCGAAGCCTTCCTGATGGAGTGCGAAGCGTTGAAGCGGGTGCGCAACGAGATGGGCCTGGTGAACGTTCAGATCATGGTGCCGTTCGTACGCACGCTGGGTCAAGCCGAGCGCGTGACCGGCCTGCTGGCAGCCGAAGGTCTAAAGCGCGGCGAGAACGACCTCAAGATCATCATGATGTGCGAAGTGCCGAGCAACGCCATCCTGGCGGATGAGTTCCTGGAGTTCTTCGACGGGTTTTCCATCGGCTCGAACGACCTGACGCAGCTGACGTTGGGGCTGGACCGCGATTCCGGCCTGGAGCTTTTGGCGGCCGACTTCGACGAGCGCGACCCGGCGGTCAAAGCCATGCTGAGCCGCGCCATCAAGGCATGTAAGGCCCAAGGAAAATATGTCGGCATTTGCGGTCAGGGTCCGAGCGACCACCCGGACTTCGCGATGTGGCTCGCTGAGCAGGGGATCGAATCCATCTCTCTCAATCCAGACAGCGTGATCGACACATGGAAGCAGCTGGCGGCCCGCTGAGCCTGCCAGGCAGCGTGCGGCTGTTGCGCCTGTGCTGCCAATTTATTCACACTGCTGACGCAATGCCCGCGTCAGTTTCGTGTAATTGCAACAAAATGCTTTTTTGATGTCAAACTCCGAAATCGACGATGAGCGTCCGGCCGTGTTGTTAGCAACCGATGCGCTGGCGGCAATCGACCATTCACTTCGGGACCATCGAAATCATGATTCTTGTCAAGACCGACTCGGGTCAGCAGGCGTTGAAGGACCGTTCGGTGCGGCTGACGCCGAGGCAGCGCTCGGCCTTCATCCTGTGCGACGGCAGGCGTTCGATCGACGACGTGCTCGCGGCCGGCATGGGAATCTCGCAAGAAGATCTCGATCACATGGTTGATTTGGGGCTGCTCGCCCTGCTCAGCGGAGTGGGTGCGCCTGCTATGGCTCGATCTGTATCGGCGGAGCCCGCTCCTGCTCCGAGCAGTCCCGCGCCTGTACAAGCAACCCAGCCGTTTTCACCCGCGCCTTTGTCGTCCCCGGCGGCCGTGCCTGCTTTTTTTGCTGCTGCCCCGTCGCAGCCAACGTCCACGCGCTCGCGCCAACAACGATATCAGGACGCTTATCCCATTGCGACGCGGCTGACCGGATCACTCGGGTTGCGCGGTTTTCGCTTGAACCTGTCGGTCGAGGGTACCTCGACGTACGACGAGCTCCTGGCATTGGCGCCGAAGATCCGTACAGCCGTTGGCGCGGACAAAGCCGCTGAACTCGACCGCGCTCTCGAAGGCTGATGCAGGCACTCGAAGTGCGTCGTTGGCGGGCTGACTGCTATAATCATCGGCTTTGCCTTGCCACACCGCGTCCGACGCTGCGGGTGGCTTTCCCCTCGTTTCGAGGAAAATCCCACAAGGAGTGCTATGCGTCACTATGAAATCATCCTGCTAATCCATCCGGATCAAAGCGAACAAGTTCCGGCCATGCTGGAGCGCTACAAGGGTCTCATCACGACCGGTGGCGGCAAGATCCACCGCGTCGAAGACTGGGGCCGTCGCCAACTGGCTTATCAGATCAACAAGCTTAGCAAGGCTCACTACCTGTGCGTCAACATCGAAGCTGAGCAAACCGTGATGGCAGAACTCGAACACGCGTTCAAGTTCAACGACGCCGTGCTGCGCCACCTGACCGTGGTCAAGAAGAAGGCCGATACCGGTCCTTCGTCGATGATGAAGACGGTCGAGCGCGAAGAGGCTCGCAAGGCCCAACAAGCCGAGTACGCGAACAACAACAACTGATAGTGTGACGGTGACCGACAAAGCGGTCGCGGCCAATCAGCTCCTGCTGACAGCCGTGGTCGCCGAACTCGGTGCCTTGCGATTCACGCCATCCGGCTTGCCCGCCATTGATCTTCGACTCGACCATGAGTCGAAGATCGAAGAAGCAGGGCAGGCTAGGCAGGTGAAGGCGGCTTTGAAGGCCGTGGCGTTCGGAACAACCGCCGAGCGACTCGCAAGTCAGGCGTTGGGAAGTCTCTGGCGATTTCAGGGCTTTCTGGCGACTCCCGGCAACGGTAAGCATCCCGTACTGCACATCCAGGATTTTCAGCAAGATTAATTTTCGAGAGGTCCCATCATGGCCACGTTCAAGAAATTCAATAAAGACAAGCGTCCGAAGCGCAACACCCAGTCGCTGCTGTTCAAGCGCAAGCGTTTCTGCCGCTTTACCGTCGCGAATGTCGAAGAGATCGACTACAAGGACATCGACACCCTGCGCGATTTCATCAGCGAAAACGGCAAGATCATTCCCGCACGACTGACGGGCACCCGCGCGATTTATCAGCGCCAGCTCAACACCGCGATCAAGCGTGCACGCTTCCTCGCAATGGTGCCGTACAGCGACCAGCACCGCGTCTAAGGAGTTCGACACCATGCAAATCATTCTTCTGGACAAGATCGTCAACGTCGGCGCCCTTGGCGATATCGTCAAGGTCAAGGACGGCTACGCACGTAACTTCCTGATTCCGTCGGGCCGCGCTCGTCGCGCCACTGAAACCAACAAGGCCGAATTCGCCGCCAAGCGCGCCGATCTCGAAAAAGCGGCGGCTGCCAAGCTCGCGGAATCGCAGGCCCAAGGCGAAAAGCTCGGCGGCACGGCCATCAAGCTCACGCAAAAAGCTGGCGTCGACGGTCGTTTGTTCGGCTCGGTCACCAACGGCGATATCGCCGAAGAGTTGAACAAGCAGGGCTACAAGGTTGCCAAGTCGCAAGTGCGTATGCCCAACGGTCCAATCAAGGTTGTCGGTGACAGCACTGTGAGCGTGGCGCTCCACACTGATGTGGTGGTGGACATCACCGTGACGGTGTACGGCGAAACCGCCTGATCCAGACCTGAAACCAGGTCGATGGAGCGCACAGAGGTGCGCTGCTGCGAAAGCCGCCTCCGGGCGGCTTTTTCTTTGTCCCGTCGACGGTCACCCAGCTTTTCCCATGTTGTTCAGCGCCTGTGCACAGGGTTTTGCACAGCAGATACACAGCACATGCACAGCGTTGTGCATGGACGCTGCGCCCGTCGTGGGCGTAGCATGCCGTTCCAATTCGAGGCTCCATGTCCGCTGTTTTTTCTTTCGCCGAAAACGATTCTTCCGACCGTCAGGTTGCGCAACTTCGCATCCCGCCGCATTCCATCGAAGCGGAGTCGAGCGTGCTCGGCGGCCTGCTGCTCGACAACAACGCATGGGACCGGATGGGCGACCTGCTGGTCGACAGTGACTTCTATCGCTATGAGCACAAGCTGATCTACGCGTCGGTCGGCGCACTCATCAATGCGACCAAGCCGGCGGACGTGATCACCGTCTACGAGCACTTGCAGAACCTCGGCAAGGCCGACGAAATCGGTGGTCTCGTCTATCTGAATTCGCTCGCGCAATACGTCCCGAGCGCGAGCAACATCCGACGCTATGCGGAGATCGTTCGCGAGCGCTCGATCTTGCGCAAGCTGGTTTCGGCCAGCGACGAGATCGCCACCAACGCCTTCAATACGCAAGGCAAAGCCGTCGACAAAATCCTAGACGAGGCCGAGCAAAAGATCTTCAACATCGGCGAGGAAGGCTCGCGCATGAAACAGGGTTTCCAGGGGATGGATTCCCTGGTGGTCGAACTGCTCGATCGCGTGACCGAGATGGCAGACAACCCGAACGACATCACGGGCGTGCCGACCGGCTTTGTGGACCTCGACCGGATGACCTCAGGCTTTCAGGCGGGCGACATGATCGTGCTGGCCGCTCGCCCTTCGATGGGCAAGACCGCCCTGGCGATCAATATTGCCGAGCACGTTGCGCTCAACGAAGGCCTGCCTGTCGCGGTGTTTTCGATGGAAATGGGTGCCTCGCAACTTGCGGTGCGGATCGTCGGTTCCATCGGCCGCATCGACCAGACGCATCTGCGCACCGGCAAGCTGACCGACGAAGAGTGGCCGCGCTTGACCGAAGCCATCGAGAAACTGCGAAACATCTCGCTTCATATCGACGATACGCCGGGCCTCACGACAAGTGAACTGCGCGCCAACGCGCGGCGGCTGGCCCGCACCTGCGGACAGCTGGGCCTGATCGTTGTCGACTACCTGCAGCTCATGAGCGTCTCGACATCGATGAGCGATGAAAATCGTGCCACTGCGGTGGGCGAAATCTCTCGCGGTTTGAAGATGCTCGCCAAGGAACTGAAGTGCCCCGTGATCGCGCTGTCGCAGTTGAGTCGCGGTGTTGAAAGCCGCACCGACAAGCGTCCGATGATGAGCGACTTGCGCGAGTCGGGCGCCATCGAGCAGGACGCTGACGTGATCATGTTCATCTACCGCGACGACTACTACAACAAGGACTCGAAAGAGCCGGGCGTTGCAGAAGTGATCATCAGCAAACAACGAAACGGGCCAACCGGCACCATCAAGCTTGCGTTCCTGAAACCGATCACCAAGTTCGAGAGTCTGGCGAGCGGCGGCGGGTACGAGTACTAGCGCGGCACCGTATCAACCTGCAGGCGTCGCAACATCTCGGCAAGAGTCGGTGATGCTGACGCACACCTCCTGACAACATCATTGCAACGAGTTTTTTTGTAGACGAAAAAGCCCGCGCAACCATCGGCAGCGCGGGCTCTTTCGGTGATGCACTTTCGCCTAGAGCACTTCGCTGGCGAAGTCCGCGAGTCGCGAACGCTCGCCGCGCGCTAGCGTGATGTGGCCGCCGTGCGGCCATCCCTTGAACTTGTCGACTGCGAAAGTCAGACCCGACGAGCCTTCGGTCAGGTACGGCGTATCGATCTGCGCGAGGTTGCCCATGCAGATGATCTTGGTGCCCGGTCCGGCTCGGGTGATGAGCGTCTTCATCTGCTTGGGCGTCAGGTTCTGTGCCTCGTCGACGATCACGTACCTGTTCAGAAACGTCCGCCCGCGCATGAAGTTCATGCTCTTGATCTTGATGCGGCTGCGGATCAGCTCATTGGTGGCAGCGCGGCCCCACTCGCCGGCACCGCCGCCATCGCCCTTGGCCAGGAACTCGAGGTTGTCGTCCAGTGCACCCATCCACGGGCCCATCTTTTCTTCTTCGGTGCCCGGCAAAAAGCCGATGTCTTCGCCCACGCTTACCGTGGCTCGAGTCATGATGATCTCGGTGTAGCGCCGATCGTCGAGCACCTGCGTGAGGCCCGACGCCAGCGCCATCAGTGTCTTGCCCGTGCCGGCGGTACCGGTCAACGTGACGAAGTCGATGTCCGGGTCCATCAGCAGGTTCATCGCGAAGTTTTGCTCGCGGTTGCGGGTTGCCACGCCCCACACCGCGTTCTTGCCGGAACTGTAGTCCTTGAGCGTCTTGAGCACCGCGGTCTTCTCCCGGATTTCAGTCACGCGCGCGTACATGCTCGGCTCGCCGGGCGCCTCGAAGTACACGAACTGGTTGATGTACAGGTTGGGCACGATGGGGCCACTGATGCGATAGAAGGTCGTGCTGCCGCTCTGCCAGCTTTCGACCGTCTTGCTCTGACGCGTCCAGAAGTCGAGCGGCAGGGCGAAGGAGCCGGCGTACAAAAGGTCGCCGTCTTCGAGCGTCTTGTCGTTCTGGTAATCATCGACCGCAAGGCCCAATGCGCGCGCCTTGACGCGCATGTTGATGTCCTTCGACACCAGGACCACTTCCTGCTTCGGTCGACCTGGTGCGTCCTGCGAATAGAGGTCGCGCAGCGCCTGCACCACACCCAGGATCTGGTTGTCCGCCTTGCCTTGTGGCAGGCTGGTCGGCAGCGAGTAATCGAGTGGCGCCGTCTGAAAGAACAGCTTGCCACCCGCACCCCGATGGCCGGTGGCGTCGAGCTTCAGCCCCTTGGTGATATCGGCATCCTTGGCGCCGGCCAGTGCGTCCAGCGTGCGGCTGGTCTGGCGGCCATTGCGCGCGACTTCGGTCGTGCCTTTCTTGTGACCGTCCAGCTCTTCGAGCACGATCATCGGCAGGAAAATGTCGTGCTCTTCGAAGCGAAACAGACACATTGGATCGTGCAGAAGCACGTTGGTGTCCAGCACGAACAGCTTGGCCGGGCCTGATGACTTTGCGCGGCGCGGCCGCGCGCTGTCCTGCGGTGCGCGCTCTGGCCGCGCACGTGTTACCGGCCCGGGCGCAGGCGCAGGCGCTGGCGTCTGAGCCGGCGAAGGCGTGCGTTCGGCCCTGGCTTGCGTCGGTTCGGGTGACAGTTCCGCACTGACGACGGGACGTGGCTTCGTCTCAATTTGCTGGGCCGGTCCGGTGTTGGCCCCGCCGCCTGCGTCGGCAGGGCGGCGATCTAACAATTCCAGCGGCTGCGTGCCGGCGACCGGCGCTTCGTCAGCGTGGCGGCCGCCACCGCGTCGGGGCGCCTTTTGCGATGAATGCGCCGGCGCGTCGAGCGCGTCGGGAGAGAGCAGGGCGGCGCGTTTCGTAGGGGCAGGAGGCAAGGGCATGTGGAAGTTCGCTCGCAGGATAGGGGGAACCAGAAAACGAAAAAGCCGCCTTAAGGCCAAGGCGGCTTTGTTCGAGGAATGCGGTCGTGGAGCTCAACGGCATGAGGTCATTATGCACACCACGGATGACGCATCCGAAGCCGTTCGTGTTGCGGCTGCAACAGTCAAACAGCGACGAATCGCATTTTCATGCGGCTTTTTTCAGGGCCTTAACGGCCTTGAGCACGTCGTCGACATGGCCTGGAACCTTGAGGCCGCGCCATTCGGCCTTCAGAATGCCATCGGCGCCGATCAGGAAGGTGCTGCGCTCGATGCCCTTGACCTTCTTGCCGTACATGATCTTGTTCTTGACCACGCCGAACATGTGGCACATCTTCTCTTCGGTGTCGGCGATCAGTTCGAAAGGAAGCTCGAGCTTGGCCTTGAACTCGTCATGCGATTTCATGTTGTCGCGGGACACGCCAAACACAGTGGCACCAGCCTTCACGAAGTCCTTGAACCGGTCGCGGAACTGCATTGCTTCAGTCGTGCAACCAGGGGTGTTGTCTTTGGGGTAGAAGTACATCACCAGTACATGACCGAAATGCGAAGTGTTCGAAACCTTGAGGCCACCAGTGGCATTGGCATCGAATTCAGGGATGGGTTTGTTGACAACGATCGCCATGAAACTTGTTTTCTCCGTTGGGTTTCACTTGCGAGCACACTCGTCGAAGTGAAGGATTGGTCGTTGCTAACTGAGGGCAGCTCGCCGTGTCGCAACCCGCGATTTTACCCCGAAAAGAGAACTATCCGGCACCGTCGGGCGGCTCGACCAGCAGGGCGGCCACCACGTGGCGCCCTTCACCGGCCAGGATGTTGTAGGTGCGACAGGCAGCGGGAGTGTCCATCGTCTCGACGCCGGTGCGCTTTGCCATCAACGGCTGAAGCCACGCCGCTTGCGGGAACCGGATGCGCTTGCCGCTGCCGAAAATGATGAGCTCGGCCCCCAGCGCAGCGAGTTGGGCAAAGTGCTCGGCACCAATCTGGTCAAAGCTGGTGCAGCCCCACTCGAAGCGCTCGCCGCGCGAGCCCACCACGATGCTGCCCTCGACTTTTTCATTGTTGATCGCGACCCAGCCAGGGCCGTGCGCGGTGAGAGTCTGAACGTCGGATTTATCGGGCTGGAGCTTCATCTGGCGGGGGTGCGAACTGTGGTCAAATTATAGGTTTTCTCCAGTGACACGAGGCCCCGCAGGGCCTTTCGAGCAACCCGCCCGGGAGGGCTTTCCGTTTTGAAGCAAATCAAGAAATCGGCCAAGCTGGCCAACGTTCTCTACGACATCCGCGGTCCAATCATGGACGCCGCCAAGCAGATGGAAGAAGAGGGCCAGAAGATCATCAAGCTCAACATCGGCAACCTCGCCATGTTCGGCTTCGACGCACCTGAGGAGGTGCAGCAAGACATGATCCGCAATCTGCCGGCGTCGGCGGGTTATTCGGACAGCAAGGGCATCTTCGCAGCGCGCAAGGCGGTGATGCACGAAACGCAAAAGCAGGGCATCGCCGGCGTCACGCTCGACGACATCTATCTGGGCAACGGCGCAAGCGAGCTCATTGCCATGGCCACCAACGCACTGCTGAACGATGGCGACGAGCTGTTGCTGCCGGCGCCGGACTATCCGCTATGGACTGCGGTGTCGAGCTTGTCGGGCGGTACGCCGGTGCACTACCTGTGCGACGAAGCGAACGGCTGGATGCCCGATCTGGACGACCTGCGTTCCAAGATCACGCCGCGCACCAAGGGCATCGTCGTCATCAACCCGAACAACCCGACCGGCGCACTTTATTCCGACGAGATTCTGAAGGCCATCGTCGACATCGCGCGTGAGCATGGCCTGGTGCTGCTGGCCGACGAGGTCTACGACAAAGTGTTGTACGACGGCGTCAAGCACACCGCCATTGCCAGCCTGAGCACCGACGTGCTCACGCTCACCTTCAACTCGCTCTCCAAGAGCTATCGCTCGTGCGGCTACCGCGCAGGGTGGCTGGTGGTGTCGGGCGACAAGAAGGAGGCGCTCGACTACATCGAGGGGCTCAACATGCTCTCCAACATGCGGCTGTGCGCCAATGTGCCGGGCCAGTGGGCGATTCAAACCGCTCTCGGCGGCTACCAGAGCATCAACGATCTGGTGGGCAAGGGAGGGCGCCTGCGCCGCCAGCGCGACATGGCGTACGAGCTGATCACCGCCATTCCCGGCGTGACCTGCGTGAAGCCGGTGGCTGCGCTCTACATGTTTCCCAAGCTCGACCCGAAGGTCTACCCGATCGACGACGACCGGATTTTCTTTCTCGAGTTGCTGAAGGAAACCAAGGTGATGCTGGTGCAAGGAACCGGCTTCAACTGGGCCACGCCAGACCATTTCCGCATCGTGTTTTTGCCGCATGAAGAAGACCTGCGCGAAGCGATCAACCGCATCGCCAAGTTTCTCGAACGCTACCGCACGCGCAACGCCTGATTTTTCGACGAGATTTCCAAGAATGAAACCCATCCAAGTAGGCCTGCTCGGCATCGGCACGGTAGGCAGCGGCACCTTCAAGGTGCTTGAGCGCAACCAGCAAGAAATCAAACGCCGGGCCGGCCGCGGTATCGAGATCACGATGGTGGCCGACCTCGACACCGAGCGCGCCAAAGCCGTCGTCGGCGACGCCGTGCAGGTCGTGAACCATGCGCGCGCCGTCATCGCCAATCCGGACATCGACATCGTGGTCGAACTCATCGGCGGCTACGGCGTTGCAAGGCAACTCGTGCTCGAGGCCATTTCGGCCGGCAAGCACGTGGTCACCGCCAACAAGGCGCTGCTCGCAGTGCACGGCACCGAGATTTTTGCGGCTGCACACGCCAAGGGCGTGATGGTCGCTTTCGAAGCCGCAGTCGCAGGCGGCATCCCTATCATCAAGGCGCTGCGCGAAGGGCTCACTGCCAACAGCATCCAGTGGATTGCCGGGATCATCAACGGCACGACCAACTTTATTCTGTCGGAGATGCGAGACAAAGGTCTCGACTTTGCAACTGCGCTGCAGGATGCGCAACGCCTCGGCTACGCAGAAGCCGACCCGACCTTCGATATCGAAGGAGTCGACGCGGCGCACAAGGTCACGCTGATGAGCGCGATCGCTTTCGGCATTCCGGTGCAGTTCGACAAGGCGCACGTCGAGGGCATCACCAAGCTGTCCGCGCAAGACATCAAGTACGCCGAACAACTCGGCTACCGGATCAAGCTGCTCGGCATCACCAAGCGCATGCCCAACGGCATCGAGCTGCGCGTACACCCGAGTCTGGTGCCGTCGAAGCGCCTTCTGGCGAACGTCGAAGGCGCGATGAACGCCGTGCTGGTCAACGGCGATGCGGTGGGCAACACGCTGTACTACGGCAAGGGCGCGGGCAGCGAGCCTACCGCCAGTGCGGTGATCGCCGACCTGGTCGACATCACGCGCCTGCACACGGCCGACGCCGCGCACCGCGTGCCGCATCTGGCTTTCCATCCCGACGCGATGAGCGACCTCAAGGTGCTGCCGATGACCGAAGTCGTCACCAGCTACTACCTGCGCCTGCGCGTGGCCGATCAGGCCGGCGTGCTCGCCAAGGTAACCGGCCTGCTGGCGACCGCCGATATCAGCATCGACGCCGTGCTGCAGCGCGAAGCCGACGAGGTGGGCGGCGAGGGCTCGACGCAAACCGACCTCATCATCCTCACGCACGACGCGCGTGAAGGCACGGTCAACGACGTGATTGCCGAGCTGCAGGCGCTGCCGACGGTGCTGGCGCCGATCGTGCGGATTCGCAAGGAAGAACTGAGCTGATCGAATCGATGAACTACCTGAGTACGCGCGGTCACCCCGATCGCAAACGCTTTTGCGAAATCCTGCTCGAAGGCCTGGCACCCGACGGTGGCCTGTACCTGCCCGAGCACTATCCGCAGGTTGATTCGGCCATGCTGGCGAAGTGGCGCGATCTGCCCTATGCCGAACTCGCCTTCGAGATCTTGTCGCTCTACATCGACGACATTCCGCCGGCCGATCTGAAAGCGCTTTGCGCTAAGACGTACACCGCTGAAGTCTTCGGCAGCGACGAGATCGTGCCGCTGCGCGAGCTCGAAGACGGCGTGTACCTCGAAGCCCTCTCGAACGGCCCGACGCTCGCCTTCAAGGACATGGCGATGCAGTTGCTCGGCAATTTGTTCGAGTACGAACTCGCGCGCCGTGGCGCCGAACTCAACATCCTTGGTGCGACCAGTGGCGACACTGGCAGCGCGGCCGAATACGCGATGCGCGGCAAAAAGGGCGTGCGCGTTTTCATGACGTCACCCGAAGGCCGCATGAGCCCGTTCCAGCAGGCACAAATGTTCAGCCTGCAAGACGCCAACATTCACAACATCACGATCGCCGGCGTTTTCGATGATTGCCAGGACATCGTGAAGGCGGTGTCGAACGATCTCGCTTTCAAGCGCAAGTACAAGATCGGCACGGTCAATTCGATCAACTGGGCGCGGTTGCTGGCGCAGGTCGTCTACTACTTCGCTGGTTATTTCCAGGCGACGCCGGCAGCGAAAGATGGGAACGACAAGCAAGCGAGCTTCGCGGTGCCCTCCGGCAATTTCGGTAACGTCTGCGCCGCCCACGTCGCGCGGATGATGGGCCTGCCGATCCACACGCTGGTGGTCGCCACCAACGAGAACGATGTGCTCGACGAGTTCTTTCGCACCGGCGTCTACCGTGTGCGCGCGGCCGCCGACACGCACGAGACATCGAGCCCGTCGATGGACATCAGCAAGGCCAGCAACTTCGAGCGCTTCGTGTTCGACTTGCTGGGCCGCGACGCGAAGCGTTTACACAGCTTGTTCGACACCGAGCTCGCACGCACCGGCCGTTTCGACCTGAGCGACGATCCGGCGTTCGCACAGGCGGCCACGCGGTTCGGTTTCAAAAGCAGCCGCAGCACGCACGCCGACCGGCTCGCCACGATTCGCGACACCGACAAGCGCTTTGCGACGCTCATCGACACGCACACCGCCGACGGCCTCAAGGCTGCGCGCGAACACCTCACGCCGGGCGTGCCGATGATCGTGCTGGAGACGGCTCTGCCGATCAAGTTCGCAGCAACGATCGTCGAGGCATTGGGTCGTGAGCCGGAGCGGCCGGCCGGCTTCGAAGGCATCGAGGCATTGCCCAAGCGTGTCGTCAAATTGCCGGCCGACGCCGAAGCCATCAAAGCCTACATTGCGCAAAACTCGGACTGAGTCGGCATGAAAGCGATCGGCTTTTCCGGATATTCCGGCGCGGGCAAGACCACGCTGGTTGAGCGCTTGATACCGGTGTTGAGGCGACGGGGCCGACGCGTCTCGGTCGTCAAGCATGCGCACCACAAGTTCGATGTCGATCGTCCGGGCAAGGACACCTACCGTCATCGTGAGGCGGGCGCCTTCGAGGTAGTAGTGGCGTCGGACAAACGGCTCGCGTTGATGCGCGAGTTCGAACAGCCGACGCAGCTTTCAGTCCATGACCTCATCGCCGAACTCGATGCCCGAATCGACTGGGTTTTTGTCGAAGGCTTTCGGCATGCCGACTTGCCCAAGATCGAGGTCTGGCGTGCAGCACAAGACGGTGAGCCGGCACGCACCGCGCACTACATCGACGATCGCTTCATCGTCGGCATCGCGACCGACGATGCGACCCGCCTGCCTGCGCCCACGCCGCTGCCGGTGTTCGACCTGAACGATGCCGAAGCACTGGCGCGTTGGCTGATCGACAGCGGCGATCGCTTCGAATACAACCAGCACCATGCCTGAATCCGCGCCAACCTCACGTCCTTCTTTGATGCCGCTCGACGAGGCGGTCGCCAGCCTGCTTGCCAAGGCCGTGCCCGCGGTCGGCACTGAAAGCGTCCTCACCTTCGAAGCAGACGGACGCGTGCTGGCGCAAGACGTCGTCTCGGCGCTGACCGTGCCGCCGCGCGACAACAGCGCGATGGATGGCTACGCTGTGCGAGCAGCCGATTGCGCCACCGCCGATTCGGTTTTGCAGGTGACGCAGCGCATTCCTGCTGGCACTGTCGGCTCGGCGCTCGCTGCCGGCACCGCCGCCCGGATATTCACTGGCGCGCAAATTCCCGAGGGGGCTGACGCGATCGTGATGCAGGAAGACACGTCGACGTTGCCGCAGGAAGGCGGGCTCGGCAGCGTGTGCATTAACGTCGCGCCAGACGCTGGCCAGTGGATTCGCCGAGCCGGCGAAGACGTCGCGGCCGGCGATGTCGTGCTGGTGCGCGGCGAACGCCTGACGCCCGCAGCGCTCGGTCTCGCAGCCAGCGTCGGCTTCGATCGACTGACTGTCGCCAAGCGCCCGCGCGTCGCGCTGCTGTCGACCGGCGACGAGCTCGTGATGCCTGGCGACGTGTCGCCCGAGGCGATGAAGCCGGGCTCCATCTACAACTCGAACCGCTTCTTCATGCGAGCGTTGCTGCATCGCCTCGGCTGCGAGGTCAACGATCTCGGCATCGTGCCCGACCGGCGCGATGCGACCATCGATGCGCTGCGCACAGCAGCGGCAAACAACGACCTCATCATCACGACAGGGGGCGTGTCGGTAGGCGAAGAAGACCACATCAAGGCCGCCATCCAGGCACTCGGCGAACTTCAGCTCTGGTCACTGTCGATGAAGCCGGGCAAGCCGTTTGCCTACGGCAACATCAACGGCACGCACATCACCGGGCTGCCCGGCAATCCGGTGTCGAGCTTCATGACATTTCTGTTACTGGTGCGGCCCTTCATCCTCACCTTGCAAGGCGCGGCGCGCGTGGCGGTGGAATCTGTCGCGATGCGTTCAGACTTCGACTGGCCCCGGCCCGACCGGCGCCGCGAGTTCCTTCGCGCACGTCGCAACGCCGACGGCGGACTGGATCTGTTTGCAAATCAGAGCTCCGGCGTGCTGACCTCCGCCGTGTGGGGTGATGGCGTCGTCGACACGCCGGCCGGCCAGCCGATCAAGAAGGGCGATACCGTGCAGTTCATTCCGTTCGCTTCGCTGATTGCATGAGCGCTCGATGACCGCCGCAACAAAGACGCACATGAAAATCTCGATCCGCTACTTCGCCTCGGTCCGCGAAGCTCTTGCGAAGTCCAGCGAGTCCGTGGAGACGAATGCCGAAACGCTCACTGTGTTGCGCGACGAATTGATCGCGCGGGGTGCTCCCTATGCCGAAGCGCTGGCGCGCGGCAAGGCAGTCCGCATGGCGCTGGATCAGGTGATGAGTGTAGAGAGCGCTGTGCTGCTGGACGGCGCTGAAGTGGCGTTCTTTCCGCCTGTCACCGGCGGCTGAAGGCGACCGGCACATGTCCGCGAGCGCATCTATCGGCGCATCCGTGAGTGCATCGGTGAGCGGTCCGCCGCGCGTCTTCGTTCAAACCGCAGACTTCGATCTCGCGGCCGAGATCGCTGCTCTGCGCGCAAGCAATTCGGCCATCGGCGCCGTCTGCAGTTTCATCGGTACGGTGCGCGATCGCAACGACGGGGCCGACGTGGCGTCGATGGAGCTCGAGCACTACCCTGGCATGACCGAGAAGGCCATCGAGGCCATGATCAACGAAGCGCACCGTCGCTTCGACATCCTCGGCGCCCGCGTGATCCATCGCATCGGCCTGTTGCAGCCGCTCGAGCAGATCATGATGGTCGCGGTGGTGTCGGCGCACCGCGGCGAAAGCTTCCAGGCCTGCGAATTCCTCATGGACTACTTGAAGACGCAGGCTCCGTTCTGGAAAAAAGAACAGACGCCCGAGGGTGCGCGCTGGGTCGATGCCCGCGTTGCCGACGACAAGGCACTCGCGCGTTGGGGCATCGCCGCGACCAACGGCTGATCCCTCCTGATTTCTCGTTTGCTTGCGCCTGCGCAAGGCCCGACAGCCCTGCGGCGTCTACAAATAGGGCAACGACGCCGGGCAATGGCCGTGCTCGAACATCCGTCCGCCCTTGAAGGCCGTGCAAACGACCTTATTTCGAATGCAGGAACCTATATGCGCCAAGACAAACTCACCACAAAATTCCAGGAAGCGTTGAGCGACGCCCAGTCGCTCGCGCTCGGCAACGACAACGCCTACATCGAGCCCGCCCACCTGCTGGCAGCGATGCTGCGGCAAGACGAGGGCCCGCGTGCACTGCTCGAGCGCGCTGGGGTCAACGTGCCCGGCCTGTCGCAAGCGGCCGAGGCCGCCATCAAGAAGCTGGCGCAAGTGCAGGGCAATGACCAGGTTCAGGTCGGGCCGGAACTCGGCAAGCTGCTGCAGGCCACCGAGAAGGAAGCCATCAAGCGCAACGACCAATTCATCGCGGGTGAACTGTTCCTTCTTGCGCTGGCCGACAGCAAGGCCGACATCGGCAACCTTGCGCGCAGCAACGGAGTCACGCGCAAGTCGCTCGAAGCTGCCATCGAGGCAGTGCGGGGCGGGCAGGGCGTCAACAGCGCGGATGCCGAAGGCCAGCGCGAGGCGCTCAAGAAATACTGCATGGACCTGACCGAGCGCGCGCGCCTGGGCAAGCTTGACCCGGTCATCGGCCGCGATGAAGAAATCCGTCGTGCCATCCAGGTGCTGCAGCGCCGCACCAAGAACAACCCGGTGCTCATCGGCGAGCCCGGTGTCGGCAAGACGGCCATCGTCGAAGGCTTGGCCCAGCGCATCGTCGCCGGCGAGGTGCCCGACTCGCTGAAGGGCAAGCGCGTGCTGTCGCTCGACATGGCCGCGCTGCTGGCCGGTGCCAAGTTCCGCGGCGAGTTCGAAGAGCGCCTGAAGACCGTGCTGAACGAGCTCGCGAAAGACGAAGGCCAGACCATCGTTTTCATCGACGAGCTGCACACCATGGTCGGCGCTGGCAAGGCCGAAGGCGCGATGGACGCCGGCAACATGCTCAAGCCCGCGCTGGCGCGCGGCGAACTGCATTGCGTCGGCGCGACCACGCTCGACGAATACCGCAAGTACATCGAGAAGGACGCCGCACTGGAGCGTCGCTTCCAGAAAATCATCGTCGGCGAGCCGTCGGTCGAAGCAACCATCGCGATCCTGCGCGGGCTGCAGGAGAAGTACGAAGTGCACCACGGCGTGCAGATCACCGACCCGGCGATCGTGGCCGCGGCTGAGCTCTCCGACCGCTACATCACCGACCGCTTTTTGCCCGACAAGGCGATCGACCTGATCGACGAGGCGGCTGCCAAGATCAAGATCGAAATGGACTCCAAGCCAGAGGTCATGGACCGGCTCGATCGTCGCCTGATTCAGCTGCAGATCGAGCGCGAAGCCGTGCGTCGCGAGAAGGACGAGTCGTCGCAAAAACGCTTTGGCCTGATCGAAGACGAGATCACCAAGTTGCAAAAGGAAATCGCCGACTACGACGAGATCTGGCAAGCGGAAAAGGCGCAAGCCCAAGGCTCGAAGACGGTGATGGAAGACATCGACAAGATGCGCTTTCAGATCGCCGAGTTCACGCAGAAGGGCGACTTCAACAAGGTCGCAGAGCTGCAGTACGGCCAACTGCCGGCGCTCGAAAAGCGTTTGAAAGAGGCGCAGGAAAGCGAGACGAGCAAGGGTAAATCGAGCGTTCCGACGCTGTTGCGCACGCAGGTCGGTGCCGAAGAAATTGCCGAAGTCGTGGCGCGCGCCACCGGCATTCCGGTTGCCAAGCTGATGCAGGGCGAGCGCGACAAGCTGCTGGTCATGGAAGGCAAGTTGCACGAGCGCGTGGTCGGCCAGGACGAGGCCATCGGTGCCGTCGCGAACGCGATCCGCCGTTCGCGCTCGGGCTTGAGCGATCCGAATCGGCCGACCGGCTCGTTCCTGTTCCTGGGCCCCACGGGCGTCGGCAAGACCGAGCTGTGCAAGGCGCTCGCGGGCTTCCTTTTCGACAGCGAAGACCATCTCATCCGCGTCGACATGAGCGAGTTCATGGAGAAGCATTCAGTGGCGCGCTTGATCGGTGCGCCGCCCGGCTACGTCGGCTATGAAGAGGGCGGCTATTTGACCGAAGCGGTGCGCCGCAAGCCCTACAGCGTGCTGCTGCTGGACGAAGTCGAGAAGGCGCATCCAGACGTATTCAACGTGCTGCTCCAGGTGCTGGACGACGGGCGCCTGACCGACGGCCAAGGCCGCACCGTCAACTTCAAGAACACCGTGATCGTGATGACCAGCAACATCGGCTCGCCGATCATCCAGGCGATGGTCGGCAAGCCGAACGAGGAGATCAAGGAAGCGGTGTGGGACGAGTTGAAGAACTACTTCCGACCGGAGTTCCTGAACCGCATCGACGAGACGGTGGTGTTCCATGCGCTCGACGCCAAGAACATCGAATCGATCGCCGCGATCCAGCTCAAGGTACTGCAGGCGCGCGTCGCCAAGATGGACATGGCGCTCGAGGTCTCACCTGCGGCGCTGGCCGAGATCGCCAAGGTCGGGTTCGACCCGGTGTTCGGCGCGCGGCCATTGAAGCGGGCGATTCAGCAGCGCATCGAAAACCCGCTGTCGAAGTTGCTGCTCGACGGCAGCTTCGGGCCGAAGGACACGATCCATGTGACGACCGATCCGATCCATTCGCCGGGCAAGTTCGAGTTTGCCCGTACCGTCCGCACGGGTGATGTCGGGGAACCAACGACGGAGACGGTGGCCTAATCGCGATGATGAACTTCATCCTTCGCTTGGTTCTCTTCATGTTGGGGCTGGTCTTCGCGGCCAGCCTCGCCGTCGCGGTGCTGTTGTTCGGTGCGGCGTGGGGACTGCGCTATGGTTGGGCACGACTTACCGGCCGGCCGATTACGCCGTGGGTCATGCGCTTCAACCCTGGTGCCGGCTTCAACCGCTTCCGCGCGGCCAGCGCGCCGGCCGAGCCGTCGGCGGGCGACGTGGTCAGTGCGCGTGCGCTGGGCGAATCTTCGGAACGCCCAGTACGTGTGCATGGCGTGGGTGGCGGCGTGACCGACGTCCAGCCCAAGTCGGCGCCCTAAGCACGCCGCGCTGAACCCCGTCAAAATCGACCCTCCGCGTCCGCCGCCGAATGTGGCACCACCCTGGAGAGATTGAAATGACCCAACGCGACATCTTCGTGGTCGGCACCGCCCGCACCGCCATCGGCACTTTCGGCGGCTCGCTGAAAGACGTGCCCAACACCCAACTGGCCACCACCGCCGTCAAAGCGGCCCTGCAACGCAGCGGCGTGGCACCCGACGCCATCGGCCATGTCGTGATGGGCAACGTGATCCCGACGGACGTCAAGGACGCGTACCTGAGCCGGGTCGCCGCCATCGATGCCGGCTGCCCGATCGAGACGCCCGCCTTCAACGTCAACCGCCTGTGCGGCTCCGGCCTGCAGGCGATCATTTCGGCGGCGCAGGCGATCCAGCTCAGTGATTGCGACATCGCCATCGGCGGCGGCTCGGAGTCGATGAGCCGCGGCCCATACTTCGATACTTCGGCCCGCTATGGCGCGCGCATGGGCGATGCGGTGCTGGTCGACTACATGCTCGGCATCCTGCACGACCCCTGGGAAAAGATGCACATGGGCATCACCGCCGAGAACGTTGCAGCGCGCTACAACATCTCGCGCAGCCAGCAGGACGAGCTGGCGGTCATGAGCCAGCAGCGCGCCGCTGCGGCCATCGCGGCCGGTCGCTTCAAGGAGCAGATCGTTCCGGTCGAGGTCAAGACGCGCAAGGGCATCGTGCTGTTCGACACCGACGAGCATGTGCGCGCCGACACCACGATGGATACGCTGGGCAAGATGAAACCGGCCTTCAAGAAGGCCGGCCTGGTGACGGCAGGCAATGCGTCGGGCATCAACGACGGCGCTGCCGCGGTGGTGTTGGCCGAAGGCTCGCGCGTGCAGGCGCTCGGCCTCAAGCCGCTGGCCCGGTTGGTCGGCTACGCACATGCCGGCGTCGAGCCCGCTTACATGGGCATTGGCCCGGTGCCGGCCACGCGCAAGGTGCTGGAACGCACCGGCCTGAAAGTGAGCGACCTCGACGTGATCGAGTCGAACGAAGCCTTCGCCGCACAAGCCTGTGCCGTCATCCAGGAGCTGGGTTTCGACCCGGCCAAGGTCAACGTCAACGGCTCGGGCATTTCGCTCGGCCACCCGGTCGGCGCGACCGGCGCCATCATCACGACCAAGGCCATCGCCGAGTTGCACCGCACCGGCGGGCGCTACGCTCTGGTGACGATGTGCATCGGCGGCGGGCAAGGCATCGCGGCGATTTTCGAGAGAGTTTGAGCGGACGATGCCGCTGCGCAAGCCGATCCTTGTCGACGAAAACGAAGTCGAACTAACTGCCATTCGTGCGCAGGGTGCGGGCGGCCAAAACGTCAACAAGGTTTCGAGCGCGGTGCATCTGCGCTACGACATTCCGGCAAGCTCTCTGCCGGACGACGTCAAGGAGCGACTGCTGTCCTTGCGCGACAACCGCCTCACGCAAGAAGGCGTGCTGGTGCTCAAGGCGCAGCAGCACCGTACCCAGGAGATGAATCGCAACGACGCGCTGGCGCGTTTGCAGGAGGTGGTCGACAGCGTGGCCGCGGCGCCCCTGGTGCGTCGGGCCACCAAGCCGACCTATGGTTCGAAGCAGCGACGACTGCAAGGCAAGAGCCAGCGCTCGGAAATCAAGAACCTGCGGGGACGTGTGCAGGACTGAGTCTGGTCTGGCCGCGAAGCCGCACGATCTGCAGTGCGACGCTCCGACAACGCCGCGGCGTGGCATAAACTGGCGACGCTCATCATCCGCCATGTCGCTCATCACCTTTATCGTCGAAGACAACCCCACGATTCGGGAGAACCTCATCCCGACGCTGGAAGATCTGGCAAATGCCGAGGTGGCCGGCTTCGCGGAATCCGAGGCAGAGGCGATCGACTGGCTCGCTTCCCACCGCGACGATTGGCACCTGGCGGTCGTCGACCTGTTCCTCAAGCAGGGCTCCGGCCTAGGCGTGCTGGCCGCATGCCGACAGCGCGGGGAACAGCAACGGGTCGTGGTGCTCAGTAACTACGCGACGCCCGAGATGCGCAACCGCTGTACCGAGTTGGGCGCCGACGCGGTGTTCGACAAGTCCAACGAGCTCGACGCGTTCTTCGACTTCTGCAATACCGATCGACCTTCGCAGTTTTCGGCGTTGTAGCGGCGGCGAGCCGCGGCCCATATGCCTAGCCCGCTGGCGTCGATTGCGACTCGTTGCGCCCGCAGTCCGTCATCAACGCTTGCAGCGCATCGGCATCGGTGCGGTAGTTGAAGAGCAGGGGTCCGGGCACCAGCAAGCCCGCACGGTCGAGCACTTGCTGCGCCGGTAATTTGAGGCCGCTGAGGTGCAACCGCACGCCCTTGCTCTCGAGCAAGCGACGCAGCGAGCCGAACACCTCGGCGCCGCTGATGTCGATGCGGTTGATGGGATGCGCGAAGAGACAAACGTCGGTGACTTCAGGCCGCCCTGCAAGCACTTCGGCAATCGCGCGCTCGAGCGTGCCCGCAGAAGCGAAGTCGAGCTCCGCATCCATGCGCAGCGCGTAGAGAGTGGGCGCCAGCGGTGGTAACTGCCACAGGTGTCGGTCGCGCAGGCTGCCGTCGCCGTGCAAGCCGACTTCAATGATGCGCGGATGCAGGTGGCGGTACATGTAGTTCGCGAGGCTCGCCAGCAGCCCGCCGAGCACGCCCCAGTAGATCGAAGGCGCGGTCGCGATGGTGAGTGCGAAGGTGCCGATGGCGATGCCGGCCTCGATGCGCGACACACGCCACAGCACCGCGAAGCTGCGCGGCTTGATGAGCCCGATGATGGCCGTCATAACGACTGCGGCCAGCACGGCCTGAGGCACGTGATAGAGCAGCGGCATCAGCCACAGCAATGTGAGCGCCACCACGACGACGCTGAACAGCGTGGCCCAACCGGTCTGCGCACCCGCATACAGCGTGATGGCCGAACGAGAGAACGACGAGCTGGTCGGAAAAGCACCGGTCAGGCCCGACGCCACCTTGGCGAGGCCCTGGCCGATCAAGTCCTGGTTTTCGTTCCACAGCGTGCCGGCGCGTGCGTTGTCGATCTTGGCGCTGGAAGCCGTTTCGAGAAAGCTCACCAGCGTGATCGTGAGCGCGGGCAGCAGCAGCATGCCGAGCGTGTGCAGCGTGCCGCCTGGCAGAGCGCTTGGCCAATACAGGGACGGCAAGCCCGAAGGCAATGCGCCGACCACGGCGCCGCCGAGGAGTGCATAGCTGAGCGACCAGCTCAACGCCGCTGCGCCGGCGACGAGCGCCATGGTGGTGGGGAAGCGAGGCAGCCAGCGCTTGCCGGCCCACAACACGGCCATGCTGCCAAGGCCGAAAGCCATCGCAGTCCAGTCCGGAGGCGAGCCACCGCGCAGAACCTGCGGCACGGTACGACCAGTGAACCCGAGCAGCGAAGGCAGCTGCGACACTGCGATCAAAATCGCCGCGCCCTGCGTGAACCCGGTGAGCACCGGCGAGTTGACCAGTCGCAGTATCCAGCCGAGTCGCCCGGCACCGATCAGAATCTGGATGCCACCCGACAGTAGCGTCAGCCACACCGCCATCGCCACCCACTCGGCGCTGCCCGCGACCGCAAGGGGCGCCAGCGAAGCACCGACCAGCAGACTGGTGAGGGCAGTCGGCCCGACCGACAGGCGTTGCGACGAACTGAACAGCACCGCGACCAGTGCGGGCCACAGCGCCGCGTACACGCCGGTGACCAGCGGCATCCCGGCGAGGGCCGCGTACGCAACGCCTTGCGGGATCACCATCAGCGCGACCGTGATTCCGGCGAGTGCCTCGCCTTGCAACAGTGCGCGACTCGGACGCGGCCATGCGAGGCAGGGCATCCAGTGGGCGAGCCGCTGCCGCAAAGAAGGCGTGGTTGCTATCAAAACCGTAGCTTGGAGTGGCGTCTTGGCGCGCCTCTCGATTGTTTTTGATTGAGGATGACAGGCGAGTATAGAGGCGTGACTCACAGAGCAATGCGTCGAAAATCGCATCACGATTCAGACTGCGCCTACATCGCAAACCGATTGCTTCAGCGACTCTTTGGCATGAATAAGTGGTTTCGTCCATTCGCCGATCTCCGGAGCTGGCAGACGCGACGCTCGTTCGATCGCTTCGACAGGTTTGGTCCGTACCGCCTCACAGTGCAGGCGTTGCCTTTGACGGCAGTACCGCTGGCCCATGCGCTGGTGCATTCGGTCACCGGGATCGACGATGACCTTCGACGCGGGCTCGACGTCACGCTCGCCGAGCGCGCGCGGCCCGCTTTGGGCCAGCCTGCGTCGCGTGCGACGGTATCGGTCTGGTACGCGCTGCAGGACGCGCAGGCGACCGGCCTGCCGCTGGCCGCCGAAGCCGACTGGGCGCTGCTGAAAGCGATCGGCCGCGAAGACGCTGCAATGGAGGCGATGCGCTTTCTGCTGCGCATCTATCTGACGACAGTGCAGCTCTGGTTGCCCGGTGCGGCCGAAGCGGTGCGCACGCTCGACTCACCAGCCATGCGCTGGGCGGACGGCGTCGGCGCCGACGCTAGATCAACGACTTCGCGTTTTTAAGCACGTAGTCGCAGGCCTTCGTTTTCACTTTGCCAGACACCGACTTCAAGTCGATCGACTTGCCGTCGCCCTGTAACAACCCTTTGGCACCGTTGGCAAAGCCGGTCTGTTGCTGGGGCTGACCCGTCACCTTGGCGAGCAACTTGTCCTTGATCGACGCCGCATCGCCGCCGAGGTAGTTGTTCTTGACGCAGTACTGCAGCACGCCGGCCGCATTGCCTACCGTGTTGCCGCCCATCGCCGGCATCGCGTAGTTCCCGGCCTGTGACTTGAGCGAGTCGAGCAGGTTCGACGCGCCAGCGGAGTCACCGACCGATGCGCCGATGGACGCCAGAAGAAGTGAAGCGAGAGCGGTGCGTGTTTTCATGGTGGCTTCCCTTTGAAGATGAGTTGGGTGGTGTGGATGAGGGCGATGTTTACTGTCGTTTCTTGTGCTGGAACGCGGTCGGTGATTGCCCGGTCGCGGCCTTGAACATGGCGCAGAACGCGCTGTCCGTGGCGTAGCCGCTGGCCGCTGCGACACGACTCACCGCCATACCACGCGCCAGCAAAGGAAGGGCATGCGCCAACACGGCTTGCTGTCGCCATTGCTGCCAGCTGGTGTCGAGTTGAACCCTGAACAGTCGCGCCACTGTGCGCTCGCTGGCGCCGATGGCGGCGGCCCGTTCCGCAAGCGTTGCGCGATCGGCCGGGTTGCGCAGCAACGTCTCGCAGAGCTGCCGCAGTCGCTTGTCGTTGGGCAGCGGTACATCGATCTGAATCTGCGTTGCGCGTTCCAGTTCGCTGATGAGCAACGGCGCGATCATGCGTTCACGCGGAGCGGCTTCGGCATCGACCGGCGGCAGGCCATCGGGCGTGGTGTCGAGCGCCAGCATCAATGCGCGCAGCAGCGGGCTGATCTCCAGCACCTCGCATTTCTCCCAGCTCGGCGCGAGCCAGGCATGCAGGTAGACGGTGCGCAGCTCAGCATCTTCGATGAGCGTGATGCTGTGCTGCATGTCGGCCGGCACCCAGAGCGCGCGCGACGGCGGAACGATATAGCTGCCGTCTTCGGTGCTGAGCCGGATTACGCCGCGTGTCGAGAAGGTCAGCTGTGGCCACGGATGCGCATGGAGCTCGACCAGCGTGTCGGCCTTGAGGAAATGCTCTTTGGCGCGCAGCGGCCGCACGGCATCAGGCGCATAGAGATGCGGCGTGAGCGAGCCTACGCTGATCGACGGTGCCATCGATGGTTGCACGACGGTCGCTGGTGGCGGCGATGCTGGAAGAACGGCAGGGATAGAGGCAGAGGCTGGCATGGTTCCGACAAATGTTGTCGCTGTATCGTCATTCTGACGGTAGCTGGCGACATAGGATCAGGGCCCGCCCGTCATATTTGTAGCAATCCATGTCGTCTTCAGTCACAGCAGTTTCATCCTCGACGCCCACCTTGCGTGCCGACGCCCAGTTGATCGGCCTGGTGGGCCTCGCGCATGCCGTCAGCCACTTCAGCCAGTTGGTGCTGGCGCCGCTGTTTCCGTGGCTGAAAGATGCTTTCAACGTGAGCTACACCGAGTTGGGCGCTGTGTTGACCGTGTTCTTCGTGGTCTCTTGCCTGGTGCAGGCGGCGTCGGGATTCATCGTCGACAAGCTCGGCCCGCGACCGGTGCTGTTCGTCGGACTCGGCGCGTTGGCGCTGGCGGCCTTTGGCTACGCGATGGCGACGAGCTACTGGATGCTGCTGGCCTTCGCGGTGCTGGGCGGCATCGGCAACGGCGTCTTTCATCCGGTCGACTACACGCTCTTCAACCGCAAGGTCGCGCCAACGCGGCTCGGCCATGCGTACAGCGTGCACGGCATCACTGGCAGTCTGGGCTGGGCGTTGGCGCCGGCCTTCGTGGTGCCGATCGCCATTGCGTATTCATGGCGCGTGGCATTGGCATCGGCCGGTGTACTCGCCGTGGTCGTGCTGCTGGTGCTTTGGATCTATCGCAGTGTGCTGTCGCTCGACGTCAAGACGGTGCAGAAGGCCACCGGGCAAGGCGGCGCTGCGCCCATCGGCGGAGAGTTCGATTTCTTGCGCATTCCGGCGGTGTGGATGTGCTTCGCTTTCTTCTTTTTCTACGCCGTCGTCATCAGCGTGGTGCAGACCTTCGCGCCCGTCGCGGCCGGCCATCTGCACGACGTGCCGGTCGCCCTGGTCGCGGTTTGCCTGACGGTCTACATGGTTGCGAGTGCCGCGGGCATGGTGTTCGGCGGCTTTCTCGCGTCGGACCCGACACGCTGTGCGCGCATCGTCGGTGCGGGCTTTGGCGTCGCGGCGGCGCTGGCGCTGGTGCTGGCCTTTGGAGACTTCCCCGGCATGCTGGTGCCGGTGATCTTCGGGGCGATGGGCTTCGCGTCCGGCATCGCGGGGCCTTCGCGCGATCTGCTGGTCAAGCGCTCGACGCCGCCCAATGCGACGGGACGCGTCTATGGCGTTGTCTACGCCGGTCTCGACATCGGCCAGGCTCTGGCGCCGCTGGTGTTCGGCCGGTTGATGGACAACGGCCAGTACATGAGCGTGATCGTCGGGCTGGCAGTGGTGCAGGGTGTGTTGATTGCAAGCGCGTTCAATGTGACGCGTGTGCGGCGCACGTCGCTGGTTGCCGCGACTGCTTGAGCGCGGCGGCCGCAGTGCCCGCGCTGCCGTTGCAGGGCCGGCGCGCACACTGAGCACCATGTCGACCAACGCCTTGCAACGTCATCAGCCCGATTCGCGATACGCGATGCTGCGGCTCTTCGTCACGCTGCTGATCATGACGGTCGGTAGCTGCGGCATGTATGTCGTGTCGGTGGTGTTGCCGGCAATCCAGTCCGACTTCGGCGTGGCGCGGGCCGAGGCCTCGCTGCCCTACACGCTGTTGATGATCGGCTTCGGTCTTGGCGGAATCGTCATGGGCAAGCTGGCCGACCGCCATGGCGTGATGTGGCCGCTGCTGCTGGGCGCAGTGTGCGTGGGTGTCGGCTTCGTGGCCTCCAGTTTCGCGACCGGCATCGTTGCTTTTTCTGCGGTGCAGGGAGTGTTTGTCGGGCTAGGCAGCGGTGCGGTGTTCGCGCCCCTGGTAGCCGACACCTCGTTGTGGTTCGTCAAGCGCCGTGGCATGGCGGTGGCCGTGTGCGCTAGCGGCAACTACCTCGCGGGAGCGGTGTGGCCGCCCATCGTGCAGAAGTTCGTGGAGGCCTCCGGTTGGCGAGCGACCTATGTGGGCCTGGGCCTGTTTTGCGGGCTGGCGATGGCGGGGCTGTCGCTGTTCATGCGAACGCGGCCACCGGCGACCGTCATGGATGCGCCGCCCGCGGCGGTTGCGGGCCGCGCTGGTATCGATGCGGTGGCCCGCCCCTTCGGCCTCAGCCTGGGGATGGCGCAAGGGTTGCTGTGCGTAGCTGGCACTGCCTGTTGCGTGGCGATGGCGATGCCGCAGGTTCACATCGTCGCCTACTGCACCGACCTCGGCTTCGGCGCTGCACGCGGGGCCCAAATGCTGTCGTTGATGCTCGCCTGCGGCATCGTGAGTCGCCTTGTCTCCGGTGCCCTCTGCGACCGCATCGGTGGCTTGCGCACGCTGTTGCTGGGATCGATGCTGCAATGCGTCGCGCTCTTCATGTTCCTGCCGTTCGACGGCATGGTGCCGCTCTTCGTGGTGTCGGCCATGTTCGGCTTGTTCCAGGGCGGCCTCGTTCCGTCGTACGCGATCATCGTGCGCGAATACTTTCCGCCGGCCGAGGCCAGCGCGCGCGTGGGCACCGTCATCGGCTGCACGTTGCTGGGCATGGCGCTCGGTGGCTGGATGTCGGGCAAGGTGTTCGATCTCACCGGCAGCTATCACGCGGCCTTCATCAACGGCATCGCTTGGAACCTGCTCAACATGTCGATCGCGGCGATGCTGTTGCTGCGAACCCGTCGGTTGCACGGCGCTGTGCCCGCAGCAGTCTGAAGTCTTTCACCTCGCGTCATTCACCTCGCGTCCTCTAGCCCGCGTCCTCTAGCTCGCCAAGAGCGCGTCGACTTTTCGCAACCCTTCGATCGTTTTCACGCAGGCTTCGGCAGCCTCTGTTCCCTTGACCGCGAAGTGGCGGTGGAAGTACTTGCGGTGTTCCGCATGCTCATGGAAGTGATGGGGCGTGAGCACGGCAGACAAGATCGGCACGCCGGTTTCGAGCTGCAACGCCATCAGGCTGTTGACCACGGTGGTCGCGACGAACTCGTGACGGTAGATACCGCCGTCGACCACCAGCGCGCAGCCGACGATGGCGGCGTACTTGCCCGAGTTGGCCAGCCGCTTGGCGTGCAGCGGGATCTCGAAAGCGCCGGGCACATCGAACACATCGATGGTGTCGGCAGGCACGCCGAGACGCCCCATCTCGGCAAGAAAAGCGTCGCGTGCCTGATGCACGATGTCGGCATGCCATTGCGCTTCGACGAAGGCGATACGGTTGCCGCGTGGCGCATCGGTGGCGGCCGTGACAGAAAGGGGAAGGTCGTTGATCTGACTCATGGTGCCTCTGGTGCCTTTTGAAAAAAAAGCAGGTTTCCTGAATCAGGGCGCACGAAGGCGACAGCGACGCCACGCGACGTAACGCGCGTGGCAATGCAGACGGTTCGCGCTCTCTTGCATCCGGACTGTGACCGTCGGCTCCGGAATCGCACCGAAATCTGCTGACCCCGACCTTCGTGGAAGACCGGGCGCTCGCGGGCTTGTGCGAACGAGTCGCCATCACCGCCGGTGGGGAATTGCACCCCGCCCTGAGAACGCTTGCCCCGACTTGCATCGGAGCGAGGTGGATTCTAGAGACGAGCGCAGGGCCGCGCTGTCACGCACGAGCCAAAACCCCACGACGAGTCGTGTTGCGGTTTCGGGACCTTCAGCGCGGCGCCATGAAGGCCGTCATGCGTTGAAACTCGTCGTCGAGGGCCGCACGAAACGCAGCGCCGTTCGGCTTCTTGTCGACATAGCCGAAGCTCGGCTTCAGCCGTCCTGTCGTGGTTGTCACGTTCGCCCAGCCGATCACGCGGTCGTGCCACAGCAATGGCAATGCGTAGTAGCCGAACTGCCGCTTCGGCGCTGGCATGTAAGCCTCGAACTTGTACGTCCAGCCCCAGAGCAACTCGAAGCGGCGACGGTCCCACACCACCGGATCGAACGGCGCCAGCAGCCGAACCGCATCGTCAGGCGCGTGACGTTTGGAAGCGGGGTTCTCGTCGACCGGCCAGTACCAGGTCGTGCCGTCGATGCGGTTGCTGGCGAGCACTTCGCGTGCTTCACTCAGCGCGGCCTGGGTGTGCGTGCTCAGATGCGGCGCGCCGTAATTGAGCAAGCGCACGAGGTAGGTAAGGCTCGCGGCTGGCAGCGGGGCGTACTTGCGCACGATGAATTCGAGCAGCGCCGCAGCACGCAGTGCGCGACCGGTCGGGCTGTCATCGATCGGTGGTGCATGGTCGACCGCTTCGTAGACGCGCGTGCCGCTGTCGCGCCGAGCTACGCGCAACATGCCGCGGTAGTGCATGCCGTCGAGCAGGTGCGTGCTCGCGTTGCTCGATCCACCCCAATAGTTGGTCATGCGGCCGTGCGAGAAGTGCGCATCGACATCACGCGGATGCACTTGCCCGCGCTCGCGCACGAAGGCCAGCACGTCCGCAGCCTTGCGCCCAGTCTCCGCATCCCAAGCCAACTTGGGCTCACGCGGGTGCATCAACGCCAAATGTTCGCGCGGCAGAAAGCCGTAGTTGACGAGGCTGTCTTCTTCGATTGCAAGTCTTGAGTATCGCGCTTCAAGATCGCCCGCACGGTAGTCCTTGACGCGATGACGCAACGTGAGGTCTTGCGCTCTTGCGGGTGCGCGAATCGGGTCGGCTTGCACGAATCCGAGACGCTGGATTGCGCGCGGCAATGTGGTCGGTTTGAAGAGGGTGCGGGCTACGGCGTAGCGGCGCAGGTCATCGAGGGTCGGGGCTTGCATGGACGCTGATTTCAGCATGGCGCTAACGGCGCGACGCGGTTGTGTTCGTGGCGGGGCCGAGGGCGCCGGGTGACCCATTCCGCTCATGTCCCCCGCCTTCGTGTTCACACCACAGTCTTGTGCCGAGCAATGCAAACGTCGAGCGTCTCTTCCCCTGTACGTTGCCACCAGTCAAGATTGGAAAAAATCTCCACTTCGCTGAATCCATCGAAGCCCGCAGCCTCCATCCAGCCGCGAATCTTCTCCAACTCCACCACCCCATCACCCATCATTCCGCGGTCGGATAACAGGTCACGCGTCGGCGTCAACCAGTCGCACACGTGGTACGCCAGCAAGCGCGATTTGCCTGCCCGTTCGATCTGCTGCTGCAGCTTCGGGTCCCACCACACGTGATAGATGTCGAGCGCCACACCCAGCGCGCCGGTTTTGCCAGGGTCGAGTTCGTCGCACAGGTCCAGTGCGTGTTCGAGCGTGTTGATGCAGGCGCGGTCGGCGGCCTGCATCGGGTGCAGCGGCTCGATGGCGAGCGGCATGCCGACCTTGCGTGCGTACTCCAGCGAAGCCGCGATGCCGTCGTGCACCTCGTTGCGCGCGCGGCCGATGTCCTTGTAAGCCGCCTTGCCATCGAGCGCGCCGGGCAGGGCGCCGACCACGAGCACGAGGCACGGTGCGTCGAGCGTCTTCGCTTCGTCGATCGCGCGGCGGTTATCGTCGAGTGCGGCTTTGAGCCCAGCCGAATCGGGTGCCGGAAAGAAGCCACCGCGGCAGTAGCCCGAAAGGCCGATGCCATGCGCCTTGAGTTGCTTCGCGAGCTTGTCGATGCCCACCGCTGCGACCTGGTCGCGCCACGGGCTGATCGCCCTGATGCCGCGCTCGGCGCACTGGTCGACGATGCGGTCGAGCGGGACTTCGACGCCGCGTTGTTTGCGCACCGTCGCAGTGTTGATCGACAGCCAGTCGTGGTTCAGCGAGAAATCACGCATCCGTCGCCTTAGGCTTCGACGCCATGCATTGCGAGCAAGGTCTTCATGCGGCGCACGGCCAACTCCGGATGCTCCAGCAGATCGGCCGCATCGGCGAGGCGGAACAACTCGGCCAGATGCTGCAACGACCGTGTGCTCTGCTGGCCTCCGACCATGGTGAAGTGCGACTGGTGGCCGTTGAGCCACGCCATGAACACGACGCCGGTTTTGTAGAAGCGCGTGGGCGCCGCGAAGATGTGGCGCGACAGCGGCACGGTCGGGCCGAGGATGGCGTGGAACTTGTCGACATTGCCCAGAGCCAGCTCACCGAGCGCCGCGCTGGCCGCCGGCGCAATCGCGTCGAAGATGCCCAGCAGCGCGTCGCTCTGGCCGTGCGTCGGGTCGCTGCCGAAGCCATCGCCGGCAATCAGCTCGGCATAGTTGAAGTCGTCGCCGGTGTACATGCGCACGCCCGGCGGAAGCCGTCGCCGCATTGCGATTTCCTTGTCCTTGTCGAGCAGCGAAATCTTGATGCCGTCGACCTTGTCCGGGTGCGCGGCGATGATGCCGAGCGCGGTGTCCATGGCCTTGTCGACATCCCCCGATCCCCAGTAACCGGCCAGCGCGGGGTCGAACATCGGACCGAGCCAATGCAGCACCACCGGCTGCTTCGCCTGCGACAGCACGCGGTCGTACACGCGCTCGTAGTCGGCCGGGCTCTTCGCGACGCGGGCCAGTGCGCGGCTCGCCATGACGATCAGCTTGCCGCCGAGCGCTTCGATGGCGGCCATCTGTTCTTCGTAGCCGCGAATCACATCGTCGACGTTCTTGACGCTGTCGATGTCGAGATGGTCGGTGCCGCAGCCTGACGCGACGAGCGCGTTGCCGTCTTTCGAAGAGAAGTCCTTCGCCGCATCGAGCGAGCGGCGGATGAGCTCCAGCGAGGTCGGCCAGTCGAGGCCCATGCCACGTTGCGCTGTATCCATCGCCTCCGCGACGCCGAGACCAAGCGACCACAGATGACGGCGGTAGCCGATGGTCGCGTCCCAGTCGATCGCGCATTGCAGCCAAGGATCGATGGTGGCCAACGGATCGGCGACGACGTGTGCTGCCGAATAGGCGATGCGGTTGAACGCGACGCCGGCCACCGGCTTGGTGGGCATAGCGCCGCGCAACGCATAGGCCGCTAGCACGCCGTCGGCGGTCGGAAGGGTGAGGGTCAACGCCATGCTGCCGACCTTGTCAGATGTTCAGTGCGGGCACATCGACCCAGCGCCGTTCGCCCCAGCTTTCGAGCGCGGCTTCGACCAGTTGCACACCCTTGACGCCTTCGGGCAACGTCCACTTGTACGGAGCGTTTTCGACGACATGGCGGATGAAGTGTTCCCACTGGATCTTGAAGCCGTTGTCGTAGACCTGCGAGTCTGGAATCTCCTGCCATTGGTCAAAGAAGTTCATCGTCTGCTTCTCGTCCGGGTTCCAGACCGGACGCGGCGTGGCGACGCGTGACTGCGCACGGCAGCTTGACAGGCCGGCCACCGCAGAGCCATCGGTACCATCGACATGGAAGGTGACGAGGTCGTCGCGGCGCACGCGCGTGACCCAGCTCATGTTGATCTGCGCGATGACCGGCTCGCCGTTATGTCCGACCAGCTGGCAGGTGGCGTAGGCCGCATCGTCTGCGGTGGCTTCGTAGGGTTCGCCGGCCTCGTCCCAGCGCTTGGGAATGTGCGTGGTGCCGAGGCAGCTGACCGACTTCACCTCGCCGAACAGGTTGTCGAGCACGTAGCGCCAGTGGCACATCATGTCCAGGATCATGCCGCCACCGTCTTCCTTGCGGTAGTTCCAGCTCGGACGCTGAATCGGTTGCAGGTCGCCTTCAAAAACCCAGTAGCCGAACTCGAGGCGCACGCTCAGCATGCGGCCGAAGAAGCCGGCGCGACGCAGCATGTCGAGTTTGCGCAGGCCGGGCAGGAACAGCTTGTCTTGCACCGCTCCGTGCTTCAGGCCGGAGGCTTGTGCGAGGCGTGCGACCTCGACGGCTTCGTTCAAATTGGTCGCGATCGGCTTCTCGCAGTACACGTGCTTGCCGGCGCGGATCGCCTTGGCCAGCAAGGTGGGGCGCATCTGCGTGGTGCCTGCGTCGAAGAAGATCGTGTCGTCCTTGTTCTGCAGCGCGAGGTCGAGGTCGGTGCCCCAGCGTGCGATGCCGTGGGCTTTGGCCAGCGCCTCGATCTTGTCGGCATTGCGTCCGATGAGGATCGGGTCGGGCATGACCTTGTCGCCGTTCGAAAGCGTCACGCCGCCCTGCGCGCGAATGGCGCAGATGGAGCGGATCAGATGCTGGTTCATGCCCATGCGGCCGGTGACGCCGTGCATGATGATTCCGAGTCGTTGGGTCGCCATTTCAGAGGTCCTTTTTTTTGCGATGTTCTTGAGGAGGTCTTGTGTGGGCTCAACTGCCGGCGAGCGGCTGGAGCGTGGCCCAGTCGGGTTGCGCGCTGGCGGCAAAGCCGGGCGCAGCAAGCGACGTGATGTCGAGCATCCCACCGTGCACAGAGAGCCGCACCTTGTCGCCGCTTGCTTCGTAGAGCCCAGGTTGCGCCCGCAAGAAGCCTTGCGCTTCTGTTGTGCTGCCGCCCTGGCCACTGAAGCCGTCGACGTAGTGATGGCCGTTGCGCTCGACGTGCGTGAGCCCGATCAGGTTGACCAGTGCGAGGTCTTGCTGCACGGCGAGGCCGGCTTGCGTGGTCAGGTCTTCGGCCGACATGAAATAAGCGGCCGGTCGGCCTTCGGAGGCGGCTTGCAGGTTGAGTTGCCGGCAACGCGCCGCGTTGAGCAACGAGCGATAGATGCCCTTGCAATCCTTGCTTGACACGCCCGTGTAGCCGCAGGTCAGCGCCTGCGGAAACGCATCGAGCGTGCCGTCGGACTCATCGATCAGCACCGGGCGCATCGCAGCGAGCGCGCGCACATCGCTTTGCAGTGCGGTTGCGCGTGGCAATGGTTGCTCGATGTAGAGGGTTGCCGCTGCGAGGCGATGTAACGCGGGCGTCGCCTGCACTTGTTGCCAGAAGCGCGCGGCGGCTTCGGCATCGGCAAACTGCTCGTTGCCGTCGAGCGTGACGACGTAATCGGGCACGCGGTCGATGACCGCGGCAATTCGCGTCAGCCGGGCCAGATCTTGCTCCGCGTTGCCGGCGACCTTGAGCTTGAAGTAGCGGCAGCCGTTGGCTGCGACGACTTCTTCCAGCGTCTCGGGCAAGCCGTCGCCCACGCATTGCTGTACGTCGGCTGCCGTTATGGCGTCGACCAGTCCGACGGTGTGACGCAGCGCGATGCGGTTCGCTGGCGCTAATGACCCGAGGAAGCCGGCGAAGTCGAACGCGTCGAGGTCCGGCGTCAGCGTGGCGCCGATGCCGGGCAGGTTGCGTTGCACCGCTTCGTAGAACGAAATATCTTGGGCGCGACACAGCGCATCGAGCAGCGCACGGTCGATCAACGCCGGGCCGAAGCAGGCGATGAGCGGGTTGAGTTGCTGCGCCGCCGCGGCGTCGATTTGCGGATGGTAGTTCGCTGTGAAGTGCGCGAAAGCAGGGCGCGATTCGCCATCAGCGAGATAGGCGGCCTTAGCCAAACAAAGCGAGGTGCGCAGCTGATCGAAGTTGTCGTCGTTGCTGAGCGTGAGGTTCTTGTCGAACCACTTGGGCGCGAGTAACTCGGCTGAAGCGCCCTCGGCTTCGACGCCATTGTCTGTGCGGATGCGAACGCGCACGAAGGCCTGCGGGCAAGCCGTCAGCGTGACGACGCCGAAGCGGAACGGCATGCGCATCTTCACGCCGCGTTCGAAGAGCTGGATGTCGAGGATGCGAAACGGAATGGACATGGCGACCGGTAAAAGACCTGCAAAAAGGATGCGGGAAAACGATTCGGGAAAAGGTCAGGCCACCGCTTCGCGCAAGCCCTTCAGGTAGCCGGCCGAGAACGCGGCCACGCCCGGGCCGTCGGGCACGTAGTCGAAGGGTTCGACGCCGATCGCGCCGGCGTAGCGATGGCGCTTCAATGCCGCGAAGATCGGCGCGAACTGCATCGCTCCTTGACCCGGTCCGCGGCGGTTGGGGTCGTTCACCTGAATGTGGCCGATGAGCCCGGTCGGCAACCAGCGGTCGATCAGGTCGGGCACGCTCTCCCTTTCACTCAGGCCGGCGGCGCTGCAATCGATCATCGTGCGCAGGTTCGGGTGGTCGATGGTGCGCACCACCTCTGCCGCCTGGGCCACGGTATTGAGCATCGATGTTTCGTGCGGCGACAACGGCTCGATGCAGTAGATGACACCGTTGGCGGCTGCCGATTCCGCGACGCGCGCCAAGCCGTCCTGCAGACGCGCCAAGGCGACGGCGTGGCTCTCTCCGTCAGGGATCTGCCGCTGCTTGGGCGAGCCGTGCACCAGCACCATGCCGCCGAGTTCGGCGCACAAGCCGGTCAGGCGCGACATCACATCGAGCGTGCGGGCGCGCAGGTCGGCGTCGGGGTGGGTCAGCGACAAACCTTCGGGCTTGACCAGCAGCCAGTGCAGGCCGGTGACGGTGAGACCGAACGATTCGATGGTGGCGCGAATGCGTGCCGCTTCGCCCGATGTGATCTTTTCCGGCGCGTCGCTCAGCGTGAAAGGCGCGACTTCGAGCCCGTCGTAGCCAAGTGCCGCGGCGACCTCGCATTGTTTCTCCAGCGACATGCCGGCGAGCACTTCGTTGCACAGAGCGATCTTCATGAGGGTTGCCTTGAAACGAGCGACTTCAGCGTGCGGCTGAAGCCACCGGTGATGCTCTGTACCAGCGCTTTGAAGGCCGGCACATACAGAAGAATCGTGAAGATCGTGACCGTCGCAAAACCGATGCAGATCGGACGTGTGAAGAAGGGCGACAGGTCGCCATCGGACAAGACCAGCCCGCGGCGCAAGCTCTTGTCGAGCAGCGGACCGAGCACCAGACCAAGAACGAAGGGCGCCATCTGGTAGCCACGGCGCCGCAGAAAGAAGGCGCCTATGCCGATGACCAGCATGCAGTAGATGTCGAACAACCGCGACGCGCTGGCGAAGGCGCCGACAGTGCACAGCAGAAAGATGATCGGCATCAGCACCGTGCGCTTGATGCGCAGCACCAGCAGCAGCGGCTTCACCAGAAACAGGCCGAAGATCAGGATGCTGACGGTGGCGAGCGAGGTCATCGCGACCACGTCGTAGACGAACTGGGGGTGCGAGATCATCATCATCGGACCGGGCTGGATGCCGTGGATGATCATCGCGGCCATGAGCACGGCAGACGGTGCTGAACCTGGAATGCCGAGCGCCAGTGCCGGAATGATGTGGCCCGGAATCGACGCCATGTCGCCAGTCTCGGCGGCCATCAAGCCATCGATGGAGCCCTTGCCGAAGAGCTCCTTTTCTTTGCTCGCCGCCTTGGCTGCGGCGTACGACATCCACGCGCCGGAGTCTTCGCCGACGCCCGGCATCAGCCCGGTGAGCACGCCGATCACGCCGGAGCGCAACACGGTGGGCCAGTACTGCACCACCTCGCGAAAGCGCGGCAATACCGAGTCGCGTAACTCGACCATCTTCTTCTCGACCGGGTCGGCCAGCGTGGTCAACACTTCGGCAAAACCGAATGCGCCCACCAGCGCGGGTATCAGCGAGATGCCGCCCGAGAGCTGGTCCCAGTCGAAGGTGAATCGGTTGTACGCATACAAGCCTTCTTGCCCGATCTGCGCGACGAACAGGCCGAGCGCACCCATCAGCCAGCCCTTGAGCGGATCGTCACCGACGATGCTGCCCGACATTGCGACACCAAAGAGCGCAAGCCAGAAGAACTCGTAGGCACCGAACGACAACGCGACTTCGGCCAGCAACGGCGTGAAGGCTGCAAGGCAAAGCACGCCGAACAGCGTCCCCATGAAGGCGCCCGAAGTGGCAATGCCGATGGCTCGACCGGCCTCGCCGCGGCGCGCCAGCGCATAGCCATCGGCACACGATGCCGCGTTGGCAGCGGTGCCGGGAATGTTCAGCAGGATGGCCGTGCGAGAACCACCATAGAGGGTGCCGACATACGAGCAGATCAGGATCAGGATCGCATCGTTGGCCGGTAGCTTGATGGTGAGCGTCGTCAGCAACGCGATGCACAGCGTTGCCGACAAGCCCGGCAGGCAGCCGACGATGATGCCGATCAACGCACCGCCGAGCCCAAAGGTGATCGACGTGATGTTGAGGAAGCCGAGGTAGGCGTGACCGAGGAGCGCGAGGCCTTCGAACATGGTGGTCTTGCTGAGCTCAGAGAGTTGCTTAAGGCAGATGAACCAGGAACAGTTCCTGGAACACGAGCGTGATGACGATGCCGGCACCGAGGCCGATGGCCAGCGTCTTGCAGAAGATCGGCAGCGTGAGCGACTCGCCTGCTGCCTTGCGTTGCACGTGCTGCAGGCTCAGGATCGCGATGGTCACGAACAGCGCGGCCGCCGCCCAGAAGGGCAGTCCGTGCCCCACGAGCCCGACCGCGAAGACGACGCACAAGCCCACCACCAGCACGATGCGTTTCTTCTCGACGCTGCTGGTCGCAGGCGTCGCCACCGCTGCTTCGCCGGAATGCGCAGAGAGTCGACGCCAACTGCGCAGCGCCAGCAGAAACCCCAACAACACCGTCACGATGCCGAGCAAGCCTGGCAAAAGTCCGGGCGCGGTATACGGATTGATGTCCTGCTTCTCGAGCCGGTCCATGCGAAGCGAGCCGATGAGCACCGCCGCGCCGAAGATCATCCACGCGAAGGCGGCGATTAGGTCGGAGCGCGGGCTGACGGTTCGGGCTTCTTCAACCGGCGTCGTCGGGAGTTCGGACGACTGCTTTGGCTGTGCAGAGGTCGAGGTAGCGGGAGGCGTCATGGAAACGAATCAAGGCTTCGGAATGCCAACGGTGTCGGGCGACACCTTGGCCTTGCCTGCCCCGAACAGCATCCACGCATTCGCCTGCACAGCCGGCATCACCGCCTTCTGCGCAGCATCGCCGGAGGTCGGCAAAAACAGGGCGCCGCGGCTGCTCGCATACTTCTTCAGCGCTTCGCTCTTCGGGATGTTTTCTTCCCAGATCTTCTGCACCGTTTTCACGACCTCGTCAGGCACGCCCTTGGGGATGAAGATGCCGAAGTAGTTGGCCGGCGCGGTAAAGCCGGGAATGGTTTGGGAGAGCGGCGGAATGACGCCGAAGCCTTCGAGGTCGAGCGGCTTGTCGCTGACGGTGGCCAGCGGACGCAGGCGTTTGCCACGGATCATGTCGGCCTGTTCGACGGCCAGTTGCGTGGTGACTTCCGCCTCGCCCGACACGGTGGCCACCACCGCAGGATTGCCGCCGTCGTACGGCACTTCGCGGTACTTGACGCCGGTAGCCCCGGCGATGAAGTCCATCGCGTTGTGGCCTGCGGAGGTGACGCCTGCCGTCGCCACCGTGATCTTGCCGGGCTGAGCCTTCATGGCGTCGATCAGGTCCTTGGCTGTCTTGTACGGCGTCGCCGGATTCACGCCGATCACCTGGATGTTGGCGACCGTCAGGAAGATGTTCCAGTCGCTCATCTTCGTTTGCAGCGAGCCGAGCGTTTCGTAGGTGCCCAGGTCTTGTGCGGCACCGGCCGTCCACGTGTAGCCATCCTTTGCAGCATCGAGTGCGCTCTTGGTGCCGATCGCGCCTGATGCACCCGGCTGATTGATGATGACGACGGTTTGGCCGAGTGCTTTTTCGATCTCGCCTGCAGTGACGCGCGTGACCTGATCGGTCGACCCGCCTGCCGCCCACGGCACGATCAAGTTGATGGGACGAGAGGGCTTCCACTGGGCCAGCGCGCTGGACGCAGCGGCAGACAAAACGGCGACGACAAACACCCGGCGAGCCAGGTTGCGAACGGAATCGGCATGCATCACGAAGGTCTCCAGTTATGGTTTTAATTCACCAGCGGGTGAATTCTGACTAGCGCGCACCAGAGCGTCAACGGACCACGCCAGTCAGTCCCTCAGGACATACCCTAGGATCACATCGCACATGTGAGAGAGGCGTTCGCTGCGCGCTTTGCGCGTCATGAGGTCGCGCCCGAAGATGGCTGACAGCGTGTAGTTGTTGGAAAGATAGAAGTACGCGATGCCGGCGATCGAGATGTAGAGGTGCACCGGATCGACACCGCCGCGAAACACGCCCTCCTTCCGGCCACGTTCGAGAATGTCGCCAAGCGTCTGGATCACCGGCGAGTTCATTTCACGCACGCGCTTCGACTTCTCCAGATGGCGCGCTTGGTGCAGGTTGGCGCTGTTGAGAAGGGTGATGAACTCGGGATGTTCGAGGTAATAGTTCCAGGTGAATTCCATGAGTCGGCGCACGGCTTCGGCCGGAGGCAGGTCAAGCAGATGCAACTCTTTTTCGGCCTCGCGAATGTTGGCGTAGGCGCTCTCCAGCACTGCCAGAAACAGGTCGTCCTTGCTGCTGAAGTAGTAGTAGATCAGTCGCTTGTTGAGGCCCGCACGTTCCGCGATGCTGTCGACGCGCGCACCGGCCAGTCCCAGCAGCGCGAACTCTTCGCGCGCGGCGTCGAGGATCGCTTGCTGCGATCTGTCGGCGTCTCTGAGGCGCGGTTCGGGTGCGATAGCTGCAACGGATTTCATGCGTTCTTTTAACTGGTTGGTGAATTAAAGCCAACCCGATTTTTCCCTGACGATAATCTGCGGCATCTCTTCATCTACTCAATCGGGCGTGGCATGCAAAAGCAGCAGACAGCGGGGCACTTGATCGTCGAATGCCTCATCGAACAGGGCGTCGAAATTGCATTCGGCGTGCCGGGAGAAAGTTTTCTCGCGGTGCTCGACGGCTTTCATGCGTACGACGACCGCATTCGCTTCATCGTGAACCGGCAGGAGGGTGGCGCGGCCTTCATGGCGGATGCGCATGGGCGGCTCACCGGGCGGCCTGGCATCTGCTTCGTGACGCGCGGCCCGGGAGCCACCAACGCATCGATCGGCGTGCACAACGCGTTTCAGGATTCGACGCCGCTCGTGCTTTTCGTCGGCGACGTCGGCAGCGATTTTCGCGATCGTGAAGCCTTTCAGGAGGTTGACTACGGCAGCTTCTTCGGGCCAAGCACCAAAGGGTTTGCCAAGCGCGTCGAGCGCATCGACGATGCGAGTCGCATTCCCGAATACATCGCCCGCGCGTTCTCGACCGCGATGAACGGCCGCCCCGGCCCGGTCGTGCTTGTGCTTCCGGAAGACATGCTGAGGTCGACCACGGCGGCACGCCCACTCGGCCGCGTCGAGGCCGTGCAACCGTGGAGCGATCCGGGATCGCTGCGCACGCTGCGTGAACTGCTCATGAAGGCGCAGCGCCCGTTCGTCATCGCAGGCGGCAGCGGCTGGACGACGCAATCTGCGCAAGCCCTTCAGCGCTTCGCCGAGAACTGGAAGCTGCCGGTCGGCAATGCGTTCCGATTTCAAGACACCTTCGACAACCACCATCCGCTGTATGCAGGCGATGTCGGCATCGCGATCAATCCGAAGCTTGCCGCGCGGATCACGGACAGCGATCTGATCATCGCGATCGGACCACGCCTGGGCGAGATGACAACCGGTGGCTACACGCTGCTCGAAGCCCCGAAGGCGAAGCAGACGCTGGTGCACATCCATGCCAGCGCCGAAGAGCTCAATCGCGTGTACCAAGCCGACCTGGCCATCAATGCAGGCATGAGCGCCGCGGCGCGCAGCCTGGAGGTGCTCAGTGCCCCGCCTGAAGTGCCATGGGAAGAGTGGACGTTTGCTGCCCATGCCGACTATCTCGCGAACCTCGTGCCGCAACCCTTGCCCGGCTTGCCCGCCGACATGCCTCGCGGCGCAGTCGACCTAGCCGAGGTAGTGGCGTTGTTGCAAAAGCATCTGCCGCACGATGCCGCCATCACCAACGGTGCCGGCAACTTCGCGAGTTGGGTGCATCGCTTCTTTCGCTACCACGGTCTTGCCAAGGGCCATAAGACGCAGCTGGCGCCCACCAGCGGCGCGATGGGCTACGGCGTGCCGGCTGGCATCGCGGCCAATCTGACGACCGGCCGCATCGCATTCACGATTGCTGGCGACGGCGACTTTTTGATGAACGGACAGGAGCTGGCGACGGCGTCGCAGCACGGTGGCAAAAGCATCATCGTGCTGCTGAACAACGGCATGTTCGGGACCATCCGCATGCATCAGGAGCGCGAGTACCCCAACAAGGTCAGCGGCACCGCGCTGCGCAACCCAGACTTCTGCGCGCTTGCCAGGGCATACGGCTATGCGGCTGAGAAAGTGACTGCCACGTCGCAGTTCGAAGGCGCCTTGCTGCGGGCGCTGGAAGCCGACATTGGCACGCTGATCGAGATACCACTCGACGCCGAGATCATCTCGACGCGCGGCACGTTGTCGTCGATCACCAAAGCAGCGCAAGCGCGGCCTTCACCTTGAACGAAAAAAAGCCGGCATGAGCCGGCTTTCCAGTTTCAGGTGCACGAAGCACCCGAGGCTTACTTGACGTGCTTGCCGATCAGCGCAGCCAGTTCGAACATCGACACTTGCGGCTTGCCGAAGATTTCCTTCAGCTTGGCGTCGGCGTTGATGTTGCGCTTGTTGGCCTTGTCTTGAAGATTGTTCTTCTTGATGTAGTCCCACAGCTTGCTGACGACTGCGGTACGCGGCAGCGGCGTGGAGCCGACGACAGCAGCGAGTGCCGGGCTGGGGGTCAGGGCCTTCATGAAGGCAGCGTTGGGCGTGCGCTTCTTGGCGGGAGCAGCCTTCTTTGCAGCAACCTTCTTCGCAGGAGCAGCCGTCTTTGCGGGCGCAGCCTTTTTCGCAGGAGCAGCCTTCTTTGCCGGAGCAGCTACTTTCTTCGCTGGAACAGCCTTCTTTGCGGGAGCCTTTTTGGCCGGAGCCTTTTTTGCAGTTGCCATGGTTTGATTTCCTTTTTTTGGTTGGACATTCACCAATGAAAAACAGCGTCTCCACTGGCACTGCGGATGCTAAAGGAGAAAAAACGCGTTTCCAAGTGGAAAAGAGACTTTTTCATTGGGGGCTGTTGTTTTTTCAGAGGAGAAACAGAGGGGACTGCGGGGGAGAGCCGAGAGAGGGCGCCCTACGGTTTCGCCAAGCGGGCAGGCCAGGTCGCGAGCATCACGCCCATGAGTGCCGCGGCGAACGCCACAAGCTGCAGCATCGAGAGGCTTTCGCCGAGCACCAGCACGCCCACCAACGCCGCGCTCACAGGCAGCATCACGGTGAAAACGCCAGCCTGCGATGCGGGCACATTGCGCAGGCCCGTCATCCACAACCACACCGTCCAGATGCTCGCGGCCATCGCATAGACCACGAGCAAAAGCCAGGTGCCGACATGCACTGAGGCGAAGTCGAACCGCCATGCGAACCAGAGGCCGAACGGCGTCGAGAGCGCGAAGCCCCAGAGGTTGATGAGCGACGAGATGCGCTTGGGTCCGAGACGTCCGGTAAGCGACTTGCCGATGACCGCATACGCCGACTCGCACAGTACCGCGCAGAACACAAGCAGGTTCCCGAGCCAAGGCATACCGCTTTGCACTGCGCCTGATGACGGCGCTGTCGCTGCAGTCGATGTCACATGAACGGGCGCGAACGCCAGCAGTGCGATGCCTCCGGCGGCACAGCCGATGGCGCCGGCTACGCGCAGCGTGATGCGCTCGCGCAGGAAGATCCAGCTGGTCAACGCGACCACCGCCGGGATCGACGCCATGATCACGCCGGCCGACACCGCGCTCGTCATGCTCACGCCAAAGAGCATGCAGATCGAGAACATGAAGTTGCCGAGGAACGATTCAAGAAAGACGAGGCCGCGCGTGCGTCGTGTCATTGGCGGTTCGTCGGCCGGGCGCTTCAGCCAGTGCGGCATGGCCAATGCGGCGATGCCGAAGCGCATCCACGCGAGTAGCAACACCGGCAGTGCGGCGACGAGTGGCTTGGAAAGAGCGACATAGCTGCCGACGAGCGTCATGCTCAAGGCAAGGCAGGCATAGGCAACGAGACGGCTAGATGCTGGCGCGGCGGACACCGTGGATGCCGCTGATGCAGGTGGGTTCACTAGACTGGCACGATTGAATCGATGGATCGATGATGCCCGATGAAGTTGTCGTGCCTGGCAAGACGGGCGCCGCGTCCCCTGACGCCGAAGCCAATGGCTTTGTTCGTCACGTCTTCGTTTACGGCACGTTGCGCCGCGGCGGCAGCAACGACATCACGCGTTGCCGGCCGTTGCCGCAGTTCGTCGGTCATGCGCACATCGCGGGCACGCTCTACGACCTCGGCGCATATCCAGGTGCTGTACTGGGTGTACTGGGCGATGCGTCATGCGGTGGCAAACAGCGCGCCGATCATGGCGGGCTGATTCACGGCGAGATCTATCGCATCACAAAAGCTGTGGAGGCAGAGCTCGACTTGCTCGAAGAAGTGCGCGACGACGGCGGCGGCGAGTACGTCAAGCGAGAGATCGAGTTGGTGCTGTCCGGATCAGGCCCGCGAACCGAAGCAGGCGCGATGACGTTACGTTGTCTTGTCTACGAGATCCATCCGTCGCGTGTTACCGGGCGCGCCGTCATCGAAAGTGGCGACTGGTTTCGATGTAGATGAAGGCTGCCGTCACAGTTTCACTAGCGAATACTTGATTGCACATCGCAAAATCCGGCTTTGGTGCAACGCAATAATTTTTCTCAATATAAGAAAAATTATTCCGCATTGAGAAAAGTCTCTGTAAGTCGTTGATCTTGCTTCAGTATTAATATGTCTTCTATAAGACATAAGACTCCGGCTTCGCGTTAAAGTTTGCCCCATGGCGGAAGCGCCCAACCGATCCAAGTCAACCAATCAACCTCACGGAGTGCACATGCCCCAGACCCTGACAGAACAACTGAGCCGAGAACAACAGATCGCCGCACTCGAAAAAGACTGGGCGACGAACCCGCGCTGGAAGGGCATCAAGCGCGGCTACAGCGCCGCCGACGTCGTGCGGTTGCGCGGCTCGGTACGGATCGAGCACACGCTGGCCCATCGTGGTGCAGAAAAGTTGTGGGATCTCGTCAACAGCGAGCCTTACGTCAACTGCCTCGGCGCACTCACTGGCGGCCAGGCCATGCAGCAAGTCAAGGCCGGCGTGAAGGCAATCTACTTGTCGGGCTGGCAAGTGGCCGCAGACAACAACAGCTACGCATCGATGTACCCGGACCAGTCGCTGTACCCGGTCGACTCGGTGCCGACAGTGGTCGAACGCATCAACAACACGTTCCAGCGCGCCGATGAAATCCAGTGGTCCAAGGGTACGAATCCTGGCGACAAAGGCTACATCGACTACTTCGCTCCTATCGTGGCCGACGCCGAAGCCGGCTTCGGCGGTGTGCTGAACGCCTTCGAATTGATGAAGGCCATGATCAAGGCAGGCGCCGGTGGCGTTCACTTCGAAGACCAACTCGCATCGGTCAAGAAGTGCGGGCACATGGGCGGCAAAGTGCTGGTGCCGACGATCGAGGCGGTACAGAAGCTGATCGCCGCACGCATGGCGGCCGACGTCTGCGGCACGCCGACTTTGGTGATCGCACGGACCGACGCTGAAGCGGCCGATCTCATCACCAGCGATTACGACGAAAACGACAAGCCGTTCATCACCGGCGAACGTACGGCCGAAGGCTTCTACCGGACTCGCAAGGGCATGGACCAGGCCATCAGCCGCGCCGTCGCCTATGCCCACTACGCCGATCTGGTGTGGTGTGAAACCGGTACGCCGGATTTGGCCTTTGCCAAGAAGTTCGCCGACGCCGTGCACAAGGTTCACCCCGGCAAGATGCTGGCGTACAACTGCTCTCCTTCGTTCAACTGGAAGAAGAACCTTGACGACGCGACCATCGCCAAGTTCCAGAAAGAGCTGGGCGCCATGGGCTACAAGTACCAGTTCATCACGCTGGCGGGCATCCACTCGATGTGGTTCAACATGTTCGATCTGGCGCAAGACTACGTCGCGCGTGGCATGTCGGCCTATGTCGAGAAGGTGCAAGAGCCCGAGTTCGCGGCGCGTGAGCGTGGCTACACCTTCGTGTCGCACCAGCAAGAAGTCGGCACCGGCTACTTCGACGAAGTGACGACCGTGATTCAAGGCGGCAAGTCGAGCGTGACGGCGTTGACCGGTTCGACTGAAGAAGAGCAGTTCCACTGAACCTGCGTTCACGACAAATGCGAACGTGAACGTGACCCCAAAGCCCGGCCTTGGCCGGGCTTTTTTGTGCGCGCGGATAGAATCTTCGGTCCGATCCGCAACCAGGGCGAGAAAGGCATTTTGGTTATGACACCGCGAACTACGCCGCAAGCCATCAGCGGTCTTTTCCTGAAAGGACGAGACCGGTAGCCCGCGCACGCTGGATTTCTCCGGCAATCAAGCCAATGCAAAGCGCGGTCGATCACCGCGCTTTTTTGTTTTCTGCCCCGAGGTTTTCACATGATCCAGATCACGCTTCCCGACAACTCGCGCCGCGAGTATCCAGGCCCCGTTTCGGTCGCCGAAGTCGCTCAATCCATCGGCCCCGGCCTGGCGAAAATGACCGTGGCCGGCAAGGTCGACGGGCTGCTGGTCGATGCCAGCGACATCATCGATCGCGACGCCAAGCTGCAGATCATCACGCCGCGCGATGAAGAAGGGCTGGCGATCATTCGTCACTCGACGGCGCACCTGCTGGGCCATGCGGTGAAGCAGCTGTATCCGACGGCGATGATGGTGATCGGCCCGGTCATCGACGAAGGCTTTTATTACGACATCTCGTACGAGCGGCCGTTCACGCCCGACGACGTGGCGGCCATCGAAGCGCGGATGCGCGAGCTGATCGCGCAGGACTACGACGTCGTCAAGAAAATGACACCGCGTGCGGAGGTCATCGACGTCTTCAAGGCGCGCGGCGAAGACTACAAGCTTCGCCTTGTCGACGACATGCCCGACGAGCAGTCGATGGGTCTCTACTACCACCAGGAATACGTCGACATGTGCCGTGGCCCGCACGTGCCGAACACGCGCTTCCTGAAGGTTTTCAAGCTGACGAAGCTGGCGGGCGCGTATTGGCGCGGTGATGCGAAGAACGAGCAACTGCAGCGCATCTACGGCACGGCGTGGGCCGACAAAAAGCAGCTGGATCAGTACATCCAGCGCATCGAAGAAGCCGAGAAGCGCGACCACCGAAAACTCGGCAAGGAACTCGACCTGTTCCACATCGACGAGGTGGCGCCGGGCGTCGTATTCTGGCACCCGAAGGGTTGGGCGATGTGGCAAGAGGTCGAGCAATACATGCGTCGCGTCTACCGCGAGACGGGCTATCAGGAAGTAAAAGGCCCGCAGATCCTCGACAAGAGCCTGTGGGAAAAAACGGGCCATTGGCAGAACTACCGCGAAAGCATGTTCACGACCGAGTCGGAAAAGCGCGAATACGCACTCAAGCCGATGAACTGCCCGGGCCATGTGCTGATTTTCAAGAGCGACTTGCGTAGCTACCGCGACCTGCCGATTCGTTATGGCGAGTTCGGCCAATGCCATCGCAACGAGCCCTCGGGCGCGCTGCACGGGATCATGCGTGTTCGTGGCTTTACGCAGGACGACGGCCACGTCTTTTGCACCGAAGACCAGATCCTCGACGAATGCGTGGCTTACACGGCCAAGTTGCAAAAGGTTTATGCCGACTTCGGTTTTGGCGAGATTTTGTACAAGGTGGCGACGCGCCCCGAGAACCGTGTGGGCGCCGAGGACTTGTGGGACAAGGCAGAGCACGCCTGCATGGAGGCACTCCGCAGGTCGGGCGTGGACTTCATCATCTCGCCCGGCGACGGCGCCTTTTACGGCCCGAAGATCGAGTACACGCTCAAAGACGCGCTGGGCCGGCAGTGGCAGTGCGGCACAATGCAGGTCGACTTCAATACGGCAGAGCGCCTTGGCGCCGAATATGTGACCGAAACCAGCGGCCGCGCCAGCCCGGTCATGCTGCACCGCGCCATCGTCGGTAGCCTCGAGCGCTTTATCGGCATGCTGATCGAACACCATGCCGGCGCGATGCCCGCCTGGATTGCGCCGGTGCAGGTCGTGGTGCTCAATATCAGCGAAGGGCAGGCGGGTTACGCTGCGGAAGTGGCTAAAACGCTGCAGGATCAAGGGGTTAGGGTCCAGCTCGACCTGCACAACGAGAAGATCACGTATAAAATAAGGAAGCATTCGTTGCAAAAGCTCCCTTACATCCTGGTCGTAGGCGACAAGGAAAAGGAAGCCGGTGCCGTCGCAGTGCGCGCCCGAGGCAATCAAGACCTCGGTGCAATGTCCCTCGAATCGTTTAAACAACGGCTCTTTCAGGACATTGCCGACAAGCGTTGATTTGTCCCTGAAGCACCCCATCTGCTTCTGGCCAAACGTACCGCTTGTCCGCGAGGGCTGAACGGTGTTCGCTACAGATTCTGTAGCAAATTTTGAAGGATTCTGACCATCGCTACTGCATTTCGCGACCGCCGCCACCGCGAGGAACGCCAACACCGCCTTAACCGGGAAATCATGGCCCCGGAAGTCCGCCTGATCGGCCCGGAAAACGAGCCATTGGGAGTTGTGAGTCTTGTCGAGGCCTTGCGCCTGGCCGGTGAACAAGACGTGGATTTGGTAGAGGTCGTGGCTGCGGCCAACCCGCCGGTCTGTCGACTGATCGAGTACGGAAAATTCAAGTACCACGAACAGAAGAAGGCTGCCGAGGCGAAGTCCAAGCAGAAGGTCATCGAGGTCAAGGAAATCAAGTTCCGGCCCGGTACCGACGATGGTGACTACAACATCAAGATGCGCAATATCAAGCGCTTTCTTGAAGAGGGCGACAAATGCAAGATCACGCTGCGCTTTCGTGGCCGCGAGATCACGCACCAGGAACTCGGTCTGGCTCTTTTGCAGCGTATTCGCGATGAACTGGCTGACCTGATCATGGTCGAGCAGTTTCCGAAGCTTGAAGGCCGTCAGATGATCATGATGATCGCACCCGGCCGCAAGAAGGCGGGAGCACCGGTGAAGCCGGCGGCGGAATCCGCGGCACCCGCAACGGCCTAGGCCCGACTGATTTGAAGTGTTAGCGAGATGTAGGGATTTCGCGGTTGCCGGCGCTGAAAGGCGCAGGCAACAGCGAGATAAAGAAGTGTCTCGGGGCCAACAAGTTCGTGGAATATCCGCGGCGCCTCACGAGCACAATTAAAGGAGCATTACATGCCCAAAATGAAGACCAAGAGCAGCGCGAAAAAACGTTTCCGCGTTCGTCCAGGTGGCACCGTCAAGCGCGGTCAAGCCTTCAAACGTCACATCCTGACCAAGAAGACCACCAAGAACAAGCGTCACCTTCGTGGTGCAGTCGCAGTGCATGAAACCAATATGGTTTCTGTCGCCGCAATGCTGCCCGGTCGTGGCATTTAACCCAGACGAACAAGGAGTACACACATGCCTCGCGTCAAACGTGGTGTAACGGCTCGCGCCCGCCACAAAAAAGTTCTCGCACTCGCCAAGGGTTTCCGCGGTCGTCGCGGCAATGTCTTCCGCGTCGCCAAACAGGCGGTGATGAAGGCAGGCCAATACGCCTACCGTGATCGCCGTACCAAGAAGCGTGTTTTCCGTCAGTTGTGGATTGCGCGTATCAACGCCGCCTCGCGTGAACTGGGCCTGACCTACAGCCAGTTCGCCAACGGCATCCGCAAGGCCGGCATCGAGATCGACCGCAAGATGCTTGCGGACATCGCAGTGCACGACAAGGCCGCTTTTGCCGGCATCGTGGAGCAGGTCAAGGCCAAGCTGGCCGCTTGATCCTGCACAGCGAACCAGCCGTCTCCCGGGACGGTGGTCCGCACCCACGGTACAAGGGCTGGCGCTTGAAAAAGCTCCAGCCCTTTTTTATTTCCCCGCGCCGAGTAATTCAAGAATTCCATGAACGAGCTGGACACCCTGGTCGACAACGCCCGCACTGCATTTGCGGATGCCAAGGCCCCCGCGGATCTCGAGAACGCCAAGGCACTGTTTCTTGGTAAATCCGGGCGCATTACCGAACTGATGAAAGGCATGGCCCAGCTCGCCGTCGACGAGAAAAAGTCGCGTGGCGCAGCGATCAACATTGCCAAGCAGGCCATTGAGGCTGCACTGACCGAACGTCGGCAGCAACTTGCCGATGCCGAGCTCGACCTGCAACTGAAGGCCGAAGCGCTCGATATCAGCCTGCCGGGCCGACGTCGCACCGGTGGCGGTTTGCATCCGGTGACCCGCACGCTTGAGCGCATCGAAGCGATTTTTTCCAGCATGGGTTTCGATGTGGCCGACGGCCCCGAGATCGAAAGCGACTGGCACAGCTTCACCTCGCTGAACAACCCGCCGAACCATCCGGCGCGGTCGATGCAAGACACCTTCTATGTAGACATCGACGGTGAAGACGGTGTGCCGTACAACCTGCGTCCGCACACCAGCCCGATGCAGGTGCGTTACGCGCACCAGCACATCAAGAAGCACGCTGCACTGTTCGAGGCGGCGGCCAAGGACACCACCGGCACCGTGCACGCACCCGAGATCCGCGTCATCGCGCCGGGCCGTACCTACCGCGTCGACAGCGATGCCACGCATTCGCCGATGTTCCACCAGTGCGAAGGGCTGTGGCTCGGCGCCAATGTGAGCTTCAAGGATTTGAAGGTCGTGTTCACCGACTTCTGCCGTACTTTTTTCGAAACCGACGATCTGGTGCTGCGCTTCAGACCGAGCTTCTTCCCGTTTACCGAACCGAGTGCCGAGATCGATATTCAGTTTCAAACCGGCCCGTTGGCCGGCCGCTGGCTGGAAGTGTCCGGAGCGGGTCAGGTTCATCCGAACGTCGTGCGCAATATGGGACTGGACCCGGAGCGCTACATCGGCTTTGCGTTCGGCATGGGGCCTGACCGGCTCGCGATGCTTCGCTACGGCGTGAACGACTTGCGCCACTTCTTCGACGGCGACCTGCGCTTCTTGTCGCAGTTCCAATAAACAGAAACGAGTACGACGAGATGCAATTCCCCGAGTCCTGGTTGCGCGAGTTCTGCAACCCGCCGCTCAGCAGCGTTGAGCTGGCTGACACGCTCACGATGGGCGGTTTCGAAGTCGAAGAGCGTCGGTCCGCCGCACCTGCCTTCACGAAAATCGTGGTCGGCGAAATCAAGGAAGCGACGCAGCACCCGAACGCCGATCGCTTGAAGGTTTGCCAGGTCGATGTCGGGCAGGGAACCTTGCTCAACATCGTCTGTGGCGCACCCAATGCGCGCGTCGGCATCAAGGTGCCGTGTGCGCTCGTCGGTGCAGAACTGCCGCTTGGTGAAGATGGCAAACCCTTCTTGATCAAGCTCGGCAAGCTGCGTGGCGTGGAGAGCCAAGGCATGCTGTGCTCAGCGCGCGAGCTTCAGCTCAGCGAAGACCACGGCGGGCTTCTTGAACTCTCCGCAGACGCGCCAATTGGCGTCGACGTGCGCGACGTGTTGAAGCTCGACGATGTGCTGCTCACGCTCACGCTCAAGCTCACACCGAACCTGGCACATGGCCTCAGTGTCTACGGCGTGGCGCGCGAACTGTCTGCATTGACTGGCGTGCCCCTCAAGACGCCGGCGACACCCGCCGTCATGCCGACGCACGACAGCAAGCTCGCAGTGAAGGTCGATGCGCCTGAACTCTGCGGCCGCTTTTCGGGCCGCGTGCTGAAGGGCGTCGACCCTGAAGCCAAGACTCCTGCGTGGATGATCGACCGGCTGGCGCGTTGCGGTCAACGCAGCGTCACGGCGCTGGTCGACATCTCGAACTACGTGATGTTCGAGTACGGGCAACCCACGCACATCTTCGACCTCGACAAGATTCATGGCGGCCTCACCGTGCGTTGGGGTCAACCCGGCGAGCAGCTCAAGCTGCTCAATGGCAACACCGTGACCGTCGACGACAAGGTCGGCGTGATTGCCGATGAGCGCGAAGTCGAATCGCTTGCCGGCATCATGGGCGGCGACGCCACCGCCGTGTCCGACGGCACGCGCAACATCTATGTCGAGGCCGCGTTTTGGTGGCCTGATGCGATCCAGGGGCGCTCGCGCCGCTTCAACTTTTCGACCGATGCCGGTCATCGGTTCGAGCGTGGCGTCGACCCGAGCCGCACCGTGCAGATCATCGAACGCATCACGCAGTTGATCGTTGATATCTGTGGCGGCCAGCCAGGGCCGACCGACGACCAGACCCTGCACCTTCCAGACTTGAAGCCTGTTACCTTGCGCGTTGCACGCGCGGCGCGCGTCATCGGCATGCCGTTGACCCAGGCGCAATGCGTCGATGCGTTGAGCCGACTCGGCTTTGCCTTGATCGAAGGCGACGGCACATTGGTCGTCACGCCGCCGCCGCATCGGTTCGATCTTGTCATCGAGGAAGACCTGATCGAAGAGGTTGCGCGCCTCATCGGCTACAACAACCTGCCTACGACTCCGCCGCTCGCGCCAATCACCGCGCGCGTGCAGACCGAGGCGCAGCGCAGCCGCTTCGCGGTGCGGCATCGACTCGCTTCGTTGGGCTACCAGGAGACCATCAACTTCAGCTTTGTCGAAGCCGATTGGGAGCGTGACCTGGCCGGGAATGCGAACCCGGTGAAGCTGTTGAATCCGATTGCCAGCCAGATGAGCGTGATGCGTTCGTCGTTGTTCGGCTCGCTGTTGCAAGTGCTCAAGTTCAACCTCGACCGCAAGGCGCCGGCCGCACGCGTCTTCGAAATTGGCCGCGTTTTCATGCGTGATGCGTCTGTTGCCACGACCGACACCACCGTCAAAGGCATCCATCAGCCCATGCGCATCGCGGGTCTCGCCTGGGGCGATGCGCAGGCGGCGCGTTGGGATGCCAAGCCGGCGCGCGCCGACTTCTTCGACGTCAAGGGCGATGTCGAAGCGTTGCTGGCACCCTTGGCGCCGACATTCGAACGCACTGAACATCCGGCGCTGCATCCGGGCCGCGCCGCACGCGTGCTCGTCGATGGAAAAGCGATCGGTGTGGTCGGCGAGTTGCATCCGCGATGGCGTCAGCAATGGGAGTTCGCGCAAGCGCCAGTGCTGTTCGAACTCGATCTCGACGCGGTGACCGCGCGCCCCGTTCCGCTCGCCCAACCCGTGCCTAGGCATCAGTCTGTGGAGCGCGATATCGCAGTCGTGGTGGCCGAGGCCGTCAGCTTCGCAGCGTTGTCCGCTGCGATCGATTCGGCATCGACCGGTGGCCTGCTGCGCGACGCCGCATTGTTCGACATCTATCGGCCGCAAGCCGGACGCGACGGCACGGTGCCGGCGTCTCCAGGGCTCGCATCGGGCGAGAAGAGCATGGCGGTTCGCCTGACTTTCCATGACGACAGCGCGACACTCACCGACGAGCAGGTCGACCCGGCGGTACGCGCCATCGTCGATCAACTTTCTGCCAAGCTCGGCGCACGTTTGCGTGGATGATCGACGCCATGGAATTTACGTTTGAAGCGCTCGAAACACCGGCCCTGACCAAGGCGCATCTGGCGGACCTGTTGTTCGAGCAGATCGGCCTCAACAAGCGCGAATCCAAAGACATGGTCGAAGCGTTTTTCGATCTGGTCGCCGGCAGTCTGATCGAAGGCACAGACGTCAAGATCTCGGGCTTCGGCAACTTCCAGATCCGGGTGAAGGCGCCACGGCCCGGCCGCAACCCGCGCACCGGCGAAGCGATTCCGATCGGCGCGCGCCGGGTCGCCACCTTTCATGCGAGCGCCAAGCTCAAAGAGCAGATTCACGGCAGCATCGTCCCTGCCGAAGACGAAAGCAGTGGCGCAAAAGAGGTTGAGTGGAGCGTTGGCGCCGAATAGTTCTTGTGGCTCTGCGTGCACGTGGGGTAACCTCTGAGCTTCCCCCGGCACCGTCTTGATTTCAATGGAGAAAACGCTCCCGCCTATTCCTGTCAAACGCTACTTCACCATTGGTGAAGTCGGCGAACTCTGTGGCGTCAAACCGCACGTGTTGCGCTACTGGGAACAGGAATTCACGCAACTTCGGCCGATGAAGCGTCGCGGTAACCGACGCTATTACCAGCACCACGAGGTGCTCATGATTCGCCGCATCCGCGACCTCCTGTACGACCAGGGTTTCACCATCAGCGGCGCCCGCAACAAGCTGCAGGAACTGGTGCAAAACGAGCGCGACAAGCGCAAAGCCGGCGAGGTGCCGCTGGAGGGCATGGAGGCAGTCGAAATCGATCAGGAAGAGTTCGATGCTGCTGTCGTGCTGCAACAGGCACTCGATACCAACCCGCCCCGACAGGTCGACCGCGCGCAGCTCATCTTGCTGCGCCGTGAGCTATTCGAAATTCGCGAGCTTCTCTCCGTCGGACGTTAAAACGGCCCCGCTATAATTTGAGACTTCGGTGTGTGGCGCAGCCTGGTAGCGCACTTGCATGGGGTGCAAGGGGTCGAAGGTTCGAATCCTTTCACACCGACCAATAAAGCGTCCAAGGGCGTCCGGTTTCATCCACCGGACGCCCTTTTTCATTGGGGAAATGGGTATCTAGCCTCCAAGACCGTCCAAGACGGGGCATTGACTGCCAGCAACAGACCGGGGAACAAACCGGGGTAACGGTCGAAAGTGGGGGATTTGTTCCCCGGTTCTCATTGAGAGATCGACGTTCCACGGCCGGAGTTGCCCACGCTGACCGAAATCCAATGCAAGAACGCCGCCTGCCCGACAACCCGGTGTTGCGACAACCAGTTGAATCCGCCCAGTACGCCAGCCACGGCTTCAGGGCGATGCTGGCCGAGTACGGCATCACCAGCTCGATGAGCCGAAAGGGCAACTGCTGGGACAACGCTTGCAGTGAGACGCTGTTCGGGTCGTTGAAGGTGGAGCGGCTGCACGGCACACGGTTTAAGACCCGGCGCGAGGCGAAGGACGAAACCATCGATTGGCTGCTCTGGTACAACCGCGACCGGCTGCACTCGACGCTGGCATACGTCAGCCCGATGCAGTTCGAGCGGGACTGGCTTGCCATTCAGCCACAGCAAGCCAACTCATGAACTCGGCTATGGGGTACGGATTCCAGGGGCAAGGTCAGTCCTGTAAAGCATGTGGTTTTGTCATTGCGCTAACTGAAAGACGTTGTTTCCCCTACTCAATCAGAATTTGGACGCATGCGTCGCTTGTCATGGAGCTCAGGACGCATCGGGTTGCGCGGATGGAACAGCGTGCTTGAAAGATTCAAGCGTTGAGCATGCCGCATCGATAGCAAGCAATCTCGGCCAGCGCGCCATGTCGACCTTGAATCTGCGTGCGCTTTCGATCTGCGGGATGAGATAGACGTCGGCAAGCGTTGGTCGATCGCCAAAGCAAAAATTGCTGCGAAGGCTTGGCGATGCGAGCTGGGCCTCGAAGCTGTCGAAGCCATGGCCGATCCAGGTTTGGCACCAGCGCTCGACTGCCGTTTCGTCGGCTGCAAAGTCGTGACGCAGCATTTCCAGAATTCGACGATTGTTGATCGGATGAACGTCGCATCCGATGATTGCCGCGAGGGCGCGCACATGTGCTCGGTCGAGCGGAGAGGACGGCAAGAGGGGAGGATGCGGGTAGCGCTCTTCGAGCCATTCGATGATCGCGGGCGACTGGGTGAGGATGAGCCCATCGACATTGAGCGCGGGGACCATCTGCTGCGGATTTATGGCTTTGAACGCCTCCCCAAGATGCTCCTCTCGCCGCAAGTCCACCGCGACTTGTTCGTACGTCAGATTCTTGAGATTTAACGCAATGCGAAGTCGATGCGATGTGCCACTACGGAAAAAGTTGTAGAGCTTCATGTTGTTTGTGACTCAGGAATCTGCCTAGACACCAAGGTATTGATGAACGATTTCAGGTTGCCCGCGCAGTTCAGCCGAGGTGCCTTGCCAGACCACACGCCCCTTTTCGATGACGACGTGGCGGTCCGCCAAGTGCAGCAACGACTTGACGTTCTTGTCGATGACGATTTGAGACAGGCCATCCTGTTTGAGCTCGACCAATGATCGCCAGATCTCATTGCGAATCAGGGGCGCCAAACCTTCGGTGGCTTCGTCCAGTACCAGCAACTTGGGGTTAGTCATCAGGGCGCGGCCAATGGCCAGCATCTGCTGCTCGCCGCCTGAAAGTTGGGAGCCGAGGTTGCCACGGCGTTCCTTCAGACGCGGAAAGAATGCGTAGATGCGACCCAAATCCCAGCGACGACCGGCGTGCTGGTTCGAGTCCCGCGCGGTGGCGACGAGGTTTTCTTCCACGGTGAGGTTGGGAAACACCTGACGGCCTTCTGGGACCAGCGCCAAGCCTTTGCGAGCAATGCGATGGGATGGCAGATGGTCCGTTCTCACTCCACCCACGGATACAGTGCCGGCCTTGACAGGCAACATCCCGAAGAGGCACTTGACAGTGGTCGATCGACCCATGCCATTGCGCCCGAGCAGGGTGATGACCTCGCCGCTTCCGACGTCGAACGAAATGTCGAATAACGCTTGCGCATGGCCGTATGAAGCCTGCAAGCCTCTGACAGAGAGAAAGGGACTCATGCTTCTGCCTCTTCTTCGCCCAGGTAGACGGCTCTTACTTCAGGGTGGTTCCGGATCTCGTCAGGGGTTCCGGTGAAGAGGATCTTTCCGTAGACCAGCACGCTGATGCGATCGGCCAGTGCGAACACGGCATCCATATCGTGTTCGACGAGCAGGATCGTGTACTGGCGCTTGAGCTGTTGCAGCAATGCGATGACGCTTGCAGATTCCTGCACGCTCATGCCGGCCATGGGTTCGTCGAGAAGCAGAAATTTGGGTCCGGCGGCCAGGCTCATCGCGAGCTCGAGCTGACGCCGCTCCCCATAGCCGAGATCGCCGGCGGTGACTTCCATGCGAGCGTCGAGGCCAGCGGCTTTCAGGGCTTCCACCGCCGCCTTTGTCGCTTGGCTGTCGGCTGCCATCGGCTGCCAGAAGCTGAAAGCGTGACGTCGTGACGCCAAGGCCGAGAAGGTAGCGTTCTCAATGACGCTGAAGTCCTCGAAGATGGAGGTGATCTGGTAAGACCGAAGCAGGCCGCGTCTTGCTCGCTCGTGGATGGGGAGTCGCGAGACCTCTGCACCGTCGAACCAGATGCTGCCACTGTCGGACGCAAGTTCACCGGACAGTTGATTGATGAGCGTCGTCTTGCCCGCGCCATTGGGACCGATGATGGCGTGAAGCTCGCCTTCTTTGATGTCGAGCGAAACTGAGTCAGTGACCAACAGTGCACCGTAGCGTTTGGACAGTGACTCCGTGCGCAAAGAGCTTGCCATCATGCAGCTCCCTTTGGATCGGCGCTGGTGCGGGAGGGTGAGACTCCGGGAGAAGTCGCTGCCAAGTTAGAAGCACGGTCGCTGGCCGGTCGCCGATCGAATCGTTCGAGGATGCCAACAATACCGCGCTTGCCGAGCAACGCCACCAGCACGATCAATGGCCCAAACACGATCATCCAGTGGTCGGTCCACCCCTTCAAAACTTCTTCGAGGCCCAGAAAGACAACGGCGCCGAGGAGCGGACCGGACACCGTTCCCAGGCCGCCGATTACGACGATCACGATCAGCTCGCCCGACACCGACCACGCCAGCGTGCTGGGCGACGCGAAAGCGTTGAGGTTGGAGAGCAGCAAGCCCGCGACGCCGCACAGCATGCCCGAGAGCACATAGGCAAACAGCTGGTAGCGGATGACCGGAATCCCCATGGCATTCACGCGCCTCGCGTTTTGCTTTGCGCCACGAATGACCATCCCGAACGGTGCGACGCGCAGTCGAGCGAGCCACCATAGCGAGAGGACGAGAACGATGAGCGACACCGCATAAACATGCACTGCCGACGAAAGGTCGATCGGACCGAAGCGGCTTCCCATCGAGATTGAAAGACCATCGTCGCCGCCATAGGCTTTGAGGCTGACGAAAAAGAAGTAGCCCATCTGTGCGAACGCCAGCGTGATCATGATGAAAGCGATCCCGCTCGTGCGCAGGCTGATGGCCCCGGTCACGAAAGCGATCGACCCGCATGCGACAAGGCACAGCAACAGGTGAATCCAGCCGTTGCCGATGCCGTAGAAAGATGCCAGTCCGACGGCGTAACCCCCGACACCGAGGAAGAGCGAGTGGCCGAAGCTCACCAAGCCGCCGTAGCCGAGCGCAACGTTGAGTGCGCACGCGGCGATGGCGTAGATGATGATGCGTGCGAAGAACGCGATGTAGAAGGTTTGGTCCATGGCCAGCGCGACGAAAGGCACGCCGGTCAGCATGAGGAGCACCAACACCGGAACCCAATGACTGGGACGATAAATGAGCGAAGCCATGGGTTACCTCAGCGCCGGGAAGAGGCCCTGCGGCCGCCATGCTAGAACGACTGCCATCAGCAGATAGACCAGCATCGAAGCCAGTGCCGGTCCGGCTGCATCCGCGAAGGAGCGCTCGGTGACTTGCCGCAATATAAGGGGCAGGAACACCCGTCCCAACGTGTCGACCACACCGACGATCAGTGCTGCATAGAATGCGCCCGTCACCGAGCCGATGCCACCGATGACGATGACCACCAACGTCGTGATCAAGACAGACTCTCCCATACCGGACTGCACCGAGAGAATGGGCCCGGCCATCGCGCCAGCAAGACCCGCGAGCATCGCGCCCACACCGAAGAGCATCGCGTTGAGCAGGCGAATGTTCACGCCCAGCGCCGCCACCATCGCAGGGTTCACGGCGCCCGCGCGGATCAGCATGCCGACTCGTGTTTTGTTGATCAGCACCCAGGAGCCGATCGCGACCACGAGGCCGACTACGATGATCGCGAAACGGTAAGCCGGATAGTTGAACCCACCGATGTCTATTGCGCCGCCCAAGAACTCAGGGACCTGGAGGAACACGGGTTGCGACCCCCACACGATGCGCACGAGTTCGTTGAAGAAAAGTACCAGCCCGAAGGTCGCCAGCACATGGTCCAGGTGGTCGCGGCGATACAACCTTGCAACGGCCACGAACTCGAGGAGAAGCCCCAGCACAAGCGAGCCTGCCATGGCGGCAAGGACTGCCAGGCCAAACGAGCCTGTGTACTGAAATGCAGTAGCTGCGAAGTAGGCCCCCATCATGTAAAGCGAGCCGTGCGCCAGGTTGACGAAGCTCATGATGCCGAAGACCAGTGTCAGCCCCGCCGCGAGCAGAAAAAGAAGCACGCCGTATTGAAGTCCGTTGAGCAGCTGCGCAAGAAGGACGGTGCTGCTCATGGGCTTACTTCAGCGCGCATTGCGCGTGATAAGCATCGACATGCTTCGGAAGGGGAGTGGCGAGTAATTTGCTCGTGATTCCATTGCTCCCCTTCACGCTTTCAAAAGCGTAGTAGTTCTGGATCGGCAAGTTGTTATTGTTGAATGCAAATGGGCCACGAACCGATTTCACCTCGTTTCCGGCGGCCTTGACGGCCACCGCGAATGCCTTGCTGTCGCCGGGTTTGGCTTTGCCGAGGGCTATGTTCAGCACGTTCGCCGCGTCATAGGCGGTGGCTGCATATTCGCTGGGCGTGCGTTTATATTTGGCCTCGAAATCGGCGACAAACTTCTTGTTCTCCGGCGTGTCGAGCGCTGCGTCCCACATCGCTCCGCTGACGCTCCCGACCGCCGCATCTCGCAGTGCAGGCAAAGTCGTGCCGTCGACCGTGAAAACGGAGTAGAGCGGAATTTTCGTCATCAGGCCGGCCTGCGCCATCTGCTTGACGAAGTTCACGCCCATGCCGCCCGGGTAGAAGACGAATACGGCGTCGGGCTTCGCTGCTTGCAGTTGGGCAAGCTCCGCAGAGTAGTCCGGCTGATTCACCTGCGTGTAGACCTCTTCGACGATCTCGCCTTTGAAATAGCGCTTGAAGCCGGTCAGCATGTCTTTGCCGGCCTGGTAGTTGGGGGCCATCAAGTACACCTTCTTGATGCCTTTGTCCTGCGTGTACTTGCCCATTGCCTCGGCCGCACCGTCGTTCTGCCACGCCATGGAAAACACATTGGCTTTGCAACCCGCGCCAGCTACGGGTGAAGGCCCGGCATTGGTTGCGATGGCCACGGTGCCTGACTCGGCAATGCGCGGGAGACTCGCCATCATGACGTTGGAGAAGCTGAGTCCGACGATGGCGTCGACCCTGTCCTTGTCGATGAACTTGCGAACGATCTGTCCACCGATCTCGGGCTTGAGCTGGTCGTCTTCTTTAAGTATGTTGGCTGGCTGACCACCGAGCTTGCCCCCGAGTTGTTCGACTGCGAGCATGAACCCGTCGACCTGATCCTGACCGACGATCGCAATCGGCCCCGACAGCGGCGCCATGAGGCCGATCGTGGCTGCTGAGGCCAGTTGGCAGGCGCCTGCGCAGGCAGCAGCTGCCGCGCTCAGTTTGATGTTGCGTAGAACGTTGCGAGCAGTCATTTTTTGTCTCGAAAGAGTTGATTCGGAATAATCAGGAAAGCAGGGAGATCCAATGCGCTTCGGCCGCGCGAAGTAAGCAGGTCCTCCCAATCACGGGGCGATCGCTGGCGCAGTGAGATCAAGGCCAAATGCGGTTAGCCAGTCTTGGGGAGGGGGTTTCATCGCCGGCTCATGAACGGGCAACTTCGTCGCCTGGCGGTGCGCCGGTGTTCAGGCCAATCGGAGTTCAAGCAAGGTTGAACACGAAACTGGAGGCTGCCGGAAAGGCAAGAAACGGTTCATGTCTGTCTCCTTCGAAGGCTACCTGGAAGGCGCCTAATCTCTGTTTCAGGGGGCAGACAATCATTGCGTCAACGTCGACATAATCCAATAGGATGTGCGAAATACAGAACATAGATTCTGCGAATAGTGGACTCTGAAGCAGCCATCGTTGCTACCCCAGAAATGTCGATCGCCTGGTCTTGAAAAACGGGTCCAGCGCGTTGCGCGTGGACCCGGCCGCTGGTGCGCTACACAGGATATTGCTGACCCGCCGGTTCGATCGTGATCCACTTCAACTCTGTGAATTCGTCAATCACGGCGCGGCCGTCGAAGCGGCCATAGCCACTGTCTTTGGTGCCGCCGTACGGTGCCTGTGCCTCGTTTTGTACCGTCGCTCCATTCACGTGGCACGCGCCGGTGTCGATCTGCAGCGCGACGTTCAACGCGCGCATCACGTCTTTGCAGAAGACGGCTGCCGACAGGCCGTAGGCCGTGTCGTTCGCCGCGGCAATGGCTTCAGCGTCACCATTGACTCGGACGATCGTCGTCACCGGTCCAAACGTTTCTTCGTCGAAGATTTTCATTTGACGTGTCACGTGATCGACGATGGTCGCCGGCATCGTGGCGCCATCGGCACGGCCGCCGCAGGCTAACTTGGCGCCCTTGGCCAGAGCGTCGTCGATGAGAGCGTTCAGTCGAGGGCCGGAGTCCTTGGACATCATCGGTCCGATGACGCACTGCGGATTGGTCATCGGATCACCGCTGGGCAAGTTTCGCGTTTGGGCTGCGAACTTCGCGACGAACTCATCGGCGATGGATTCATCGACAACGATCCGCTCGGTCGACATGCAGATCTGACCTTGGTACAAGAAGGAGCCGAAGACCGCGGCTTTGACAGCGTCGTCGATGTTGGCATCTTTGAGCACCACGAGCGGCGACTTGCCGCCGAGTTCCAACAGGCAACGCTTCAGATGAACCGCAGCCTTCTGCGCAATGATGCGTCCGACTTTTGTTGACCCGGTGAAGTTGATGCGCCGTACCGCCTTGTGGGCGATGAGCGCGTCGATCACTTCCGGCGCATCCTGCGGCGCGTTTGTCAGAAAGTTCAACACGCCCGGTGGAAGCCCGGCTTCGACGAGCGCTTCCGCGACGAGCATGTGGGTCCGCGGGCTTGCTTCCGATGCGCGAAACACGACCGCGTTGCCGCACATCAGCGGGTAGGCAATGGCGCGTGCGGCCAAAACGACCGGCCCGTTCCAGGGGACGATGCTCAAGATCACGCCGACTGGTTGACGCACAGTCATCGACAGAGCGCCGGGTTTGTCCGTCGGGATGGTCTCTCCCTGGATTTGCGTTGTCATCGATGCGGCTTCGCGAAACGCGGTTGCGGCAAGGAACACATTGAAACCTGCCCAGAGCGCCGACGCGCCGATTTCTGCAGCCATGGTTTCAATGAACTCTGGAGTTTTGGCCTCGAGCGCATCGGCCGCCTTCAAAAGAATCCGGCGCCGGTCGGATGGCGTGCTGTGACGCCATGTCTTGAATGCGGTACCGGCCGAATCTGCGGCTGCGATGGCGTCTTTCACGCCGCCGGCGGCTGCGGTCGTGACGACGTTGTTGGTGATCGGGTGACGACGCTCGAACGTTGCACTGCCCTGTGCGACGCGCTTCTCGTTGTCCAGGATCAGTTCGGATTGCATGACGTACCTTGATTTTGAGATTGAGATTGAGATTGAGATTGAGATTGAGATTGAGTGATTGGGGAGGCTTCGCGGTTCGATAGGGGTGCTGTACTCACGCCTTCGGTCGCAGCATCTCTGCCATGCGTTCCCCGATCAGCGCGCAGGTCGCCATCGTCGCGACCGCGGGGATGCGCGGCATGATCGAGCTGTCTGCGATCCGCAGGTTCTGTACGCCGTTAACGCGCAGCTTGGCGTCGACGACCGCGCGGTCGTCCTTCCCCATGCGGCATGTGCCGACCTGATGGAAATAGGTCGTGGCGCCGTTTCGCACGAAGTCGTCCATCGCCTGTCCGCTGAGCGTCTTGCCTGGGGCGACCTCGCGCTTCACGAATGGGCGCATGGCAGAGGAGTTGCCGATCTCGCGGCAGACCTCGATGCCATGCGCCATGGCCTTGACATCGTCGGGATGGCTGAGAAAGCGTGCGTCGACGATCGGTCGATCATTCGGGTTGGCGGACCGGAGCCTGATCTCGCCGCGGCTCTTCGGCGCGACGAGTCCAGAGCACAAAGCCCAACTGGTCGGTGGCGGGGAGAACTGCTTGGCGACGACGTCGCTGGCATATGGCAGCTCGATCTGAACCAGATTCAGGTCAGGCGACAGAAGGTGGGCCTGGCTCTTAAGGAACCCCGAGGCATTCGCTGCGCTGTTGCGATGCGGGACATGCTCGTTGGGCTCCCAGATGCACCCCCCGTGGAGCAGATGATCGTGAAAGTTCTGACCGACCTCTGGGGAGTGGACGACCGTTTTGATACCGTGCGAGCGCAGTTGTTGCTCGTCGCCGATCCCGCTGAGCATCATGAGCTTGGGTGTGTTGATGCCACCCGAGCAGAGGATGACTTCGGCGTTGGCCTGAATGCGGATCGGGGCGCCATCGCCCTGGCGCAACTCGACACCTGTGACCCGCGTGCCCGAGAAGGTGAGGCGATCCACGTGGGACTTCACCAGGAGAGTGACGTTCTTGCGCGCCAGCACGGGATACAGATAGGAGCGCGCCAAGCTCTGCCGGCGACCATCCCTGATGATCTGGTTCATCAATGCGAAGCCGCCGCTGCCGAGTTCGCGCGCGCCGTTCAGGTCATCCAGGATCGGCATGCCCAGCGATTTGCACGCGGCAAGCATTCCCAATGCGACTGGTGGCGGGTCGAACGCAGGTTGAACCCAGACCGGGCCACCTTTGCCACGGTAGTGCGAGTCGGGCTTGCCTTGCCAGTTTTCCATTCGGCGGTAGATGGACAGTGCGTGCTCATAGCCCCAGCTCGCATCGCCGCTTTCCTGTGCCCAGTGGTCCAGGTTTGCCTTGAAGGGACGCGCCCAGATGGTCGCGTTGATGCTGCTGCCGCCCCCCACCACCTTGCCCATGGTCTCCGCGATGGCACGGTTGTTCGTGCTGGCCGCTGGCAGCGCCGCGTCTTGCCAGTCCCGCTCGGTTCCGAGGTTGGTAAACCACAGCTTCGGGTCCATGACGGACGGTGCCGTGTCCCAGTCGCCGGCTTCGATCACCAGGATGCTGGCATTTGTCTTGGCGGCAAGCCGGCCGATCAGTGCAGAGCCGCCGCTGCCCGTTCCGACGATGACGTAGTCGTATGCCGGAAGCAGCTTGGCCGAGCGCTCCGCCTGGTTGGCACGCGCTGCGTCCAGGTCATCGGCAAGTGACGGAAGACTGGCACTGGCCAAGCCGGCCGCTGCGGCTGCTCTGAGAAAGCTGCGCCGGTCTAGACGACCTGCGAGCAGAGCCTGTTCAAGTCTGTCCAACAAGCCGTTGTCCTGGCTTGCGTTGTAAGTATGGCGAGTAGGTTGCATGTCGTTGTCCACCTCCGAATATGAAAAAGAGTCCCCTTGTTGCCGCACGTTGAGCCTGAGCGCCGTGTTGGCAACGGACTGCAAGGTAAGTGAGGCGATGGCGTTGCCGGTACATCGGGAATACCCGGGCGGCGCGTTGTTCCGTTTTGGAACGATCGCGACGCCCTGTCTTCACACAGAAAGCGAAGGGCGTGCTGGACGGCCGAGCCGTCGGTAGATCAAGCCGCGGGAGACGCCGAGTATTTCTGCTGCTCTGGTCAAGTTGCCTTCGCAAGCTGCCAGCGTTTGCTCGATCAGGTCTTTCCCGCAGTCTTGTAGTCGAGGCGAGCGCTGGCTCGGAGCCTGCTGTTCTGGCGCGTGCATCGGTTCGAGCGAGTCGCCGCTCTCGGAATGCACCGCTTCGAGATGGATGCGCACAGCGGGGGTCATCCCGGTCGGTGTGTCGCTCGAAGCCGTATGGGTACGACTGTTCGCAGCATCGAGATCCAGGCGCCCCGCGTCCACACCGAGAACGAGATCGCGATGCCCATCCTGTACTTTCATCTCGGACCGTGCCCAGACCATCAGTCCGTTTGCCAGCCGAAGCAGGCCGGAGCCGGATCGGGGCAATGAGGCCAGCTGCGAGGTGGTTGCATCGAACGCAGCTTCGACAGAAGTCGTCTCGGCATGGGGTTTGACCGGTCCGAGGCCGAGGAGCCGAGACGCCGAGTTGTTCGCCCAAGCCAGATCGCCGTTCTTGTCGACGCCCACCAGCGCAACGAAATTGGAATCGACCAAAGCGGGATCGATCTGGAATCGAACGACCAGGTGCTCGCTGGCTTGCGACAGGAAAAGACGGTTCTCGATCGCAGCGGCGTACAGCCCGACAACTGCGGTGGCATCGAAGCAAAAGGGAATGGCTTCGCTTGAGATATCCAAGACGCCGGCGAGCTGTCCACGAATGTTGCGGATCGGTGCGGCGGCGCAATGCATGGAACCGACCGCGTCGAAGAAGTGCTCTGCGCCATCGACGGAAACGGCAAGTCCTGTGCGCGCGGCAACCCCAGGTGCCGTCGTGCCGACGGCTTCTTCGCAAAGGTTGACACCCACACGTGCGGCAATCAGCATGATCGATTCGTGAGCGCGCCCGACGCAAGTAGCGCCGACGATCACGCCGCTGGCATCGGTGAGCATCGCCGCGCAGGAGGTTGCGCCCAGGACGGATTGCAGCTTCGGAAGTTCGTCCAGCCATGCTTGCACGAGCTCGTGATTCTTCTGCAGCGCCAGGTGCGTGCGGCTGGGCGACACCGGCTGGAATGCCACTTTTTCCGACGGGCTCGCGTGCAAGCGCTGACAGCGCGCCCAGGATTCGTAGACGGCGTCGCTCACGACACCCGATGGCAGCAGTCCTTCCTCGAAGTACCGCTGTCGAGCCAGTTCAACGCGCGCGCGTTTCGACGCGAAGAAAGGGAAGGGGACGGAAGCGTTCATATCGATTTCGGCTTGATTCCATCGATGGGTTTGCACTGTCGCGCCTTACATGCCTGTCATCCGGGTTGAATCAGGCCGGGGCATCTGAACTCGACCTGTGGACGTGGAGCGCTTCGAAGATGGGTGCATCACTGAAGCGGAAAAGATCGAGGGCAGAAGCGCTGTCGTTGCCGCAACTGGCGGTGAACGAAGTCCATGACGGGACGACGAACAGATCGCCCCGTTTGACCGTCCACTTTCGTTCGTCGACCGTGATCTGTCCCTCGCCCTCGAACACTTGATAGACCGACGAGCCGACTTCGCGCCGTGCCGCGGAGCGTGCTCCGCGACGGATACGGTGCATTTCGCAACGCATGGTCGGCAAGACATCGCGTCCGCTGCTCGGGTTGGTGAAGCGCACTGCGGCATGCCCGGGGCTCAGCGTGCCTTCGTGACCTTCGTCTTCCAGCGCGAGCTGATCGGCCAGAGCGCGATTGGTGTCGGCCCAACGATATGCCAGCAACGGTGTAGCGGTTGGCGCGTCTGGCTGGGACAGCGGCCGCAGTCCCGGATGGCCCCAAAGCCGTTCGGAGCGCGATCGATCCGGCGTGCCCATCTCGGCATCGGCGACACGCTCGCGGCCAACCTCGAAGAACTGCGATTCAGTGAAGTACGAAAACGGAATGTCGAGTCCGTCGATCCAGGCCATCGGTGCGGTCGCGGCGTTGTGGTGCGAATGCCAGTTCCATCCCGCTTGCGGCAAAAAGTCGCCTCGTGACATCCGGACCGCATCGCCATTGACGACGGTCCAGACACCTTCCCCTTCGACGACGAAGCGGAATGCATGTTGGGTGTGGCGATGCTCGGGCGCGTTCTCGCCAGGCATCAGATATTGAATCGCGGCCCACAGTGTCGGCGTCGCAAAGGGCCGTCCACCCAGCGCAGGGTTGGCGAGGGCGATGGCCCGTCGCTCACCGCCGCGGCCGACAGGGACGATGCGTCCGGCCTCGCCTGCCAGCTCGAGCAGGCGATCCCAACGCCAGACGTGCGGCGCTGCTTTGCTGCGCGGATGACGTGGCATCAAGTCGCCGATCTCGGTCCACAAGGGGACCAGCATTTCTCGCTCGAAGCCGCGGTAGAGCTGTTCCAGCTCGGGACTGGGATCGGGCTGTCCGGGGCCAGCTGCCACCGTGAGACGAACGGGAGAGGGAACGGCGTCGACGATCATGGAAGTCTTTCGTGGGGTGCGCACCGCAGTAGATGCGAAGTGGCGTCGGTTCGGCGTCAGTCTGCCGGGCCGACCGTCAAGGAGATGGTCCCGACGCCTGCGACGCTGCCTTCAATATGGTCGCCTGGCTGCAGTGGACCGACGCCCTCCGGTGTGCCTGTGAAGATCAAGTCGCCGGGTTGAAGGTGATAGAACTTCGAAAGGTCTTCGATGAGTTCGGGGATGTTCCAGATGAGTTTGTCCAGGTCGGAACTCTGGCGCGTCTGGCCGTTGACGCTGAGCGCGAGAGCGCCGCTTTCCAGCACCGTTCCCGTCATCGGCACGATCTCCGACACCACCGAAGATTGCTCCACGTCCTTGCCGAGATCCCACGGCCGGCCCTTGTCTCGCGCCACGAGCTGCAGGTCGCGCCGGGTCATGTCCAGGCCGCATGCGTAGCCGTAGATGAGCGACGCCGCATCGGCACGCTTCACGCGAAACCCCGCCGCGCCGATGACTACTACCAGCTCCATTTCGTGGTGATAGTTCTTCGTCTCTGCGGGATACGAAACCGTGGCACCGGACTCGACCAGTGTGGACGGGCTCTTCGTGAAATAGAACGGCGACTCCACGGACTTGTCGACAGGGCGCCCCATCTCGACCGCGTGGGCGTGGTAGTTGCGGCCCACGAAGAAAAGGCGATTGACGGGTGCGCGTTCGGACTTGCCGCGCACCGGAAGTGACGGGACAGCGGGCGGGGTCCAAAGGTAGGTGGTGGTCATGTGGGTCTCGGTGAAGAAATGGTTGTGTGCAAATGCGGGACTAAAGTTTGGAAAGCGGCATCTCGACGTCGGCCAATAGTGCTGGGTCGACCAGGGTGCCCCGCTCGATCAGCCGTCGCGCAAAGCGCAGATCTCGCGCTGAGTTCGGTCCGAGTGCAGCGGCGACCTTGCCGTGATCCAGAAAGAACATCACGAATGCGTTGGAGTTCGCGTTGCCCCGCAACACGGTCTGGTGCGCTGGAGCTGGCATGCCATAGATCTGCAGGTTCACGTCGAATTGATCCGACCAGAACCAGGGGAGAGGCTGGTGGTCGACATCCATGCCGAGGACGGCACAAGCGGCCGCAATGCCTTGTTCCTGCGCGTTCTGCCAGGACTCCAGCCTCATATGCCGGCCGGCCCACTTGGAGTGCCAAACGGCGACGTCACCTGCCGCGAAGATGTCAGGGTCGGAGGTGCGGCATTGCGAGTCGACAGAAACACCCCCGTCGCAGGCCAAACCTGCCGCACGTGCGAGTTCATCGTTGGCAACAAGGCCGACGCTGATGAGCACGACATCGGCTTCAACCTCACGTCCGTCACTCAACATTGCGATCAAGGCCCCTGAGGCCGATGGCGCAAGGCGCTCGATGCCGGCGCCCAGTTCGACCCGGACCCCGTGCGAGGTGTGCAGACGCAGCAAGTAGTCAGAGACCCCGGGCGGGACGGTCCGTTCGCAAAGACGTTCGGACGCCTCGACGATGGTGACGTCCAGCCCCTTCTTCCTTGCGGTCGATGCAACCTCCAGGCCTATCCAACCGCCGCCGATGACCAGCAGCCGTTTGTCTGCGACCAGCGCGGCACCCAGCTTTTCAGCATCCTTGATGCTGCGCAGCATGAAGACGCCCGGCAGATTTGCACCAGGAATATTCAGACTGCGGGCCCGTCCGCCGGTGCAGAGGATCAGCTTGTCGTACGAGATCGGCTCGCCTTGCGTGAGCCGGACCGTTCTGGATCGCCGATCGATCGCAGTCACTCCCACGTTCTGTCGCCAGTCGAGTTGGAGTGCTTCGAATGCCTCGGGCTTTTGCAGATAGGTCGACTCGACCATGGCATGGCCGGACAGCACGGCTTTGGAAAGTGGGGGCCGCTCGTACGGCCTGTGCGCTTCGTCGCCTACGAGAACGATCCGGCCAGCAAAGCCTTTCGTTCGCAGGGTCTGGGCGGCCCAGCCGCCGGCTTGCCCACCACCCACGATGACGATTGTCTCAGTGCTCATGGCGTGTTCAACCCCATTGCTCAGCCGAGAGCCAAATACACGCGGCCTGCTTCGATCTTCACGGGATACGAACGAATGGCTTCAGTGACTGGGGCGCAGGTCGGGGCGCCGTTGCGCACGTCGAACTTGCCCTGGTGCAAAGGGCACTCGATTTCGTGGCCCTCCAGAAACCCTTCGCACAAACGCGCGTGGCCATGTGTGCAGAGGTTGTCGGTGGCGAAGACTTCACCCTCTACGTTGTAGAGCGCCAGGTCGCGTCCATCGACGACTTTTCCGATGACATCGTCGGCTGGTACCTCATCGAACGAGGCCGCATCGGTCCATTGGATTTCGCTCATGATGTCCTTACAGCGGATAGATGATCGAGTTGGGAATCATCTCGCTGTCGTAGATGACCTGGCGCGACTTGAACTTGAGTCCGTCCTCGGTTCGAACGACGGTGTCGATGTATCGACCCACGTTGAAGACCGTCGACAGTTCTGAAAGCTTGGTGCGAAACACTGCGTAGTTCGCTTCGCATTCGAAGCGGTCCTGCTCGGCTTTCAAGACCAGTGGTGAACCCACGACGTGGCGTTGATAGTAAGGATCGTGGAACAGCGTTTCGCGGATGCCGTAGACACGGTCCTTCAACATGCCCTTGCTCTCGAAGGACAGCGTTGCGAGCGGGAAGCCACGTTCATAGTTCTCACGTGGCTGCAGGCGATAGGTGCAATCTTCGGTGAAGAACTCGGGCCACAGTTCCCAGTTTCCTGAACTCACGGCACTCGCATAGCTGGCGTACAGCTGATTCAAGTCGAGATGGTCTTGAAAGTTCATGTCACGCCTCCATGACCTTGCGCCAGTACTCGTACATGCCGCGGATCAGCGTCTCGGTGACCATGTGATCGGTGTCGCCCACTTCACGGCCTCCCAATTCAGCGAGCGTGCGATGGAAGGGCTTCTGCTCGAAGCCTTTTTGCGATAGCTCGATGACCTCACCGTCGTCGGCCGATACGAAGCCGGCCGGCCCGAAGAGATTGGCCTGGCGGAGCCGACGCTGCGTCATTTCGGCATCGTCCGCCTCGAATCCGAAATGCGTCCAGACGAAGTCGAAGGCACCGGGACCGCTGGGCTGGATGTGCCGCGTCGACACGCTGTTGACCTGCTGCTGAAGAATGACGCTGGGGAACAGCGTCATCAACACAGCGGTCGGCCCATCCCACCAAGCCTCTGGTTTGATGTCGAGGAAACGAGGGTCATTGAGCTGCATGCTCTCTTTGAAACTCGAAACCTGCGTGACCTCATCCGCCTTGCCACTGGCCCCGCGCGTCGAAATCATCGCGGCATGCCGGTGGTGCCGGTCCATCTTCAGTTCTGATTTGTTGTCAGCGCGCCAGAGTCCGAATGTGACGAACCACGTGTGCAAGAGCCCCGGATGGTAGGGATCCTTGATGTTCTCCTGCATGAGTTTCCAGTTGCCTGGAATGCGCTGGCGGTTGTAGCCAAGGATCGTCAGCTTGCGGCCGTCGAAAAGACGATCGAAGTAACGGAGGATCTCAGGCCCCATGAAGTCATCGAGCGACTCGATCTCGGAGTCGAATGATGCGAATACGACCCCACCGCGCGCGGCGACTTTCAGCTTGTTGAGGCCATGGTCGGCCGTCTTGAAGTCTGCGGGCATGCCGCCGTTGACTTTGCCATCCTGCTTGACGCCTCGGCGGAAAGGGACGCCCTGCAAATCGCCGGTCAGCGCATAGTTCCATTGGTGGTAAGGGCATGTGAACCCTTCGGCTTTGCGGTTGCCATGCCGCTCGCGGCAGAACTGCATGCCGCGGTGAGCGCAAACGTTCTCGACCACGCTGATCGAGTCCTCGGAGTCGCGCACCATGATGACGGATCGCTCACCGACGACCGTGCGCTTGAAATCTCCGACCTTGGGGATCTCTGCCTCCAGGCCCACGTAGCACCAGTGGCTCCGATAGAAGAAACGCTCCAGCTCGCGCCGATGCTGGTCTGCCTCCGTGTAGGCCATGAAGGGGATGCGGCTGGTGCCCTTGTCTTCCCAGTGGATTTGCTGGGGAAACACGGCTGAGGTGTTGTCCATTTTTTGTCTCCTGTCCAGCCGTGTGTCACAGCTGCTTATCGCGGTGCAAGAATGATCCAGCCTGGGCTCTCATCGTTCAATAGAATATGAACAATAAGCAAAATTGATTTCGCGAATGTGAGCTGCGTAATGGAACTCAAGGACATCGACCTCAATCTGCTGGTCGTCTTTCAGCAACTGCTTGTGGACCGGCGTGTGTCAAAGGTTGCCGAGAACCTCGGCCTGTCGCAACCGGGCGTCAGCAATGCGTTGGCGCGTTTGCGCAAGGTGACGAACGATCCACTGTTTCTTCGCACCCCGACCGGGATGGAGCCGACCCCGTTTGCGCAGCAACTGGCCGAGCCGACCGCCCGTGCGCTTCAGGTCATTCATTCCGCAATGAACCAACAGGCGAGTTTTGATCCGGCGACCTCGCAGCGTGCGTTCACGGTGGGGATGACCGACATAGGGGAAATCTACTTCTTGCCGAAGTTGATGAAGGAGATAGCCCGTGTCGCGCCTGGCATCACGCTCAGCACGGTCCGAAACGCGGCGGTGAATTTGCAGGATGAAATGGAGGCGGGGCACGTCGGGTTGGCGATCGGCCTGCTGCCGCAACTCAAGGCGGGCTATCACCAGCGCCGGCTGTTCAAGCAACACTACGTCTGCATGTTTCGAAGCGGTCATGCACTCGACAAGCGGTCGATGTCACTGAGCGAATTCTCGAACGCGGAGCATGTTGTCGTCATCTCGAAAGGCACCGGCCATGGAAAAGCAGACGACCTGCTGGAGCGCAGGAAAATCAGCCGCAAGGTCGTACTGACCGTTCCCCACTACGTTGCTGTCGGGCACATATTGCACGACTCCGACTTGGTAGCCACCGTTCCGGAGCGTCTCGCGCAAGCCTTGGCACAGCCGTTTGGACTTGCTTACGTTCGCCATCCCGCCAAGCTCCCGGAAATTGCCATCAATCTCTTTTGGCATCGACGCTATAACAAGGATCCGGCCATCGCATGGTTGCGGGCCTTGATCGTTAGCTTGCACGGGGAGGGCGGTTCGTAGCGAGATCGTGTGCGTTGATCACGCTGGACCAGCAGCCGTTTGTCTTTGCGATCACGCAGTGCGGGCAAGCAAACCGTGGCCCCTGCGAGTTTGAAACAGAGATCCTCCCTGAACCGGACGCGCGCATCGCTGCCGCTGATCGAGCACGACATCGCAATCCGCATATCGATAGCTGAAATGCTTCTAGGCCGAAGGTCGTGAAACGCGCATTGCGGCTGCACAGTCTGATGTTTCATTTCTCGGTAGCCTGCTGAAGCCGCCTTGAAGTTAACTTCTTTCTCCAGCGTTCCAACATGGCAAAAAAACTCAAGATCGTCGCCGTCTCCGGCGGCCTGCAACGTCCCTCACGCACCCTTGCACTGGTAGAAAATTTGCTCGAAGGGTTGAACGATGCGGTGTCGGCCAACACGCGGCTCATCGAGCTGGGCGAGATCGTCCCGAAGTTCGGCAGCGTGCTGCAGCGCTCCCATCTGCCCGCGGAGATCGAGTCGATCCTGCGCGATATCGAGACGGCCGATTTGCTGCTGGTCGCCAGCCCGATCTATCGCGGCTCTTACACCGGGCTCTTCAAGCACCTGTTCGACTTCGTTCACCACGAGTCGTTGATCGACGTGCCGGTGCTGCTGGCCGCGACCGGCGGCAGCGACCGCCACGCGCTGGCGATCGACCATCAGCTGCGGCCGTTGTTCAGTTTCTTTCAGGCCCACACACTGCCCATCGGCGTGTATGCGACCGGCAAGGAGTTCGACAACTACCGTGTGAGCAGCGACGCGCTGCGGGCACGCATCGCATTGGCCGTCGAGCGTGCGGTGCCGGTGTTGTTGCAACGCAGTCAGCGCGCTGTCGCGGCGCCGGCGTTGGTCTGAGCACGTCGCAACAAGGCGGTTGATCCGCCCTGATCGCTGCTCAACTCGCGTTGGCGCCGACCGTCCAGTAGAAGGTCGGATCGATCCCGTTGAGTGCGTGGTCGCCCACCACGCGCGCCTTGTAGATGACCGGGTTGTGCGACGCCAGCGTACGGGCGTTGCGCCAGTGCCGATCGAGCCGCGCGTCTTCCCGCAGCGCAGACGCGCCACCGACGTCGAACAGCCGCGTGGCCGATTGCAGCACCGCATCGCCGATAAACACCTGCGCTTTGGCCATGCGCAGTTCCACATCCACCAGCAGCTCGACAGGCACGGATTCGCCCGCCGCACGCAACCGGTCGATGTCGCCCAGGCCGGTGGCAACTGCCCGCACGGTGGCTGTGGTTGCGAAGGCCGTGGCGGCCAGCTGGCCGATGAGTTGCTGCACCAGCGGGTCTTCACGCGGCGTGCCGCCGCTGCCATGGCTGTACACCCGCTTGCGTGCCTGCACGAAGGCGATGGCGTCGCGCTCGATGGCGCGTGCGATGCCGGCCAGCGTCGCAAGATGCACGGTTTGAAAGAAGGCGGTCATCGGCGTGGGACCGGTGCGTGCGCTCGGCAACACGTTGGCCGGGTCGATACGGACATCGCGAAACCGCGTCGTGCCTGAAGCACTCAACCGTTGACCGAAGCCGCGCCAGTCGTCGACCCGTTCGACGCCTTTCGCATCAGCAGGCACCAGCACCAGTACCCGCTCGTTGGCGCCTTCCTCGCGTTCATCGATGCGCTGCGCAGCGACGCCGATCCAGTTCGCATAGAGCGTGCCGGTGCTGTAGAACTTGTCGCCGTCCAGCCGCCAGTGGTCGCCATCCCTGCGCAGTTTGGTTTGCAGACTGCCCAGCGCGCCGTGGCCCAACTCGGTGGTGGCATTGCCGAAGATAACGCCATCCGCGGCAAGACGAAACCATCGCTCATGCGAAGCCGAACCGACCTCGGCGAAGAGCCGCTCTATGAAGCCGAAGTGCGCCCGAAGCACCTGCGGCAAGTTGGAGTCAGCCTCGCCGAGCTGGATCAGGAGATCGAAAAACTGCTCCGGCGATGCGCCGAGACCGCCGTCTGCGATGCGCACGCGCAGCGCGCCGAAGCCAGACTCGCGCAGCCAGCCGACGGCCTCGTAAGCCAGAGCGCGATCGTTCTCGCGTTGCAAGGCGCCTTCGGCGATGCGCTTGAAGATCGGGCGAAAGCGTTCGGCGAGTTGCTGTGAAGAGAACGCGGTGGAAGGGCGAGGGACAGCGGCGGCAGCGAAAGGAGTTGTAGATGACATCGAACTTCGACTCAATGCCGTGCGGGAATCGAGCCGCCAGCGCCCGGCGAACGCGATAGCAGTTGTGCCAGTGCCGACTCGAGCAGCGCTTCGCCTTCATCTGCTGTGCCATTTCCAAGCGGACCCAATGCGGCAAGTGCATCTTCAACGGCCGGTCGCGTCAGCGTCGGCGAGAAGGCTTCGATGAAAGCGTAGACATAGGACCGCAGATAAGCGCCACGGCGCACCGCCAGCTTGGTGAGGTTGATGCCGAACAGATGTCCGACGTCGGCCGCGCGCAGTCTGAGATCGCGCTCGGCTTCGAAGGCAATGCCGGCGACGATGCCGACGCCCATGCCCAGTTCGACATAGGTCTTGATGACATCGGCATCCATCGCCGTGATGGCCAGGTCCGGCTTGAGGCCGGCCTCGGCGAAAGCCTGATCGATACGCGTGCGTCCCGTGAAGCCGCTGTCGTAGGTGACAAGCGGATAGCCCGCCAGGCGCTCGATGGTGAGCGGCCCTTCGAGCAGCGCATGGCCTGGCGGCACGATCAACGAATGCGTCCAGCGAAAGCATGGCAGCGCCACGAGCTGCGTGTAGTCGCCCAGCGCTTCGGTGGCGATGCCGACATCGGCCTCGCCTTCGAGCAGCATCTGAGCGACTTGCTGCGGCGATCCCTGGCGCAGGTGCAACTGCACGTTGGGGAAGCGGCCGCGAAACTCCTGCACCGCCATCGGCAGGGCGTAGCGGGCCTGCGAATGCGTCGCGGCGATGGAGAGCAAGCCGTCTTCTTGCGCCAGGAATTCCTTACCGGCCTGGCGCAAGTTCTGGCTCTCCATCAGCACGCGCTCGATGATCGGCAGCAGGTGACCACCGGGCACGGTGAGCCCGGTCAATCGCTTGCCTGCGCGCGCGAAGAGGGCGATGCCCAACTCGTCTTCGAGTTCGCGAATCTGTCGGCTAACGCCGGGCTGCGAGGTGTGCAGCGCATGCGCCGCTTCGGTGAGATTGAAGCCGCATCGCACGGCTTCGCGCACGGAGCGCAACTGTTGGAAATTCATGGACCCCAGAAAAAAGAAGCAGTGCCAGCAGGCAGCTGGCCTTCAATTCTGTGCGCGCGCCTTCGAGTTCCGAACTACCGATTCGTTGCTTTCAAATAAGGGAATGATCTGAGTGGACCTCGCAAAAACTCGCGAGCTCAAGCACATACAGCGGGCGTGCGGCTGCAACGAAAAACGCATCAGCAAACACGAATTCGTTCGTTTGCGACTGGCCTGCGCGTCCCCAGAATCCGCTGGCTTGCCCCTCGTTCCTTTTCATCACGATCCCCGGAATCTCACATGCTCCTCGTCCCCACTGCGCAAGCCCGATGCGTGATTGCACGCACGGCATCGGTCTGGCGCATTGCGCCAGTCTCGCAACGCGAGGTGGCGCGGCGTGCGCCGCACGGCTATGTGCCGGTCCGCATCGTTCGGCGCCTGCAGGCGGCCATCGTGGCATCGCAGCGGCCCGTCTTCGCGCACTCGTGGTGAAAGCCGTGGTTGACACAACGCGTTGCCGGCCTCCGCGCGTCGGCCCGTTCAGTCGCCCCGGATACCGGCGCTGACCATCAGCGGCGCCCAGGCCCGCCGGTCTTCGTCGACCTTCGCGGCGAGTTGTGCCGGCGTGCTGTGCACGGCGACCATCGCCGCGTCATGGAATCGCCGCCCCAGTTCCTCGCGAGCGACGACAGTGTTCACTGCCGCCGAGGCTTCTTCTGCCACGCTGGCCGATGCGCCACCCGGCAAGAAGAAGGCGAACCACTCGCGCATTTCCGATCGTGCGTAGCCTTGCTCGACCAGCGTTGGCACGCCCGGCGAAAACCGGCTGCGCTCGAGTCCCGAGGTGCCGAGCATTCGCAGGCGGGCGCCAGCTGCACTCGGCGGACTCGTCGAATTCGCCAGGTGCGGTAACAGCAGCCCTTCCGGCAGCACCAGCACCGCGACCTGGCCGCCGAGCAGCGCGACCATGGCCGGCGGCCCGCCGGGGTATGGCACATGGCGCCAGTCCAGGCCGGCCTTGTCGAACAGCATCGCCTCCAGGATGTGCGGCAGGGTGCCGGTTCCCGGTGATGCCGCATTGGCCGAAGCAGGGTTGCGCCGCATCCAGTCGATCAGCGATGCGATGCTGTCGACATCGGCCGGCACTGCCGGGCCAACGACCACGCCGAGGTTCATTTCCGCGGCAAGCGAAACCGGCCGAAGATCGCGCGCAGGTTCGTAGCCGAGCTTCTCGTAGAGCGTGGGGTAGAGGCTGGCGAGCGCGCCCTGACCAAGCAGCCAGGTCGAGCCATCGGGTGGTGCCGACTTGAGTGCCTGCACCGCGATTTGCCCCGCCGCACCCGCGCGGTTGTCGACGACGACCTGCTGCGCGAACACCCCCGTGAGTTCTTCGGCGAAGCGACGCGCGATGGTGTCCGGCACGCTGCCTGCGGGGCCGGTGCAAATGATTCGAAGCCGCTCGCGCCTGGGTGTCGACGGGGTTTGCGCGAAGCCGAACGGGCTGACGAGCGTGGCGGCGGCGGTGGCGACGGCGATCAGCACGCTGCGCCTTGGCATAAAGCTGTTCAGGCCGTTCGTGCTGCGATGCACTAAGCCAGTCGCGAGGGCGTGTGTCTTCATGGTTGCGGCGATGTGATTCGGAGACTCAGCGTAAGCATGCAACCAGCCCGCCACAAGGCGCAGACTTGCAGAACGGGGCCGCAGTAGTGCATAACTGAGCATGCTCGACTGGAATGACCTGAAGTACCTGGTGGCGGTGGCCCGGCACGGCAGCACCCTTGCCGCGGGCCGGGCTTTGGAAGTCGACCAATCGACCGTTCAGCGGCGACTGACCGCGCTGGAGCGACATATCGGGCGCGCCCTGGTTCAGCGTCACACCAGCGGCTACCGGCTCACCGACTTCGGTACCGAGATGCTCGAGGCGGCGCAGCAAGTCGAGTGCGCCGTGCAGGCCTTCGAGCAGGCGCTCTCTGTCTCCAGGAGCAATGCGGCAGGTGCGATCCGGCTCACCTGCCCGGAGCCGCTGGTCAATCGCCTGACGCGATCAGGCCTGCTCGACCGCTTCAGTGCGCAGCACCCCGGCTTGCACGTCGAGTTCGTGATGAGCGACAAGTACATCGACCTGCGTGCCGGCGGCGCCGATGTCGCACTGCGGTCCGGGGACACCGACGATGGCGTGCTGGTGGGGCGCAAGGTGGGCGACTCGCTGTGGGCCGTCTATGCCAGCAAGAACTACGTGGCGCGACACGGAAAGCCGTCGAGTGTCCAAGAGCTTTCTGCTCACCCGATCGTGGCATTCGAGGAATCGATGGCGGCCCACCGCGCGAGCCAGTGGCTGCGCCAGGTAGCACCCGATGCCACCGTGGTGGCACGCAACGACAGCGTGCTCGGCCTGCTGCTGTCGGTGAAGGCGGGCGTGGGCATCGGCCCGTTGCCGACGGCGTTGGGCGACTCGGAAGCGGAGTTGGTCCGCGTGCTCGGACCGGTCGCTGAGTTATCGCGGGACTGGCGGCTGTTGGCGATGCCGGAGATACGGAAGACGGCTCGTGTGAGTGCCTTCTTCGACTTCATGGTGGCTGAGATGGAAGCGCTCAAGCCTGTCATTACAGGGTAGGGCGACCCACCACCCAGGTTTGCCGCTCTTCGCTCGGCTGTCGCGGCTTACTGTCCAGATCCGACGGCCAACCTGAAAGGTGGCCCGGCATGGCGAAAGTCGCACTATGTCTCCGGCTGTGGCGCACAGCCATGGTCGCCGAAGGCAGCTAGGATTCTTCCATGAACACTGAATACAGCACCCTTGAGAAGACGCCGACGCCCGTCGGCAAGACGAAGCGAAACGTATGGGCGCGTCCGGTCATTTTGCTGATGGGAGGGATCGCCCTCGCGGTACTTTTGAGTTGGACATTGCCGTAGTTGCGGGCGAACGACCGCGGCCAGTCGCAAGCGGAAGTCGGACGTCACTTGGTGCGCGGAATCAAGCGCTCGGTGCTGTCGCTTCAAACGCATGGCCCCTATCGCCACCCTGAGCAGTCCGTCCTTGCGGTACGGGCTGCGGTTGCTGTCCGTCGGTAGCCATGGTCGCTGTGCCGCTGAGCTGCTGACTGCGCTACTTTTCGTGGCGCACTAAGACCGGGCTCGACCTCGGAGCGTGCGCTTCGACTCGCCCTGGCTCGTGCAGAGACGCTTGGCTGCACTCCATCGTGCATTCCTTGCGCGGTTGGCCAACGCCTTTGGGTGCCGCGGTCAACAACGCGTCACGCCCTTTTGCAAACGACGGTGCCACTGTGGATGCCGCCGCAGTGAAGGCCTGCGAGCTGGTAGCTGACAAGGTGGTCAGCTTCGCGCGATTGATGATGACGGCGACCGCCGGATCAATAGCGAACGCCTTTTTGCGCTAATCGATAGAGGCGAGGGTTAGTCCTCAATCGTTTCACTCCGGGATTTGTATGATGACCTGCCAACCTGCTCAATGGACGACTTGACGGGCTGGCACTGCCCGGTTGCGACCGTGTGAGCGTTGGTTTGCCTCGAGCAGTCTTTCAAAAATAACAGGAGACAAAAATGACCTTCCTCACTCGCATCGCCGCGACGGCGGCACTCGTGGCATCTACCGCAGCGTTTGCCGCAGGTCCTGCCGTGGTCAGTGGCCCCGGCGAAAACCCCGGTTGCTTCAAGCCTTGGGACGCCAGCACCAAATACTTCCAGTGGCCTGCCAAGAAGGGGCCTTATCGCATCGCGCTGGCCAACGGCTTCGTAGGCAATACCTGGCGCATCCAGATGATCAAGATGGCGAAGGCTTATGCCGCGACGCCCGACATGAAGTCGCAGGTCAAGGAGTTCAAGATCGTGTCGACGGGCACGGACGTGGCGGCCCAGATCGCGGCGATGGACAACTTCATCAACTCCGGCTACGACGCGATCATCACGCTGGCGGTCAACCCGTCGGCCTTCGGTCCGGTAATCAAGCGTGCCAACGCGGCGGGCGTGGTGATCGTGCCGTTCGATAACGTGCTCGATTCCGACCAGGTCATGATGGTCAACGAGGACCAGACCTCGATTGGGTCGCAGTCTGGCGATTGGCTGCTGAAGAACCTGAAAGGCAAGACAGGAAAGCTGTTGGAAGTGCGCGGCCTGCCGGGCAACTCGGTCGACCGAGACCGTCACCTCGGGTTCAGGAAGTCCGTCGAGGCGCCGGGCAACAAGTTCGAAATCATAGAGGTCGTCGGCAACTGGGACGACGGAACAGCGCAGAAGGCGGTCGCGGATGCCGTGTCCGTGCACAAGAAGTTCGACGCGATGTTCGTGCAGGCCGGCTCCACGGGTGCCGTGCGTGCGCTCATCGACGCGAAGCATCCGATGATCCCGGTGTCGGGTGCCGACGAGAACGGTTTTCGCAAACTGTGCGTCGCCAATGCGAAAGACGGCTTGCTGTGCGCATCGATCGGCCAGTCTCCCGGACTGGTCGCGATCTCTATGAAAGCCGCCGTGGCGGCCCTGCAGGGCAAGGTCATGCCGCAGTTGATCTCGGTGCCGATTCCGCAGACCAGCCATCCGAACTTCAAGGCGGGCGAGACCTACTACCCCGACCTGAGCGATAACTTCTTCACTACCAACGAGTTCCCCGACTGCGGTGTGAACCTGAAGGCCACGGACATCATGTCCAAGGACGAGAAGAATAACTAGGCCACACCGCGCACTCGACGCCGTGGAGCCGATCCTGCAACTTATCGACGTGGCCAAGCGCTACGGCGGCGTGCGTGCGCTCGAGCACGCCAGCTTTGCCGTCGCGCCTGGGCGCATTCATGCATTGCTGGGCGAGAACGGTGCGGGCAAGTCGACACTGATCAAGGTCATGTCCGGAGTAGTCCAGCCGGACGAAGGCCGGATCGTCCTCGAAGGCGTGGAGCGTCGGTTCGCGCACCCGCAGCAGGCGGTGCGCGCCGGCATCGCCTGCATCTTTCAGGAACTGTCGCTCATGCCCGATCTGAGCGTGGCAGACAACATCTGCATCACCGATCCACCCACGCGCTTCGGCCTGGTCGATCGCAAGGCACAACGTCGCGTGGCCGAAGCCGCATTGGCGCGAGCGGGTGCCGAAGACATCCATCCGCTCGCGCCGGTGGAGAGCCTCACGCTCTCCCGTCGGCAAATGGTCGAGATCGCGAAAGCCCTGGCGCGCGAACCGAAGATCCTGATCCTCGACGAAGCCACTTCGGCGCTGACCGCGGCCGACGTGAAGCGCGTGTTCACGCTGCTCAATCGGCTGCGCAGCGAAGGCATGGCGATCGTCTACATCTCGCACCGCATGAACGAGATCAAGGAACTTGCTGACGACTGTTCCGTGTTTCGCAACGGCAGCCACGTGGCCACCTTCGCGGCCGGGACGCAGAGCGATGCGCAGACCGTGGAAATGATGATCGGGCGCGACATCGCGCATGCGTACCCCCCCAAGCCCGCACCTTGCGACCCCTCCGGCACGCCGGCGCTCGAGGTACGCGGCCTGTCGTGGAACGGCCGTCTTCACGACATCGACATCGCCGTGCGGCCTGGCGAGATCGTGGGCCTCGGCGGCCTGGATGGTCAGGGGCAGCGCGAGTTGTTCCTGGCCCTGTTCGGCGTGTTGCGCGGTGCGGCCGGCGAACTCTTGCTGGAGGGCCGGCCGGTCAAGGTCCGCAATCCCCGACACGCCAAGAGCACCGAGGTGGGCATCGCCCTGGTGCCCGAAGACCGCAAGACCGACGGGCTGATGCTGCCCATGTCGGTCAACGACAACCTCAGCTTCGCGGCGCTCGATCGCCTGAGCCGCATGGGTGTGGTCGCGACCGCGGTCGAGGACAAAGCCGTGGCGGAGATGGTGCGACGGCTGTCGATCAAGGTGTCGAACGTGCGCGTGCCCGTCGGCACGCTGTCGGGTGGCAACCAGCAGAAGGTCGTCATCGGCAAGTGGTTGATGAACGCGCCGCGCGTCTTGTTGCTCAGCGACCCGACTCGCGGCATCGACGTCGGTACCAAGCAGGAGATCTACGCGCTGCTGCGCGAACTCGCCGCCGCGGGCGCCGCGGTCATGTTGTATTCCACGGACTATGCGGAGCTCATCGGCTGCTGCGATCGGGTCGCGGTGTTCTTCGACGGGCGCATCGTGCGCTGGCTGGCCGGCGCCGAACTCACCGAACACGCGCTGGTGTCGAGCGCACTCAACCTCGAGGCCGAGACCGCCTGATGCACTCCGACGCGTACTACCGTCTGCGCGAACACCGTGCCACGCTGATCGCAGTGGCCTTGTTCGTCGTGATTTTCGCGCTCTACATTGCCAAGCACCAGGTCGGATGGACGGTGCCTGTTTTGACGACGGCGTCGAACAAGGGCGTGCTGCTGGCCATCGTCGCGATGGCCCAGACGCTCGTGGTCCTGACGGGAGGCATCGACCTCTCGGTCGGCATGGTGTTCGTGCTGGCGAATTGCCTCGCGTCGCATTTGGTGGTCGGTACGCCGTTGCAGGCGGCCGTCGGCGTGATTGCAGTGCTGGCGGCAGGGGCTGCCTGCGGCTTCGTGAACGGCGCGATCATCGTCTACGGAAGGCTGCAGCCGATCATCACGACGCTGGCCACCGGCATCATCTATTTCGGCTTCTCCCTCGGCCTACGGCCGGTACCCGGTGGCGACGTGCAGGCCGATCTCGCCGAGGCGCTCACCGGTGCGTTGCCTGGCGGTGTGCCGACGATGCTGGTCGTGCTGCTCGCCGTGGTGCTGCTGGTGTGGGTCCCGTACAGCCGCTCGGTCGTCGGCCGCGCTGCGCTGGCCATCGGGTCGTCGGAAGCCGCGACCTACATGTCCGGCGTTGCAATCGGCCGGGCAAGGATCGTCGCGTACACGCTGGCCGGCTTTCTGGCCGCCGTGGGGGGTCTGCTGCTGACCTTCGTCACCTTCTCGGGCGAAGCGTCGGCGGCCATCGGCGGCGTCTACACGCTCAATGCGATCGCCGCCGTCGTGATCGGCGGCACGGTGCTGTCGGGAGGCGCCGGCAGCGCCATCGGATCGATCTTCGGCGCCTTCACGCTTCGCACCATCGGTGACCTGCTTTTCGTTTTCGACCTCGAGCCGTTGTGGCAGCCGTTGTTTCAGGGCGTGATCCTGCTGGTGGCGGTCAGCCTCGGTTCGCTCCGCCTGCTCAGGCTCGACAACCGGCTCGACATGTTCAGATGACGCGCGTATGACGACCCTCGTGCTGCGACTTCGCGATTCAGGCCATCTGCCGGTGGTGGCGGGCGCGCTGTGCACGCTCGGCCTCCTGCTGATCGGCAGCCTGTATTCCCGCAACTTTCTCTCGGCCGACTATCTGTTGCTGCAATTGCAGATCGCCTCCTTCCTTGGCGTGGTCGCGACCGGCGCGATGCTCGTCATCCTGCTGGGTGGTATCGATCTTTCGGTGCCGTGGGTCGTCACGGTGGGCGGCATGATGTCGACTGCCGCGGCAGGCTGGTGGGGCGACACCGGCGCGTTGCTGGCTATTCCTTTCGGCATCGGATGCGGCGCGATGCTGGGCTTGCTCAATGGCATCGGCGTGGCGTACCTGCGGGTGCCCTCGATGATCTTCACTCTGGGCATCAACGCCGTCGCCCAGGGCCTGATCGTGCTGCAGACCGGTGGCTTTGCGCCGCAAGACCGGGCGACCCCTGCGATGCACGAACTGGCGACCGGGCGGCTGGTGTTCGGCTTGCCGAATGCGTTGCTGGTGTGGGCTGTCGTCGGCGCTGCGACCATGTTCCTGCTGCACCGCACGACGCTGGGCCGCTCGATCTATGCCGTCGGAAACCGCGAACGCGCGGCCTACCTGTCCGGCATCGACACGCGACGAGTCACCCTGCTGTGCTTCGTCATCGCCGGGGCATGCTCGGCCGCGGCCGGTGTACTGCTCACCGGCTATTCGACCAAGGCTTACCAGGCGATGGGCGACGCCTACCAGTTACCTGCCATCGCAGCGGTGGTGCTGGGCGGCACCAACATATTGGGTGGACGAGGCTCCTACCTCGGCACCGTCGTCGGCGTGGTGATGATCACCCTGCTGCAATCGATCCTGTCGGTGATGCAGATTCCGGAGATGGGCCGTCAGGTGATCTATGGCGTGGTCATCATCGCGATGCTGCTCGTCTATGGGCGTGGACGCCGTCACTCCGAGTGAATGATCGCGAGCAGGAAGCCGTTCAACCGACGAGAGGGCGAGACATGACCATCAAGCTGGATCCCGATTTCGAAGTGATCGACGCGCGCTTCCGGCAACTCGTGTTCCCAAATGTCCACGTCGACAAGCTCTACACGGGATGCCGCTGGGCCGAAGGGCCGGCGTGGTTCGCGGCGGGGCGCTATCTGGTGTGGTCGGACATTCCGAACGACCGCATGCTGCGCTTCGACGACACGGACGGCTCGGCGTCGGTGTTCCGGCAGCCGGCGCTCAACACCAACGGCCATACGGTCGATCTCCAGGGCCGCCTTGTGTCTTGCGAGCACCGCGGGCGCTGCGTGTCGCGCACCGAACACGACGGAAGCCGTACCGTGCTCGCTTCCGCCTACGAAGGCAAGCGCCTCAACTCACCGAACGACGTGGTGGTCAAGTCGGACGGCAGCGTCTGGTTCAGCGACCCGAGCTATGGCATCGACAGTGACTACGAAGGCGATGCGGCGACCAGCGAGACCGGAGAGTGCGCGGTCTATCGCGTCGGCGCAGACGGTGGCGCGGTCGAGCGAGTGGCCGGCGGCTTCGTGCAGCCCAACGGCCTGGCTTTTTCGCCCGACGAAAGCCTGCTCTACATTGCCGACACCGGTGCCACGCACATCGCTGACGGGCCGATGCACATTCGTCGGTTTCGGGTCGGTGACGACGCGCGCAGCCTGAGCGGCGGCGAAGTATTCGCCGAGTCCAGCGCCGGACTGTTCGACGGCTTTCGCCTGGACACACAAGGGAACCTCTGGACGAGCGCCGGCGATGGCGTGCACTGCTATGCGAGCGACGGAACGCTCCTTGGCAAGATCCGATTGCCTGAAGCCGTAGCGAACGTCTGCTTCGGTGGCACCAAACTGAACCGGCTTTTCATTTGCGCGACCACCTCGCTCTACGCGGTCTATCTCAACGCGCGCGCCGCCGGCAGACCGACAGCCTCGTCCGCACGATGACCCTGTCAGCAGTCCCCGCGCCGACCAGCTTGCTGGCGGTCGAGCGGTTGTCGGATCGGCTGGCCTCGATCCTCGCTACGCAGATCGAAACGGGCAAACTGCGCCCAGGCGATCGTTTGCCGACCGAAGCCCAGCTTGCGGATGCCCATGGCGTTTCCCGCAGCGTGGTGCGAGAGGCGCTGCACCAGCTCCGCTTGCGCGGGCTGTTGCGCTCGCGCCAGGGCTCTGGCGCATTCGTTCAGCCGCCGTCGGTGACCCAGCCGCTGGTGTTCGATTCGCGCGTGCTGACGTCTCCCTTGTCCGTCGTTCAGGTCGTCGAGGTTCGTCGTGCGCTCGAAGGGGAGATGGCGGCACTGGCTGCCGAGCGTGCAACTCCGGCCCAGATGCGGGCACTGCGCACGGCGTTGAAGGCGCTCGACGCCGCCACCGCAGCCGGAGCCGACGGCGTGGCCGAGGACCTGCTCTTCCATCGAAAAATCGCCGAGGCGACCGGCAATCCGCAGTTCGAATTGTTCATCGGCTTTATCGAGCAATACCTTCGTGACGCGATGCGAGTGACGCGTGCGAACGAGGCGCGGAGGTCGGACTTTGCCAATGCCGTTCGGGCCGAGCACGCGGACATCGTGAAGGCGATCGCCGACCACGACAGCGCACGTGCGCGGCGCATGGCCACGCGTCACATGCAGCGAGCCGTGCTGCGCCTGTCCGAAGGTGGCGTGACGCCGGCAGTCTCCTAGTGGCCGGCCCCTGCCGCGTGGCAGTTCGTTCAGAAAGCCGGTACGAGCGCGCCGTTGAATTTCGTCTCGATGAAGCTCTTCACTTCAGCCGAGTGATAAGCCTTCACCAACTGCTGCGCCCAGGGCTTGTCTTTGTCGACGCGCCGCACCGCGATGATGTTCGCGTAGGGGCCCTTGGGCGACTCCTTGATCACGCCGTCTTTGGCGAGCGTGAGTCCGGCTTTCTCGGCGTAGTCGTTGTTGATGGACGCGATGGTCAGGTCGTCGAGCGAGCGGGGCAATTGCGCCGCATCGAGCGCGACGAGCTTGAGCTTCCTGGGGTTGGTGACGACATCGAGCGGCGTGGCCGTGTTGTTCTTTACCGCCTCGGGCTTAAGCGTGATGAGCTTGGCTTCTTGCAACAACAGCAAAGCGCGGTTGCCGTTCGATGGGTCGTTCTGGATGCCAACCGTGGCGCCTTCAGGCAATGCATCGATCGACTTGATCTTGCGTGAATAGAAGCCCAGAGGTGCGGTGATGGTCAGGCCGACCGGCACGATGTCGAAGCCGCGCGCCCTGGCTGAACTCCACGTACTTGATGGTGTAGCCCTTCTTCTTGAGCACCGGCTCGATGCCCTTTGTGAACGCATCGCGATACGGCCCCGGCATGAAGCCAACGCTGAGATCGGCGGCATGCGCGATGCCGGCCAGCAGCAGTGAAACGAGCAGCGCACTCGTGCGAAAAACGCAGGAAGGGCGACGCGTAGCGAGCGGATTGGAGAAGGACAGCATGAGGATTACAGCAGCAAGAGGCAGATGGACAGGCAGCGGACTCTAGGGCTGGCGCACCGTTCGGCGAACGAAGGTTTGCGAGCTTGTTTATGTGGCGAATAGATATGTGCCGACCGGTAGATGTCGAGGCATTCGCGGACGTCGATACGACGTGCCTGCGCTTGTCGGAAAGAACGTGTATGGGCCTATCGCTTTCGGCCTAGTCCAGGTCAAAGCATGGTTCCGGAAAAGCCGCAGGCAGTGACCCCGCTACAAACCCGTGTCAGAAAAGATGCCGTTCTGCTGAAGGGACCGTAACAAAGTGGGGATTCAGGGATGACCACCGGTTCGCCATCGCGTTAGTGCGTTATCTTCGACGCCACATGACCACCGTGCCGACACCGCCGCAACTCGCCCACATCGATGACGATGCACTCGCGAGCCTCGCTGCGAGCTGGCGTGCGCAGGCGGCACGTGGTGACCGAGAAGCCTTTGGCATCGCGCATGCACTGGAAGTCGAACGTAGGCGACGCCTGCGGGCGAGCCAGATGCAACAACTGCCGCCCGAGAAGCCGCCGATTGCGCGGCCGTGGTGGAAGTTCTGGAATTCGGCAGCCGACGACCAGTCGATGTGGCCGTCCTGACGGACCGATAGCGGACGCCGCGCCAGCGAGCTTCGACACCGACATCACGCAACGTAGTGCCGGTCATGGATGAATACCCTCGGTCGGTTTTGCCGGGCGCTGAAATACATTGCCCGTTGAGACAACGATGCCGCGATACAGCGGTGCCGCACACCCATAGGACGTCATGACCATCCGCCACACCTCCGGCATTTCCCGCCGCAAATTTTCAGGGGCTCTTTCCGGTGCTGTCACCGCGAGCATTGCATTGCCCGGCTTCATGGGTCAGGCGTGGGCGCAGGGTGCCACCATCAAGATCGGCATGTGCGCGCCGGTGACCGGTCCGGCCGCTGAGTCGGGCAGGTATGCACAGATCGGGGCCAAGCTCGCGATCGAAGCTGTGAACAAGGCAGGCGGCGTGCTTGGCAAGCAGGTCGAACTGATCGTCGAAGACGACCAGACCACCAATCCGGGCATCGTGCTCGCATTCTCCAAGCTGGCCTCGCAGACCGATATCGTCGGCTTCCTCGGCTCGATTCGTTCGACGCAAGTCCACGCGATGGCACCCGACGTGATGAAGATCGGCAAGCCGGTGATGATCGGCGGCACCGACCCGACGCTCACGCACATGGGCAACCAGTGGCTGTTTCGCTTTCGTCCCAACGACTCGTACTCGGGCAGCGTCATCGCCGAATACGGCGTCAAGACGCTCGGCAAGAAAAAGTGGGCGATCGTGCATTCGACGGACGCTTTTGGCACGGCGGGCGGCAAGGCGCTGACGGCAGGCCTGGCCAAACACGAAGGCACGACCATCGCGCTCGATCAGGGCTACGCCAACCAGAGCCAGGACTTCACGCCGGTGGTGCTCGCCATCAAGCAGTCGGGCGCCGACATCCTCGGCTCCTACTTCACGTTCGAAAACGACCTCGGCGTGTTCGCCCGGCAACTGCGCCAACTCGGCGTGACCATTCCCTACATCGGCTCGCCATCGATCGTGAACATCACGGCCTTGAAGCTCGCCGGCCCGGCGCTCTACGGCACGTACGGCGTGGCGGACTACGCCGAGGAGTCGAGCCCGGCCTCCAAGGCTTTTGGCAAGGCCTACCGCGATGTCGCCAAGGTCGCGCCCGACAACCAGTCGTCATGGACCTACGACGCCATCACCGTGCTGTGCATGGCGATCAACAAAGCCGGCAAGACCGATCCCGTCGCCGTGCGCGAGGCCATCCTGGCGATCCGCAAACACGCCGGCGCCGAGGGCGAGTACAACTTCGACGCCAACGGCGACGGCCTGCACGGCTACAACATCGTGAAGAACGACAAGGGCAACATCGTCTTCGACAAGCACGTCGAGTCGGGCACCTGATCCGCGATGGATCTCGCCCTTCAGCTCTTCTTCACGGGCTTGGGCATCGGCGCGGTGTACGCGCTGGTCGCTCTCGGCTTCGTCTTGATCTTTCGCGCGACCAACGTCGTCAACTTCGCCCAGGGCGAGTTCTCGATGGTCGGCGCGTACCTCATGGTCGTCTTCGCCGTCGACCTCAAGTGGCCGTACGGCTGGGCCTTTCTCGCGGCGCTCACCGGCATGGCGCTGCTCGGTGCGGTGTTCAACCTCGGCGTGTATTACCCGCTGCGCAACCGCACGTTTTTGCCGGTGATCATCGCAACGATCGGCGCGTCCATCTTCCTGTCCAACTCGGTACTCGCGCTGTACGGGCCGCAACCGCAGGTGCTGGAAGGCTGGTTCGAAACGCCGGGGCTGCAGATCGGCCCGGTGTACCTCGACAGCCAGTACCTGCTCATCATGGTGGTGACGCTGGTTCTGGTCGCCTTCAACTTCTGGTTTTTCGAGCGCACCATGCTCGGCAAAAAACTGCAGGCGACCTCGCAAGACAAGGAGATGGCGTCGTTGCTCGGCATCCCGGTGTCCGCGATGATCATGCTCACCTTCGTGTACTCGGCGCTGCTCGGTGGCGTGGCGGGCATTCTGGTGGCGCCGATTCTTTTCGTGTCGATCCAGATGGGCTCCACCATCGCGCTGAAGGCCTTTGCGGCCACCATCATCGGCGGCTTCGGTGACGTCAAGGGCGCGATCATCGGCGGGCTCGCGCTCGGCGTGATCGAGACTTTCGGTGCCGCCTACATCTCGGTTCCGTACAAGGACGGCTTCGCGTTTCTGGTGCTCGTCGCGTTCCTCATCTTTCGACCGCAGGGCATCTTCGGCGAGCGCGTGGCCGAGAAAGCATAGCCGTGGCGAGCACACGGCAGACGTTGGGTACCCTGGGCTTCGCGGCCCTGGCGGCGGCAGCGGTGGCAGTCGTCACGCTGGTGCCGATGCAGGACTACACGGTCCACATCCTGGTGCAGACATCGACCTTCGCCATCGCGGTGTTCGGGCTGACGGTGGTGCTCGGGCTCTGTGGGCAAATCAATCTGGCGCAGGCGGCGTTCTTCGGGTTCGGCGCGTACGCGGTCGGGCTCGGCACCGCGGACCTGCACATGAACTTCTGGCTTGCGCTGGCAATGGGCGCGGGCATCGCGCTGGTAATGGGTGCCTTGCTCGGCATGACCACGCTCAAGCTGGGCGGTCACTACCTCGCGATGGTGACCATCAGCTTCCAGCAGATCGTGACGCTCATCATGGTCAACTGGATTCCGGTGACGCACGGGCCCGATGGCGTCGGGCGCATTCAGCGGCCGCTGCTGTTCCAGTCGTCGCAGGCGTTTCTCGGCGTTTGTGTATTCGCGGTCGCGGTCATCGGCTACCTGGTGTGGCGGCTGCCGCAAACACCGCTCGGCCGCTCGATGCGCGCGGTGCGCGACAACGAACTGGCCGCCGGCGTCGCGGGCATCAACGTCTACAAGGTGAAGGTCGCCGCCTTCGCGCTGTCGGCCGTGCTCGGCGGCATCGGCGGTGGCCTGTTTGCCGGCGGCTTCGCTTACGTGAGTCCCGACCAGTTCAGCTTTGCCGAGTCGATCGTCTTCATCACGATGACGCTGCTCGGTGGCGTCGCGGCACCGGTCGGCGCGCTCATCGGCACGGGCCTATTGATCGTGCTGCCTGAGAGCCTGCGCTTTTTGAAGAGCGTGCCGGGGCTGTACCTGGCGATCTACGGTCTCTCGATCATCCTCATCATTCGCTACATGCCCGACGGCATCTGGGGCTTCGTGCAGAACCGTGTGCGCCGCTGGCTGGCACCGCCGCCGTTCGCCGGAGCGCCGGCCGAGCTGATGCTGGCGCCGGCCTATGCGGCCAGCGCCGACGCCGCGCCGATGGCGCTCGAAGTACGAGACCTCTGCAAGCACTTTGGCGGCGTGAAGGCGGTCGATGGCATTTCGTTTTCGGTGCGGCGTGGGCAGGTTCATGCATTGATCGGACCCAACGGCTCGGGCAAGACCACCACGCTCAACGTGCTGTCGGGCATCTACACCGCGACCTCGGGTCGCGTGTTGCTCGGCGGTCGCGACGTGACGGCGCTTCCGCCTCACGCGCGCACGGTCGCGGGGCTGGGTCGCACCTTCCAGAACATTCGGCTCTTTCGCTCGATGACGGCCCTGGAGAACGTGATCATCGGGGCCGAGCAGCCCGGCAATCAGATTGCTTCGGGTCACGCGGCGCTGGTCGAGCGCGCTCGCGCGGCGCTCGCATTCGTCGGGCTCGAAGCGCGCGCACACGAACTGGTGACCGGCTTTTCATACGGGCACCAACGTCTTATCGAGATTGCCCGGGCGTTGGCCGGCAACCCGACGTTGCTGCTGCTCGACGAGCCTGCGGCCGGGCTCAACTCGACGGAAAAGCTAGGTCTGCGCGATCTGTTGAAACGCATCGCCGCGAAGGGCCTGACCATTTTGATCATCGATCACGACATGACTCTGGTGACCGAGGTCGCAGAAAGCATTACCGTGCTCAACTTCGGTCGCCGCATCGCCGATGGCGTGGCGGCCGACGTGCTGCGTCAGCCCGACGTCATCGCGGCCTACCTCGGAACGGAACCCGATGCCCCTGCTTTCACTTGAAGGGCTGAACGTCCGCTACGGCGAGATCGAGGCGCTGCGCGGCCTCTCGCTGTCGATCGAGAGCGGCGAAGTCGTCACGCTGCTGGGTGCCAACGGGGCCGGCAAGTCGACCACGCTGCGCGCGATCTCCGGGCTCAACAAACCCTCCAGCGGCGAGGTGCTGTTCGATGGCAAGTCGATTGCCGGGCTCGGACCGGAAACCATCGTCAAGCTCGGCATCGCCCATGTGCCCGAGGGGCGACGCTTGTTCCCGGGACTCACCGCGCGCGAGAACATCATGCTGGGCGCGTCGAACCGCGGGCGTATCGCCAAGGCTGAACTGATCCGCGAATCCGACGAGATGTTCGACCTTTTTCCCGACATCCGACCGTTTGCCGATTCGCTCGGCTGGATGCTGTCGGGTGGACAGCAGCAGATGGTCGCCGTGGCGCGTGGCCTCATGGCCAAGCCGCGCTTGCTGCTGCTCGACGAGCCTTCGTTGGGACTCGCGCCCGTCATCGTGCAAAAGGTGTTTTCGATCATCGGCGAGATCCGCCGGCGTGGTACCACAGTGCTGTTGGTCGAGCAGAACGCGCGCATGGCGCTGTCGGTGGCCGATCGCGGTTACGTGCTGGAGACCGGACGACTGGCGGTGTCAGGCAAGCCGGCGGAGCTGTGGTCGAACGACGAAGTGCGGGCGGCGTATCTGGGTGGGCGGATCGAGAAGACGACCTAGCAGCCAGACCGGTGGGTGCAGCGGCGACGCCAGCCGTACATGCAGACCTCGACGCAAGCCGTTACTGAAGGAGCACGGCGCGCACGCCTTCGATCAGCAGGCCCATGCCGGCGAGGATCAGGGTGAGGCCTACGAGCCGCTTCATTGCGGCGCGAGACAGGCCAAGGCGCGGGGCATTTTTCATGTGTGCGCCATGCTGCACGGCCGAACCCTTCCACAAGCTGACCAAACCGGCGTCTCGATTGAAGCGGGCAAAGCTGTGGCCGCAAAACCGAACGCACGACACGCGTTACCCTCCCGCGCATGGACCGCCTAGAAAACATAGAGACATTCGTCCGCGTCGCCGAAACACAGAGCTTCGCCGAGGCCGCCCGACAAATGCGCGTCGCGCGTTCGGTCGTCACCGCCCGCGTGAGGCAACTCGAAGACCATGTCGGCGCACCGCTCTTTCATCGGAGCACACGAGTCGTCCGGCTCAGCGATGTGGGCCAGGCTTTCTTGCGCGACTGCACCGAACTTGTTGGACGGGCGAACGACGTCATCGACCAGATGCGTGACGCCAAGAGCGGGCCGGTGGGCACCTTGCGCGTGCATGCGCTCACCGGCTTCGTACTGGGTCACTTCGCGTCTTTGCTTCGCGAATTCCAGGTGAGTTATCCAGACATTCATCTGGAGCTGATCGTCAGCGACGCCGTTGTGGATCCGGTCAAGGCGGGTGTCGATTGCGCGCTGCAAATTTTTCCGGCGGCGTCGACCGATCTCGTGTCGCGTCCGCTCTTTCCTGTGCGTCGCGTGTTCTGCGCGACGCCCGACTACCTGCGTTCGCGCGGCACGCCGGAGAGCCCGCGAGAACTGCACAAGCACACGCTCGGGCTCTATTCGGGCTACCCCACGCGCGACCGCTGGACCTTTCATCACGCGGATGAACAGGTGACCATGTACATGACGGCCAGCCTGCTCACCAACAGCGTCCACCTGCTGCGGGAATATGCGCTGGAGCATGCCGGTATCGTGTGCCTTCCGACGCTCGTCGCCGGCGACGCGATCTTGCGAGGCGATCTTCAGGTGGTGCTGCCGCAGCACCAGTTGTCTTCGTTTTCGCTGAGCGCCGTCTATGCCGGGACGTCGCGCAATGCGTTCAAGCTCAAGCTCTTCATAGAACACATCGTGGCAGCTTTCGCGCGCGTGCCGCCATGGGACGCAGCCATGGTCGACAAGGGTTTGTTGCCCGCGCAACTGATTTTCGACTGAGCGTCTTCAGGGGGTTACAGCCCCGGGAAAACCCTGTCGATTGACCGGATTCACCGAACAATGCGGGCCACATTTAAGGCCTACCGGAAAACCGGTCCGTTTCATAGAGTGCCTCCATCCCGCAGCACCACGATGGCGCTTCGTTGACCACCACAGGATGACCAAAGGAGACACCCCATGGCAGCCGTCTACCAGACCCGTTTCGGATCGCTGAAGAATTTTGAAAAGGGCCACGTCGAGCCGATCTCCGACGACGTGCGCCACTACGCGTTTTCCAACTGCTTCGAGATCGCGAGCAAGAGCAAGCCTTACGAAAAAGTCGTGTTCGGGCAGAACCAGATCTACGTGCTCGAAACGCTGCGCGCAGAGGGCACTTCGCCTTGGTACACCTGTGCGCACGACGAGTTCGCGCTGGTGATGGACGGTGAGGTCGAGGTGCACCTGATCAAGCTCGACGCGGCGCAGGCCGTTGCCGACCTCGAGAAGAACGGTGCGGTAAGGGTCGAGGGCGAACCCCGTGGCCAGAAGATGGGCTGGATGAAGTTGTCGCGCGGCCATCAGGCGCTGCTGCCCAAGAGCACCGCCTACCAGTTCCGTACGCCCGGCGAGCCCGGCGTGATCGTGCTGCAGACCTGCAAGGGCGACCTCTCGACCGAGAAGTGGGCCGATATCTGCCAAACGCACTGACAGAGGAGCCACACACATGAACGCACCCGCAGAACTCGCCAAGGTGATCGCGTCGCAGCCAGACGCTTCACTCGGCTACAAGAATTTTTCGCTCGGCAGCTTCGGCTTTCGGCGTGACGAATACTTCGTCCATATCAACTGGAAGACGCGCGACGGCCGGCCCATGAGCCACACGATGGACGCCGGCAACTACCTGCGTGCACTGATGCGCGACGTAGCCTGGGGCTTCTTCTACGGCTGGGTCAACTTCGACAACGTGTTCGGCACGGTCAACCACTACCAGTCGGTCGACATGTACGCCGGCAGTTTCAACGGCACCATGAAGGACGCCGGCATCGACATGCTGGAGAACTTCCCGACGGCACAGATCCGTGCCACCTTCGAGGCGATGCTGGACGACTGGACCAACGAGAGCTTCGATCCGTTCTCCGCCCCACAGGAAACCGGCTCCGCCTACGGGCGCAAGAACGGCAGCAACACCGCGAAGATCACCCGAGCCCGTGAACTCGCCAAGCGTTGCGTCGGCCTCAAAGGCGACCTTAATCTGCGCAGCGATGAAAGTGGGGCGCCGATCAACCGGGCCTTCGCCGACGTCTCGCAGTCTCAGCCCGAGCTGCATCCAGAGCCCGGCTTCGAGAACGAAGTCCATGCGTTCAGCCTGTTCGGCTTCTTGAGCCGCTCACAAGTGACGTGGAACCCGAGTTTCACCTCGGTGGTGAAGCACAGCTTCATGTGCCCTACCACCGAAGAACACATGCTGCCGATCATTCATGGCAACGATCGCGTCGAGTGGTTTTTTCAGATGACCGATGAGATCCATTGGGACTGCGCCGACAAGAACACCGGCAAGCCGATGGCCCGCGTGATCATGAAGGCGGGAGACATGTCCGCCATGCCCGCCTATTGCCGGCACCAGGGCTACAGCCCCAAGCGCTCGATGCTGCTGGTCTGGGAGAACGGCTCGCCCACCCTGGTCCATGAGATCCAGAAGGGCGAAAGCCCAGAGATCCCCGTTCAGTTCTGAAGCCACGCGGTCCATCGCGACCGCACCAAGGAAAACCTTTTCATGACTCTTGCGGACATTCAGGCCGCGGCTGGCCTTGTCACGCCTGTCCGCCACCAGCTCTTTATCGACGGACGCTTCGTCGATGCCGAATCCGGCGAAACGCTGGCCACGCTCAACCCGCATGACAACTCGACCATCGCCCACGTCGCACTCGCCGGCAAGGCCGACGTCGACAAGGCCGTCGTTGCGGCGAAGCGCGCGTTCCCTGCATGGAGCCGCATGGCGGCCGCCGATCGTGGACGCATCCTGCTCAAGCTTGCCGACCTGATCGAAGCCAACACCGAAGAACTGGCGCGACTCGAATCGCTCGACACCGGCCATCCGATACGCGACTCCCGCAAACTCGACGTGCCGCGCACGGCAGCGTGCTTCCGCTACTTCGGTGGCATGGCCGACAAGTTCCAGGGCGAGACGATTCCGGTCGAGGCCGGCTTCCTGAACTACACGCTGCGCGAGCCGGTCGGCGTCGTCGGCCAGATCGTGCCGTGGAACTTTCCACTGATGTTCACCAGCTGGAAGATGGCGCCTGCGCTGGCTGCGGGCAACTGCATCGTGATGAAACCCTCGGAGATCACGCCGCTCAGCTCTTTGAAGATCGCAGAATTGATGGCCGAGGCCGGCATGCCACCCGGCGTGGTCAATATGCTGCCGGGGCTCGGCAGCGTGGCGGGCCAGTACATCGCCGAGCATCCGGACATCGCCAAGATTGCCTTCACCGGCAGCACTGCGACCGGTCGCCGCATCGTCCAAGCCAGTGCTGGCAATCTCAAGAAGGTGCAGCTCGAACTCGGCGGCAAGGGCCCGAACATCGTGTTCGAAGACGCCAACCTGCAGGCCGCCGTCAACGGCAGCGCCTGGGCAATTTTTCATAACCAGGGGCAGGCCTGCATCGCAGGTTCGCGCTTGATGCTGCACGAGAAAATCGCCGACGCCTTCCTCGACAAGTTCGTCCCGCTGGCGCAGTCGATCCGCCTCGGCAACCCGCTCGACGACGCGACCGAAATGGGCCCGCTCACCAGCGCGCTGCACAAAGACCGCGTGCTGGCGTATGTCGACATCGCGCGCGAGCAGGGCGGCGAGGTGTTGGCGGGAGGCCGCGCACCGGGCGGTGACCTGGCGGCCGGTTGCTATGTTGAGCCGACCATCGTGCGGGCGCGTTCGTCACGCGATCGCATTGCACAGGAAGAAGTGTTCGGTCCCTTCGTCACCGTGCTCACCTTCAAGGACGAGGCGGAAGCGATGGAGATCGCCAACGGCACCGACTACGGCCTGGGCAGCGGCTTGTGGACAGGCAACTTGCAACGTGCGCACCGCATGGCGCGTGACCTGCACGCCGGCATGGTGTGGATCAACAGCTACAAGCGCGTGAACCCCGGCTCACCGTTCGGTGGCGTCGGGCAGAGCGGGTACGGGCGCGAGATGGGGTTCGATGCGATGCGCGAGTACACCCAGGTCAAGAGCGTATGGGTCAACATCGACGCGCAGATTCCACCGCACTTCGCACGTTGAAAAAAGCCGCAGTGAAAGCTCCGATGCAAGACTTCGTCTACACCAGCCATTCGCAGCGCGTGGTGTTCGGCATCGGGTCTATGAAGCATCTGGCGCGCGAGATCGACGCCCTCGGCGGGCGCCGCGCGCTGGTGCTGTCGACGCCCGAGCAACGCACGCAGGCCGAGCGCGTGGCCGACATGCTCGGCACGCAAGCCGCTGGCATCTTCGACCGCGCCGTGATGCACGTGCCGATCGAGACGGCGCGCGAAGCACGTGACGTGGCACGCCGGCTCGGCGCCGACTGCGCCGTCGCCATCGGCGGCGGATCGACCACCGGGCTGGGCAAGGCGATCGCACTCGATTCGGGCTTGCCGATCCTCGCCATTCCGACGACCTACGCCGGCAGTGAGATGACGTCGATCTACGGCCTCACCGAAGCCGGTGTGAAGAAGACCGGCAAAACTTCGCGTGTTCTGCCGCGCACCGTCCTCTACGACCCCGAGCTTTCGCAGACCTTGCCGCTGGCGATGAGCGTCACCAGCGGCATCAACGCCATCGCGCATGCAGCCGAAGGCCTCTACGCGCAGGACAGCAATCCGGTGATGGACCTGATGGCAGTCGAAGGCATCACAGCCATGGCACGCGCGCTTCCGTCGATCCGCAAAAACGCGCTCGACATCCATGCCCGCACCGATGCGCTCTATGGCGCATGGCTGTGCGGCAGTGTGCTCGGCAGCGTGGGCATGGCGCTGCACCACAAGCTGTGCCACACGCTGGGCGGCAGCTTCAACCTCCCGCATGCGGAGGTACACACCGTTGTGCTGCCACATGCCCTGGCCTTCAATGCCGGTGCGGCGCCGATTGCAATGGCGCGAATCGCCAAGGCGCTGGGCAGCGCGTCAGCGGCGGCGGGGCTGTACGCGCTGGCGCGCGACAACGGCGCACCCACCTCGCTCAAAGACATTGGCATGCGAGCCGAAGACCTCGACCGCGCAGCGGACCTGGCGGTGAGCAATCCGTACTGGAACCCGCGGCCTTTTGGCCCGGCAGAACGCAGCGCGATTCGCGCGCTGCTGCAGCGCGCGTGGGATGGCGAGCCGCCGCGCTGATGGCGTCCGGTAGCAACCGAATTTGTGCAACGACATAACGAAGAAGGAGACAACCATGGCTTTCAATCGCAGACAGTTCACCCAGGCCGCAGCGGCCCTCGCCGCCACCGGCGCTACGCCGCTGGTGTTCGCGGCCGACACGATAAAGATCGGGTTCGTGTCGCCGCAGACCGGCCCGCTCGCGCCGTTCGGCGAAGCCGACAAGTGGGTCATCGACCAGATGAAGACGGCCTTCAAGGACGGCATCAACGTCGGCGGCAAAAAGTACGCGGTGCAGATCGTACTGAAAGACAGCCAGTCGAATCCGAACCGGGCCGGCGAAGTCGCCAACGACCTGATCCTGAAAGAAAAGGTCGCGCTCATGCTTACCGCGGGTACGCCCGAAACCGCCAACCCGGTGAGCGATGCGTGCGAACTGAACGAGGTGCCCTGCATCTCCAGCGTGGTGCCGTGGCAGCCCTGGTTCTTTGGGCGCAAGGGCGATCCGGCCAAAGGTTTCAACTGGACCTACCACGTGTTCTGGGGGCTCGAGGACGTCATCGCCACCTACACCAATGGCTGGAAGACGGTGGCGACAAACAAGAAGGTCGGCGGCCTGTTCCCCAACGATGGCGACGGCAACGCTTGGGGCGACAAGGAGCTCGGCTTTCCCAAACCGCTGGCGCAGATGGGCTTCACCCTGACCGACCCCGGCCGCTTCCAGAATGGCACGCAGGACTTCAGTGCGCAGATCGCGGCCTTCAAGAAAGACGGCGTCGAGATCGTCACCGGGGTGGTGATTCCGCCGGACGCCAAGACCTTTTTGACGCAAGCGAAACAGCAGGGTTTCAAGCCGAAGATCATTACGCTTGGCAAAGCGCTGCTGTTCCCGGGCGCCATCGAAGCGCTCGGCGATCTGGGCGATGGCCTGTCGACCGAAGTCTGGTGGAGCCCGTCGCATCCGTTCACATCGAGCCTCACCAAGCAGAGCGCCAAGGCGCTGGCCGACGCTTACGAAGCCGGTACGAAAAAGCAATGGACGCAGCCGATCGGCTTTTCGCATGCGCTCTTCGAAGTGGCGGTCGATGCGTTGTCGCGCGCCAAGTCGCAGAAGGCGTCCGACGTGCGCGATGCGGTGGCCGCGACGTCGATCGATTCAGTGGTCGGCCCGGTGAAGTGGGGCGGTCAGGGCCCGTTCAAGAACGTGAGCAAGACACCTCTGGTGCTCGGACAGTGGGGCAAGGGCAAGAAGTACAAGTACGAGATGGTCATCGTCAACGACGAAGCAGCCAAGAGCATTCCGGTCGGCGGCACGCTGCGGCCGATGCCGAGCTGAGCGATGACGCTTCTGGCGCTGCACGGGGTCAGCAAGTCGTACGGCGCGCTCAAGGTTATCGACGACATCACGTTGTCGGTGAGCGAGGGCGAAACGCTGGGCATCCTCGGGCCGAACGGCGCGGGGAAGACCACGCTGTTCAACCTGATCTCGGGCGATGCGCGGGCCGATGCCGGCCGCATCGAGTACGAGGGGCGCGACGTGACCGGGCTCAAGCCGCATCAGCGCTGCCAGGCCGGCATCGGCCGGAGCTATCAGGTGCCGCAGCCGTTCGGCAACATGAGCGTGTTCGAAAACCTGGTGACCGCTGCCTGCTTCGGGGCGCAGCAAAGCGAGCGGGAAGCCTGGAACACGGCGCACGAGGTGCTGGAGCAGACCGGGCTCATGCCGCACGCCAACAAGCCGGCGGGTGGCCTGACGCTGCTGAATCGCAAACGGCTGGAGCTCGCGCGGGCGTTGGCGACGCGGCCCAAGTTGCTGCTGCTCGACGAGATCGCGGGCGGCCTTACCGAGCACGAGGCCAAGCAGCTGGTCGAGGAACTGCAGCGCATCAAGTCGCGTGGCATGACCATGATCTGGATCGAGCATGTGGTGCATGCGCTGCTGTCGCTTGCCGACCGGTTGTTCGTCATCAACTTCGGACAGAAGCTGGCCGAGGGCGAACCGCGTGCCGTGATGAACGACGGCGAAGTGCGCCGTGTGTACATGGGGATGGAAGCGTGACGGCTCTATTGCAGACGCAGGGATTGCAAGCCTTCTACGGCGATGCGCAGGCGCTGTTCGGTGTCGACTTCACGCTGGCGCAAGGCGAACTGGTCGCCATCATCGGCGCCAATGGTGCGGGCAAGTCGACGCTGCTCAAGTGCCTGACCGGCCTGGTTCGCGCGCCGCGCGATGCGGTGCGATTCAAGGGCGAAACCATTGGCGGATTACCCCCCGGCGAGATCGTCAAGCGCGGTCTCGCGATGGTGCCGGAAGGCCGGCGTCTGTTTCCGAGCCTGAGCGTCGAGGAGAACCTGCTGATCGGTGGCCTCACACAGCGCAAGGGGCCGTGGAACCTGAGCCGCCTTTACGCGCTCTTTCCCATCCTGGCCGAGAAGCGCAGCCATCCTGCCACGTCGTTGTCGGGTGGCCAGCAGCAGATGGTGGCGCTGGGCCGCGCACTCATGAGCAACCCCGACGTGCTGTTGTGCGACGAGCTGTCCCTGGGCCTGGCGCCCATCGTCATCCGCGAGATCTACGCCGCCATGCCCGACATCACGGGTGAAGGCATGACGGTGGTCATCGTCGAGCAGGACGTGACGATGGCGCAACGCGTGTCGCAACGCATCTACTGTCTGCAGGAGGGGCGTGTGTCGTTGCAGGGCCGCTCCGATTCGATGACGCGCGAACAGATATCGCAGGCGTACTTCGGCTTGTGATGGCAGCACGAAACGTAACGCGAGTGGAGCCACTGCATTGATCGAAACCATCCTCCAGGGCATTCTGCTCGGCGGTCTCTACACGCTGTTCGCGCTCGGCCAGTCGCTGATGTTCGGCGTGATGCGGCTGACGAACACGGCGCAGGGCGACTTCATCATCCTTGGCGCCTTTACGGTGATCGCGAGCACGTCGCTGTTCGGAGATGCGCCGCTGCAGGTGGCGGTGGCAGCGCTCGCCGTGTTGCCGATCGCCTTCGGGTTCGGCTACGCGCTGCAGCGCTACGTGTTGAACGGCACGCTCGGCAAAGATCCGCTGCCGTCGCTGGTCGTGACCTTCGGCCTCTCGATCGTGATCCAGAACATGCTGCTCGAATTGTTTTCGGCCGACCCGCGCTCCATCGAAACGGCTGGTCTCAACACGCAAGGCTTGCGCCTTGGCGAATCTTTGTCGCTCGGCGTGTTGCCGCTGATCGTGCTTGCGATCGCGCTGGTGGCGACCGCAGCACTGCAGTGGCTCTTCGCGCGCACGGCGCTCGGCCGTTCTTTCAGGGCGGTGTCGGACGACCGCGAGATCGCCGAACTCATGGGCCTCAACGCGAAGAAGGTCTACGCGCTGGCAACGGCCATCGCCTTCGTGCTGATCGCCATTGCGGGGGCGTTGCAGGGCATGCGCACGACGGTCTCGCCTTCCGACGGCCCGCTGCTGCTGCTCTTTGCCTTCGAGGCCGTGATCATCGGCGGCATGGGTTCCTTTTGGGGCACTCTGGCCGGCGCGATGATCCTCGGCATCACGCAGCAGATCGGCTTCAGGCTCGACCCGGGCTGGGGCATCTGGTTCGGCCACATCGTTTTTCTGCTCGTGCTGGTGCTGCGCCCGCAGGGGCTCTTTCCGAAGACCCGAGGATGATGCCGATGACGCAAGTGACCGATTCGAATGTCGACGTCGTGCGCGGTACCGCCGCCAGCCGTGCCGCTTTGGTAGTGGCGGCCGTGCTCGTCGTGCTGGCGGCGAGCCTGCCGTTCTGGGGCGAATCAAGTTGGATGCGCGAGTTCGTCCAGGTCGCCTGCTACTTCATTTTCGCGATGATGTGGAACCTGCTCGCGGGCTATGGCGGCATGGTGAGCATCGGCCAGCAGGCGTACTTCGGTTTTGGCGGGTACGTGATGCTGATGCTCGGGAATTTCCTCGGGCTCAATCCTTTTGTTGCGATTCCGCTGGGTGCCGTCGCTGCGGGGCTCATCGCGGTGCCTGTGTCTTACGTCGCGTTCCGGCTGGCGGGCGGCTACTTCGCAATCGGCACCTGGGTCATCGCCGAAGTGTTTCGCCTGAGCTTCGCAAACGTGTCTGCGGTGGGGGGTGGCTCCGGCACCACGCTCACCGCGCTGCGTGGTATCGAGAAAGCGACGCGCGAAAGCGTGACCTACTGGATGGCACTGGCTTGCGTGGTGGCGGCCATCGCGTTGGTTTTTCTTTTCCTCCGCAGCAAGCGCGGCCTGGCATTGCTCGCGATACGCGACAACGAAGTGGCGGCCGAATCGCAGGGCATCCCGGTGGCGCGCATGAAGCTCGCCGTGTATGTGGTGGCGGCCTTCGGTGCCGGGCTGGCGGGAGCTCTGTACTTCGTTGGCAATCTGCGCATCAGCCCCGATGCAGCCTTCAGCGTCAACTGGTCGGCCTTCGCGATCTTCATGGTGGTGATCGGCGGCATCGGTCGCATCGAAGGGCCGCTCGTCGGCGCTGTGATCTTCTGGGCGCTCAACAAATTTTTGAGCGACTATGGCACTTGGTATTTGCTCGGCCTCGGCCTGCTCGCCATCGTGGTCACCCTTTTCTTCAAGCAGGGCTTGTGGGGCTACGCGCAGCAACGCTGGGGCTGGTCGCTCTTTCCCACGCAGCGCCGGCTGATTGAAATTTCAGGAGACCGTTCCCCATGAGAAACATCAACGAAGACACCATCACCACCGCCGTACTCGAAAGCATCGCAGGCTGCGACAACCCGCGATTGAAGGAAGTGATGTCGGCGCTGGTGCGCCATCTGCACGACTTCGCGCGCGAGGTGAAGCTCACCGAGGCCGAGTGGATGGAGGGCATCCAGTTCCTGACCGCCACGGGGCAGAAGTGCGACGAGAAACGGCAGGAGTTCATCCTGCTATCGGACACGCTGGGCCTGTCGATGCTGACGGTGGCGCTCAACCATTCCAAGAGTCCGCAAGCCACTGAGGCGACGGTGTTCGGGCCGTTTCATGTGCACGGCGCGCCGCAGCTCGAGCAGGGCGACGACATGTCCGGCGGCGCGGTCGGTGAGCCGCTCTTCGTCCAAGCCACAGTGCGCGGCATCGGCGGTGAGGCGGTTCCGCATGCCGAGGTCGATGTGTGGGAGGCCGACGCCGATGGCTTCTACGACGTGCAACGCCCGGAGCTCACCGGCCCGCAAGGCCGAGCTGTGTTCAAGACCGATGGTGAAGGGCGGCTTAACTTCAAGGCGGTGTTGCCGGTGGCTTATCCGATTCCGACCGATGGGCCGGTGGGGCGCATGCTGGCCGCGGTCAAGCGGCATCCGTGGCGCCCGGCGCACGTGCATTTCATCGTGAAGGCGCCGGGCTACGAAACGCTCATCACGCATGTGTTCGTCGACGGCGATACGTACCTCGACAGCGATGCGGTGTTCGGGGTGCGCAATTCGTTGATCGGTAACTACGTGCGTCATGCGCCGGGCACGGCACCCGACGGCTGCGTGCAGGCAACCGCGTTTCACACGCTCGACTTCGGCTTCGTGCTGGAGCCGGCGCAGGCCTGAGCTTCGACCCGAGCACGGCGCCTGGCTCAGGTCCGCACCGCCGCGCTGAAGCCTAGCGTTGTTTGCCGCTCAGGAAAGGCTCCGGATCGACCGCGACGCCTTGCTTCCGGATCTCGAAGTGCAGCTTGACGCGGTCGGTACCGCTCTTGCCCATCTCGGCGATCTTCTGGCCTTGCCGCACCACGTCGTTCTCTTTGACCAGCGCCTTGTCGATGTGCGCGTAGGCGGTGATGTAGGTGTCGTCGTGCTTGACGATGATCATCGTGCCGTAGGCCTTCAACGCATTGCTGACGATGACGACGCGGCCGTCGCGCGATGCCAGGATCGGGTCGCCCAACTCGCCCGCGATGTCCAGGCCTTTGCTCTTGTTGCCGTCGAAGCGCGCGATAGTGGCGCCTGCTGCCGGTGAACCGAAGAGCGGTGCCGGTTTGGGCGGCGGCGTGACGGGTGGAGCAACAGGCGGCTGCTGCGGCACCGGCGGCAGCGAGGGCGACGGCGGCGCATTCAACGGCACGTTGGTGCCGCAGGCCACGAGGCCGGTAGCGATGAAGACGGCCGCGGCTGCGCGAAGGATCAGGGTCGAAAGGTGCATGGCGCTCATTGGAACGCAATCGATGCCGGACGTTCCACAAGTAGCCTTTTTTTACTTTAAGGGTTTGGCCTAGGGTGTGCCGCCAGTTTTTGTAGTTGCGGCTGACGTGCCAGCACCGCGTCGCATGGGCCGTAGTCGCGCACGCGGCCAGCTTCCATCAGCACGATGCTGTCGAAATGGTCGAGCACGCTGAGCCGATGGATCGACGCGACGAGGCACGCACCCGGAAAGCCCGCGGCAATGCGGTCGAGCACACGCGTCTCGGTCGCGGCATCGAGCGCGCTGGTTGGCTCGTCCAACAGCAGCAGCGTGCTGCCCTTGGCCGCCAGCACGCCGCGCGCCAGACACAACCGCTGGCGTTGGCCCCCGGAAAGGTTGAAGCCACGCTCGGTCAGCATCGTGTCGAGGTCGCCCTGCATCGCTTCGAGCACTTCGTCGAACGCGCTCGAATGAAGGGCCGCCTGAAGCTTCGAATCGTCGTGCGCTTCGCCGAATGTCAGGTTCTCGCGCACGCTGGCCTCGAAGACCTCGGTCTCTTGCGGGATCAACGTGGCCAGCGTGCGCAATGAGGGCCAATCGCGCGCCGCACCGTCGAACGACAGGCTGCCGTCCTGCGGCACGTAGAGCCCGGCCAGCACGCGCAGCAGCGTGCTCTTGCCGCCGCCGCTCGGGCCGACGAGAGCAACCCGCTCGCCGCGACGCAGCGTGAGCGCGACATCCTGCAGGCTACCGCCGCGCGACGTGTCGGCATAGTCCCAGCGCAGGCCATCGATGGTCATGTTCTTCCAGCTGGCCGTGGCATCGATTGCATGCGCGGTGTCGGGCGCCGCATCGGGCGCATTCCAGATCGGCTCGGCACTCAGGTAGTCGGTGTGCATGCGCGCAAAGCCCTGAAAGTTGGCGGCCATCGAGCCGACCACTGCGGCGGCCTGCTGTGCGTACTGGTAGATCATGAACACGGTGCCCAGCTGCACCGCCGTGCCGGGCGTGCGCTCGTGCCAAACGTAGATAAGCACCAGCGCCCAGGTGAGTCCGAGACCGAGCAGGTCCACGGTGGCCCACTTGCCTTCATTGAGCAGCGCAGTGCGCTTGAGCGGCGTCGACACCGCCTCCATGCGCCGCCGCAAGAGCACGCGCGAAGCTTGCTGCAACCGCAAGCCGACCACCGTGGAGGCGTTGCCGATGAAGTCGAGCAAGGCCGCGACATAGCGCCGGTCGGCGTCGTTCTCTGTGCGGGCCAGCTTCATCAGCGCACGGTCGAAGCGCAGGATGATCAGGCCGACCAGCATGTAGCCGAAGAAAGCGATCAACCCGCTGACACGCGACAGCAGTACCAGCGCGACCAGCGGCCCGACGAAGCTGACCGCGTTGGCAAGGTAGACAAACTGGTTCTGCGCGAAGTCCGACAGCGCCCGGCTCGCCTGGTGCACGCGGTGCTGCAATTCGCCCGAGTGGTGCGTGTCGCGCCATGTCATCGGCGCGCCTGCGATGCGGGCGTAGAGCGTGTCGGCCAGCGTCTCGCGGATGCGCACGGCCACGTTGCGCTCCAGCACGCGGCCCGGCCCGTGCACGCTCCACGAAACGACGTAGACAAAGATCAACAGGGCGATCCAGCGCACTGCAATGCCCAGCTCGCCATGCTGCAGCGCGTTGATGGCCTTGCCCGCCAGGAAAGGCATGCTCAGGCGGATGAGCTGAGACGTGGTCAGCAGCGACAGCGAGGCGACCAGCTGGCCACGTGTGCCGAGCGCGAAGCGCCACAGCGCCGTGTACAAGACGCGAAGGGGCTGGTCCGGTGCCAGGCGCATCCTCGGGTCTCTTGGCGTTTCGTGAGGCCCGTTACTTGACCGGAATGGGCGTACCGCGGTCGATCGCGACCGCGGTGATGCTGTTCTTCGGCGAGCCGTCGATGAGCAGATCGGAGTAGGTGAGGTACACGAGCGCGCTGCGCTTTGTGTCGACCATGCGCACCACGCGCAGCCGCTTGAAAAGAATCGAAAGCCGCTCGCTGAACACTTCTTCGCGCAGTGGCAGCGGCCCGCCGTTGAAGCTCACCGGACCGACCTGACGGCACGCGATCGACGCCTCGGCCTTGTCCGTGGCAAAGCCCAGTGCGCCCGAGACGCCACCGGTCTTTGCGCGCGACACATAACAGGTCACGCCGGCGACCTTTGGGTCGTCGTAGGCCTCGACCACGATCTTGTGATCGGGGCCGATCAGCTTGAAGGCGGTGTCGACATCGCCGACAACTTCGGCATGTGCGCTCAACGTCGCCGCGAGCAACAACGCGCCCCCGAGAGTGCGCAAAAAGGGACGGGCGATGCGGTGAATAGGGTTCATGGATTTCAGGCGATGTCGATCGTATGCACCCGGTCGAAGCTGCCGCGCTTGCGATCGGCAAAGAAGCATTCGAGTGCTTCGCGCACGGTACGAAAAGCGATCTCGTCCCAGGGAATCTCTTCTTCGGTGAAGAGCTTGGCCTCGATCGTTTCGTGGCCGGGAGCAAACACGTCGTCGAGCAGCTTGGCGCGATAGAACAGGTGCACTTGGCCAACCCGTATCACGCTCATCACTGCGAACAGACCCTGCATTTCGAAATGCGCACCGGCCTCTTCGTCGGTTTCGCGCGCCGCACCTTGCGATGCGCTTTCGTTCAGCTCCATGAAGCCAGCCGGCAGCGTCCACTTACCCCAGCGCGGCTCGATGTTTCGCTTGCACAGCAGCACGCGATCACCCAACACGGGAATGGTGCCGACCACGTTGAGCGGGTTCTCGTAATGAACGGTGTGGCAGGCGGGGCAAACCGCACGTTCCTTGGTGTCGCCATCGTCCGGAAGACGATAGACCACCGCGGTGCCGCAGTTTTTACAGTGCTTGATGGGAACGCGGAAGGTCATCGGCAACGAGGTCTTAAAGGTGGGCTCAAACGATCTTGACGGTCAGCGAAGGCAGACCGGCGACTTCACCGACCAGCGTGTCGCCAGCGACCACGGCTGCGACGCCCTCGGGCGTGCCGGTAAAAATCAGATCACCCGGTTGCAACTCCCATGCCGCCGACAGATGCTCGATGGTTTCGCCCAGGTTCCAGATCAGCTTGCTCACGTTGCTGCGCTGGCGGTCGGTGCCGTTCACCTGCAGCGAGATCTCGGCCTTTTCGACATCGCCGGCCGCGGCCGCAGGAACGATCGGTCCGATGGGTGCGCTCTGCTCGAAAGCCTTGCCGATCTCCCAGGGGCGGCCCTGCTTTTTCATCTCGCCCTGCAGGTCGCGGCGCGTCATGTCGAGGCCGACCGCATAGCCGTAGATGTGCTTGTGTGCATCGACCGCCTTGATGTTCTTGCCGCCGGTGCCGATGCAGGCGACCAGCTCGATTTCGTGGTGCAGGTTCTTGCTGAGCGTCGGGTATGCCATGGCGCCGGTCTGGCCGGCGTCGACCACCACCACCGCATCGGCCGGTTTCATGAAGAAGAACGGCGGCTCGCGGCCAGTGAAGCCCATTTCCTTGGCGTGATCCTCGTAGTTTCGGCCGACGCAATAGATGCGGTGCACCGCGAAGCGGGCGGTCTGGCCCACCACGGGAACCGAGACGGTCGCGGGAGGTGGAAAAACGAATTCTGATGCCATGGCGTTGTGTCCTTTGTCTGCCGGCTGCGCGCCGAACCGGCAGTGTGCCAGAGGGTACCGCCCCTTCGCATTACCCCTGCGCGCGCCGGCGCTGCGAAGCTATGCTCGGCGCATGATGAAGCTGTACAACTACTTCCGCTCGTCCGCCTCTTACCGGGTGCGCATCGCGCTCAACCTGAAGGGGCTCGACTACGAGTACCTCCCCGTGCACATCGCCAGGGGTGAGCATCTGGCAGGTGCTTATCCGCAGATTTCGGCCGACATGCTGGTGCCTCTTTTCGAGGACGAACCTGCCGCGGGCGAAGAACAAGGCGAGCGCTTTTCGCAATCGATGGCCATCATCGAGTACCTCGACGAGGTGCATCCAGAACCGCCGCTGATGCCGCTCGACCCCGCCGGCCGGGCGCATGTGCGGGCGCTGTCGGAAACCATCGCCTGCGAGATCCACCCGATCAACAACCTGCGGGTGCTGAAGTACCTGGTGCGCGACCTCAAGCTGGACGACGCGGCCAAGAACGCGTGGTACCGGCACTGGACCCGGCTCGGCCTGGAGGCTTTCGAGCGCCAGCTGGCGCAGCGGCCGGCCGCCCTGTATTGCTGGGGCCACACGCCGACGTTGGCCGACTGTTGCCTGGTGCCGCAAATCTTCAACGCGCAGCGCTTCGATTGCGATCTGAGCGGCCTGCCGCGCACCACGGCGGCTTACGAGGCCTGCATGCAGCTCGACGCCTTCCAGCGCGCGCATCCGTCACGGTGTCCGGACGCGGAGAATTGATGGCGGTGCAGTCGTCAAAGTCGTTGGTGCCGCTCATGCCGCTCATGCCGCTGGTGCCCGACTGGCCGGCGCCGGCCAACGTCCGGGCGCTTTGCACCACGCGCGCCGGTGGCGTCTCGACCGGCCCTTGCGCCAGCCTGAACCTGGGCGAGCACGTCGGCGATGCGCCGGAGGCTGTTATCGAGAACCGGTCGCGGCTGCGGTCGGTCATCGGTGTTCGTCCCGTGTTCCTGCGGCAAGTGCACGGCACCGATGTCGCTGCGCTCGACGCAGACACATCCGATGGGTCAGGTGCCATCGCAGCGGACGCTTGCACTACCACCGGGACGGGTATCGCCTGCACCATCATGGTCGCCGACTGCATGCCGGTGTTGTTCACCGACGAAGGCGGGGAGCGCGTGGCAGCGGCGCATGCCGGATGGCGCGGGCTGGCTGCGGGCGTGCTGGAACGCACCCTCGGCACGTTCACGAAGGACGTGGGGCCAACGGGCGCTGGGACGCAAGGCGATGCGCAACAGCGCGGCGCTTCAAAAATAATCGCCTGGCTCGGCCCCTGCATCGGCCCCAAGGTCTTCGAAGTCGGCTCGGAGGTCAAGGCCGCATTCGAAGCGCATTCCGCCGGAGCCGCGTCGTGCTTCGAGCCTGGCGCGGTGCCCGGCAAGTGGCTCGCCGATTTGCCGGCGCTGGCCCGGCAGCGGCTGCGGGCGATGGGCGTGGAAGCCGTCTACGGCAACGACGGCAGCGATGCCTGGTGCACCGTTAGCAACTCGTCACAGTTTTTCTCGTACCGGCGGGAGGCTGGCAGCGGCCGCTTCGCCGCGCTGATCTGGAAGGTCTGACGGAAGGTTGTCATCTGCCGGAGCGCTGGTCGGATGACCAGCGGGGCCAGTCGGATTGCTCGACCGGTGCGCCTCGCGAGCCTTTTCCTGCGCTGCGATTTCTCGTTCTCGGGCGCGCCGCCGCCTTGCCGGCGTCAGCATGAAATACATGATGAGTCCAACCGGAAGTAGCCCGTACAGCACGAACGTCACGCTGGCACCCAGCACGGTGCCGGTGGTGTTGGTGGCCTCCGCCACGGCCATCATCATCGTGACGTAGAGCCAGGCAATTACAACCAGGTGCATGAGTGGGCGTTGTCGTTGTCGGAGTAGAAAACAAGGGCTAGGCGAAAACACGGCGTTGTGAGCGCTGGTCGAATGCAGCATACTCAAAAGCCACCCGATTCAGGCGAGGCAGCAGGAGACACCACATGAAAAAACAAGCCAACGGGGTCGATGCTTTCGCACCCTTTCAACAGGCGCTGACGCAGGGCTGGGACAAGGCACTGACGTCTCTGCAGTCGATCGGTGCCAACGGTGCCGCGCCATCTTTCGATCTTCCCAAGCTTTCCTTCTCGGCTGAAAAGTTGAAGAGCCTGCAGGAACAGTACGTGGCCGAGGCTGGAGAGCTGTGGAAGGCCGGCATGACACCCACCACGGCCAGCAGCGATCGTCGCTTTGCCGGCGAGGCCTGGGGCAGCAACCCGGTCTCGTCTTTCACGGCTGCGGTCTACCTGCTCAACGGCCGCACCTTGCTCAACATGGTCGAAGCGGTCGAGGCCGACGCCAAGACCAAGTCGCGCCTTCGCTTTGCGGTCGAGCAATGGATGGCGGCGTCGTCGCCCAGCAACTCACTCGCCTTCAATGCCGAGGCGCAAAAGCGTGCGATCGACACGCAGGGCGAGAGCATCGCCAAGGGCCTCAAGAACCTGCTGGGCGATGTGAAGCGGGGTCATCTGAGCATGACCGACGAGACGGCCTTCGAAGTGGGTCGCAACGTGGCGACGACCGAGGGTGCGGTGGTGTTCGAGAACGAACTCTTTCAGTTGCTCGAATACAAGCCGTTGACAGCCAAGGTCTACGAGCGTCCCTTCCTGCTGGTGCCGCCTTGCATCAACAAGTTCTACATTCTCGACCTGCAACCCGAGAACTCGCTCATCCGGTATGCGGTGGAGCAGGGCCATCGCGTGTTCGTCATCAGCTGGCGCAATCCGGACGAATCGCTGCGAGACACCACGTGGGACCAGTACATCGAAGACGCTGCGATCAAGGCGATCCATCTGGTGCAGGAGATCGGGGGCAGCAAGCAAATCAACACGCTCGGCTTCTGCGTCGGCGGCACCATCCTCAGCACGGCGCTGGCGGTGCTGGCGGCACGCGGTGAAAAGCCGGCCGCTTCCGTCACGCTATTGACCACGCTGCTCGACTTCACCGACACCGGCATCCTCGACATCTTCATCGACGAGGCGATGGTCAAGTTTCGCGAAATGCAGATGGGCTCCGGCGGCTTGCTGGACGGCGGCGAACTGGCATCGACCTTCAGCTTCTTGCGGCCGAACGACCTGGTCTGGAACTACGTCGTCGGCAACTACCTGAAGGGTGAAACGCCGCCGCCGTTCGACCTTTTGTACTGGAATTGCGATGCGACCAATTTGCCTGGGCCGTTCTATGTCTGGTATCTGCGCAACACGTACCACGAGAACAAGCTCAAGGTGCCGGGCGCGCTGACGGTGTGCGGCGAGAAGATCGACCTCGGCGCCATCGATGCGCCGGTGTACATCTACGGCTCGCGTGAAGACCACATCGTGCCGATCGGCGGTGCCTATGCATCGACCCAATTGCTGAAGGGCAAGAAGCGCTTCGTTATGGGCGCGTCGGGCCACATTGCCGGCGTGATCAATCCGCCGGCCAAGAAAAAGCGCAGCCACTGGATTCGCGAAGACGGCAAGCTGCCGGCGTCGCAGGCCGATTGGCTGACCGGCGCCCAGGAGCATCCCGGCAGCTGGTGGACCGACTGGGCCCAATGGCTCAAGGGACACGCGGGCAAGCAGATCGCGGCGCCCAAGGCGTACGGCAAGGGCAGCGCCTACAAGGCGAGCGAGCCGGCACCAGGGCGCTACGTCAAGGCCAAAGCCACGACGCCGGTCGCCGCCTGAAGCTTGTTTGCAATACAGTCATTTCAACTACACCATCGGAGAGAAAGCATGGAAGACATCGTCATCGTTTCGGCCGCACGCACAGCCGTCGGCAAGTTCGGCGGCTCGCTCGCCGGCATCGCAGCCACCGAGCTCGGCTCGATCGTCATCCGAGAAGTTCTGGCACGTGCCAAGCTCACACCCGACCAGATCGGTGAAGTCATCATGGGCCAGGTGCTGGCAGCAGGCGCCGGCCAGAACCCGGCGCGTCAGGCGCTGCTGAAGAGCGGCATCGACAAGTCGGTCCCGGCGCTCACCATCAACGCCGTGTGCGGCTCCGGCCTGAAGGCCGTGATGCTGGCGGCACAAGCGGTGGCAACGGGCGACAGCGAGATCGTCATCGCCGGTGGTCAAGAGAACATGAGCATGGCGCCGCACGTGCTGCCCAACTCGCGCAATGGCCAGCGCATGGGCGACTGGAAGCTGGTCGACACCATGATCGTCGACGGCCTCTGGGATGTGTACAACCAGTACCACATGGGCATCACGGCCGAGAACGTGGCCAAGAAGTTCGATATCAGCCGTGCGTCTCAAGACGAGCTGGCGCTGGGCAGCCAGACCAAGGCTGCGGCCGCGCAGGACGCCGGCAAGTTCAAGGACGAAATCGTCGCCGTCAACATTCCGCAGAAGAAGGGCGACCCGCTCGTCTTCGACAAGGACGAATTCATCAACCGCAAGAGCAGCGCCGAAGGTCTGGCCGCTTTGCGCCCCGCCTTCGACAAGGCGGGGGGTGTGACGGCGGGCAATGCGTCGGGCCTGAACGACGGCGCCGCCGCCGTGATGGTCATGACCGCCAAGAAGGCGGCACAACTCGGCCTGAAGCCGTTGGGCCGCATCGCCAGCTTCGCGACCGTGGGTCTCGACCCGGCGATCATGGGCATGGGACCGGTGGCCGCGTCGACCAAGGCGCTGCAACGCGCCGGATGGAAGCCGCAAGACCTCGACGTGCTCGAAATCAACGAAGCCTTCGCTGCACAAGCCTGCGCCGTGAATCGCGAGATGGGCTGGGACGTCAATAAGGTCAACGTGAACGGCGGCGCGATTGCCATCGGCCATCCGATCGGCGCTTCGGGCTGCCGCATCCTCGTCACGTTGCTGCACGAGATGCAGCGCCAGAACGCGAAGAAGGGCATTGCTTCGCTGTGCATCGGCGGCGGCATGGGCGTGGCGTTGACCATCGAGCGCTGAACGCATTCGAAGAAAACGTCTCCGCCATCAAGTTGTACGAGACGCCGCGCTTCGAAGTGCGGACCCGGTTGCGGCTCACCTCGATGCGCAAAGCTTCAACATGATCGACTCAGTCTTCGCGGAGTTGAGCTTCTGGGCAATGGTCGCCGTGTCGGTGATCCTGCCGGTGACGATCTACGCCGTGCTCTTCGCGAAGCCGAGCGTCTCGCGCTACACGGTGCTGGCGCTGGGCCTCGCGCTGGTCGCGATCGCCGGGTTCGATGTCTACTTTTTGCAGCACATGCAAACGGCGGTTCGCGGCACGCCGTCGCTGGTCGACGACGCTGTCTTCGACTCCGAAGTGTCGTTCGCGCTCTATCTTTTTCCGTTGATGTTCGGCGGCATCGGCGTCAACCTGATCTCGCACCTCTTGATCAGTCATCTGGTCGGCGCAGAGCGGCGCTTCGAGAAGAAACATCCCGACCGCTGATACAGGCGACAGAGCGAAGCGCAAACAAACCGGCGCGTCGAAACTGCGCGCAGACCCTCAAGCCAGTTCGACGACAACCGGCTGGTGGTCCGACGCGCGCGTGACGGAATCGACTTCGATGCGGCGCACACGCGACGCCAAGCCTTCGCTGACGAAGACGAAGTCGCAGGCAACCGGTTCGGGGCCATAAGTCCGATCGAACAGCCGGAAGGTCGGCGCGTGCAATGCCGCGCCATGCACCAGCGGCCACGCATCGTGCAACGCATGCGCCGCGGCATCGCCGTCGACCTGAAACGGCGCCTGCATCACCGGATACTCCGGCTCACTTGCCGCCAGATTGAAATCACCGCAGAGGATCGCGTGCGGCGTGTGCGTCTTGGTTTGAAACGGCGAGCCACTGTCATCCTTCACCGGCGGCGCTACGGCTTGCGCGCAGCCATCGATGTGCAATTGCCGCAGCGCACGCGCCTGCGCCATGCGCTGCACCTTGGAGTAGTACTCGAGGTGCGTCGTCATCACGCGCACCGGCCCGAGCGCGGCGTCACGCACGGTCATCACGCTGCACATGCGCGGCATGCTGCGCACATCGGCATCGGCGGGCCAGGGCAGCGCGTGGTGCTGCACCTGTGCGACCGGCAATCGCGTGGCGATCAGGTTGCCGAAGCGCTGGCGTTTGCCATCGGCAGTGAACTCGTCGACCGCGGCACCGAAGAAGATTCGAAAACCTGGTAACAGCGCCTGCAGTTGCGCCGGCTGGTCGCCTGGCTGGCCCGGCAGGGTGTCGAAGCCCTGCGCGATTTCCTGTAGGCACAGCACGTCGAAGTCGGCCATGGCGCGCGCGCCGTCGACGATGCGCGCAACGTCGACCACATCGTCGAGACCGCGGCACCATTGCGTGTTCCACGTCACCAGTTTCATTTGATCCCCGCCCGCATGAAGCTCTGCACGAATTGCCGCTGGAACAGCAGGAACGCCACCAGAAGCGGCGCCGACGTCATCAGCGTGGCGGCCGTGATGATCGACCAGTCGACCCCCTGGTCCACCGAAGAAAACACCTGCAGCCCGACGGTGAGCGGCCGTGCGTTGACGCTGTTGGTAACGATCAGCGGCCAGAGAAAATTGTTCCAGTGGAAGCTGACGGAGACCAGCGCGAAGGCGGTATACACCGGCTTGGCGAGCGGCACATAGACGCGCCACAACATCTGCATGGCACTGGCTCCTTCAACGCGCGCTGCATCGTCTAGCTCCTTCGGAATGCCCATGAAGGTCTGGCGCAGCAGGAAGATGGCGAAGGCCGATGCGAAGTAGGGCAGGCCGATCGCGAGCAGCGTGTCGACCAGGCCGAGCCGCGCCATCGTCTTGTAGTTTTCAACCACCAGGATGTCGGGCATCACCATCAGTTGCAGGAGCACCAGTGCGAAGGCGATGTTGCGGCCCTTGAACTCATAGCGCGCGAACGCGTAGGCGGCCAGCGTGCCGAGTACCAGCTGCGCGACCAGGATCATCGCGACCAGCAGCGTGGTGTTGAGGAAGTAGCGCGCGAACGGCGCGGCCGCCCAGGCGCGGCGAAAGTTATCGAGCGTGAGCGGCGCAGTGAGGCTGAAGCGCGTTGAAAACTCGGGCGCGTGAAAGGCGGTCCACACCGCGTAGACCAGCGGCAAGATCCATAACAGAGCCAGCAGCCACGCAGCGATGGTGTCGAGCCAGCCGGGGGCGTTGTAGGCCAGCTGTTGGGAGGGCGCACGCGCGGTCATTTGTAGTGCACCCGCGTGTCGAGCACGAAGAACTGGAACAGCGCAATGCTCACCAGCACGACCACCAGCACCACGGTGATCGCCGATGCATATGCCGTGTCCCAGTAGCTGAAGCCCACCTCGTACAGGTAATAGAGCAACAGCGTCGACGCGTTGTCGGGCCCGCCACGCGTCAGCACGAAAAGATGGTCGACCATGCGAAAGGCGTTGATGAAAGCGTTGACCAGCACGAACAGCGTGGTCGGCATCAGCAGCGGCCACTGCACCCGCCTGAAGAAGTACCAGCGCGATGTGCCTTCGATAGCCGCAGCCTCGCGCAGGCTGGGGTTGAGCGTCTGCAACGCGGCCAAATAGAAGATCATGAAGAAGCCGGACTCCTTCCAGATCGCGACCACCGTTACCGCCCCGAGAGCCGTGCTCGGACTGCCGAGCCAGTTTTGCGAAGGCAGGCCGAGCGCACCGGTGATCTGCTCTAACAAGCCGTATTGCGGCGTGTAGAAAAAGAGCCAGATGTTGGCGACCGCGATCATCGGCAGCACGGTCGGCGTGAAGTACGCCATGCGCAGGAATGCGCGGCCGCGAATGCGCTCGTTGACCCATAACGCCATCAGCAACGCGAGGCCGATCGAGCACGGAATCGTCGCGCCGGCAAACCAAAGGTTGTTGCGCACCGCCTTCCAGAACACCGGATCGGCTGCCATCGCCTGGTAGTTTTCAGGGCCGACCCACACGGCCGCGCGGCTGCCTTTCGGCGTCGAGAAAAAGCTGTCGACGAGTGTCGATACCGCCGGCCAATGCGTGAAGGCCACCAGCAGCACGAGTGCCGGCAGCAGCATCAACCACGCATCGACCGATCGTCGGTTCACTTGTAGGCGCGCAGGATGCGATCGGCTTCTGTCTGCGCGTCCTTCATGGCTTGCGCCGGCGTCTTGGTGCCGGTGAGCGCGGACTGCAGGCCGTCGTTCAGCGCTTTGGTCACGCGCTGGTTGTCGTGCGTCGAAAACTCGGCCACCGACACCGGCAACTGGTCGCGCGCCACGAGCGCAACCGGGAAATCGGTGCCGTACTTCTTCAGTGCGGGCGTGTCGTAGGCCGCTTGAGAGGTGCCGGCGTAACCGGTCTCGATGCTCCATTGCGCGGCACGCTCCGGCTGCGTCACCCACTGAACGAACTTGAACGCAGCCTCTTGCTGCGCCGGGGTCGACTTCTTGAAGATGTAGAAGTTGCCGCCGCCGGTGGGCGAGCCCTTGCGCTTGTTGCCGGGGATCATGCCGACGCCGAAATCGAACTTGGCGTTGGCCTTGATGTTGGTCAGGTTGCCGGTGGTCGTGTAGATGATCGCGGCCTTCTTCTCGAAGAAGTCCTTGGGCGTGGTGCCCCACTCGACCACGCCAGGCGGATGGATGCCGGCTTTGCCCAGGTCGACCCAGTACTGCAGCGCCTCGACGATCTTCGGATCGTCGAACTTGACCTGCGTGCCGGCCTCGTTCGCCAGGATCGCGTCGTTGGGTGTCGTCAGCGTCTGGAACAGCCAATAGGGAAACCCGCTCGACGGAATCTGGACGCCGTACTGCGTGGTCTTGCCGCTGGCGTCTTTCTTCGTGAGCTTGGTGGCGGCTTCTTTCAGCTCGGCCCAATTGGTCGGGCCTTTTTCCGGGTCAAGGCCTGCCTCTTTGAAGAGTTCCTTGTTCCAGTACATGACGACGGTCGAGCGCTGGAACGGAATGCCCCAGGTCTTGCCGCCGCTCTGGCTGTTGAGCATGAAGGCCTTGTAGAAACTGCCCATCCACGCCTTGTCATCAGCCGTCTTGGCGAAAGTATCGAACGGCACGATGGCGTCTTCGTCGATCAGGGTGAACATGTCGGTCGACAGCAGCACCGACGTCACCGGCGGCGTGCCCGACTTGTGCGCTGTGAGCGCTTTCACGATGGTCTCCTGGTAGGTGCCGGCGTAGATCGGCGTCACCTTGATGCCGGGGTTGTCTTTCATGAAGCCCGCGGCAAAGCCGTCGATGGTCTTGGCGATCGGGCCGCCGACGGCGACCGGGTAATAGAACTGAACTTCGACCGGTGTTTGCGCGTGCAGCGGCGTCGTCGCACCTGCCAGCACGGCGATGGCCGCAGCGAGCTGGAGGGTGGTGGCGCGCAGAAAGGTATCTCGTCTCATGGGAGTGGTCCTCGAAAAAACTACGGAAGAGAGCAGGTCAGTAAGCAGGTCAGTGAATTCGTTGACCGGCGACGTCGAAGCCGTGGCTGTCGCGCGGCGACCAGTGCAGCCGCACGGTGTCTCCGGGCTGCGCCCGGAGGCGGCCGTCGGCGCGCACCAGCAGCGTTTGCGTGCCGACAGTGCAGCGCAAGACCAGATCGGCACCCAGGTACTCGACGCTGGCGACGCGCGCCGGCACGCCAAGGCTCTCGGGGTTGTCGATGTGCGGCGCCAGCGAGATCGACTCTGGGCGCACGCCGAGCGTTGTTGCGGTCAGTCCGATGGCGACGTCGCTTCCCGCGATGCGGCCGGCCTCGATGGCCACGAGATTCATCGGCGGCGTGCCGATAAACCGGGCCGCAAAGGTCGTGGCGGGTTGTGCGTAAAGCTCGCGCGGTGCGCCGGCCTGCTCGACGCGGCCCAGGTTCAGCAGCACCACTTGGTCGGCCATGCTCATCGCCTCGGTCTGGTCGTGCGTGACGTAGACGACGGTGAGTCCGAGCTTTTGCTGCAGGTCGCGCAGTTCGAGCCGCATTTCCTGCCGCAGCTGTGCATCGAGGTTGGAGAGAGGTTCGTCCATCAGGCAGACGCTCGCCTGCGCGACGAGCGCACGGCCGAGTGCGACGCGTTGTTGCTGACCGCCCGACAGTTGGCCGGGGCGGCGATCGAGCAAAGCCGTCAGGCCGAGCAGCGTCGCCGTTTCTTTCAGCCGCGTTGCCATTTCTGCAGCAGGCGTCTTGCGAACCGAGAGCCCGAAGGTGATGTTGTCGGCGACGGTCAGGTGTGGAAAGAGCGCGTAGTTTTGAAACACCATCGCGATGCCGCGCTGCGCCGGCGGCGCGTCGGTCACGTCGCGACCGTCGATGCGCACCTGGCCGGCAGTTGCCACTTCCAGCCCGGCGATGATGCGCAATGTCGTCGACTTGCCGCAGCCCGAGGGGCCCAGCAAGACGCAAAAGGTGCCTTTTTCGATCTGGAGGTTGATGGCGTGGAGGGCGGTGGTCTGGCCCCATGATTTGGCAACGCCGGCGAGCTCAATCGATGACATCGAACGAGTATAGATACGGCTTGTGACAGCTGGTTGCACGCGCGTGTCAGTGTTTTCCTCAGAAGACGCAAGGGCAAATTTCGCTAAAGTCACCTTGCCAGTTCCGGCTGTACCGAATTCCAGGAAATAACATGAGCAAAAAAGTCGCATACGTCACCGGAGGCATGGGTGGCATCGGAACCGCCATCTGTCAGCGTCTTCACAAGGACGGCTTTACCGTCATCGCCGGCTGCGGCCCGACGCGAGACCACGCTAAGTGGCTGACCGAACAAAAGGCCGAAGGCTATGAGTTCTTCGCGTCGGTCGGCAACGTCGGCGACTGGGCCTCCACCGTCGACGCCTTTGCCAAGGCCAAGGCCGACCATGGCGCCATCGACGTGCTGGTGAACAACGCCGGCATCACGCGCGACCGGATGTTCATCAAGATGACGCCGGAAGACTGGAGCGCGGTGATCGAGACCAACCTCAACAGCATGTTCAACGTGACCAAGCAGGTGGTCGGCGACATGGTCGAGAAGGGCTGGGGCCGCATCGTCAACATCAGCTCGGTCAACGGCGCCAAGGGCCAGGCTGGTCAGACCAACTACTCGGCAGCCAAGGCCGGCATGCACGGCTTCACGATGGCGCTGGCGCAAGAAATGGCCAACAAGGGCGTGACGGTCAACACCGTGAGCCCCGGTTACATCGGCACCGACATGGTCAACGCCATTCGCCAGGAAGTGCTCGACAAGATCATTGCCACCATCCCGGTCAAGCGCCTCGGAAAACCGAGCGAAATTGCCTCGATCATTTCATGGCTGGCCACGGACGAAGGCGGCTATTCGACCGGCGCCGACTTCTCGGTGAACGGCGGACTTCACATGCATTGAAGCGTTGTTCGCAACGCGCCTCGACGAAAACCCGCTCTGGCGGGTTTTTTCATGGCTCGCCGCACGGCGGACCGAAGCGGACGCCGTCGAGTGATCGCGCTAAAGTCGCCACCGGCGCAAAAGCTGCGAAAGCCGCACCGGCAGCCAAGTTCTGAATTCATAAGTCCAACAGCAAGAAATACGAAGGAGACGCCATGTCTACCGCACCATCCACCGCCGCGCCCGCGGTGAAGCCGCCGTTCTACAGGTCGCTCTACTTTCAGGTCATCACCGCCATCGTCATCGGCGTGATCCTCGGGCACTTCTACCCGCAGACCGGCGAGGCCATGAAACCGCTGGGCGACGGCTTCATCAAGCTGATCAAGATGATCATCGCGCCGATCATCTTCTGCACAGTGGTGGTCGGCATCGCCGGCATGGAAGACATGAAGAAGGTCGGTAAAACCGGTGGCCTGGCGCTGCTGTACTTCGAGGTGGTCAGCACCATCGCGCTGATCGTCGGACTGGTCATCATCAATCTGGTGCATCCGGGCACGGGAATGAACATCGACGTTGCAGCGCTCGATACCAAGGGCATCGCGGCCTTCACCGGGCCGGGCAAGATGACTTCGACCACCGACTTTTTGCTCAACGTGATCCCGACTCAGTTCGTCGATGCCTTTGCCAAGGGAGAAATCCTGCAGGTGTTGCTGATCGCAGTTTTGTTCGGCTTCGCACTGCACAAGTTCGGTGGCCGGGGCACCCTGGTGTTCGACCTGATCGAGAAGTTCTCGCATGTGCTGTTCGTCATCGTGGGCTACATCATGAAGGTCGCACCCATTGGCGCTTTTGGCGCAATGGCGTTCACCATCGGCAAGTACGGTGTCGGCTCGTTGGTGCAGTTGGGTCAGCTCATGGCAACCTTCTATTTGACCTGTCTGATCTTCGTCTTCGTGGTGCTGGGCAGCATTGCGAAATACCACGGCTTTTCGATCTGGAAGTTCGTCAAGTACATCCGTGAAGAACTGCTGATCGTGCTCGGCACCTCATCGAGCGAAGCGGCATTGCCACGCATGATGGAGAAGATGGAAAACCTCGGTGCCAAGAAGTCGGTGGTCGGGCTGGTGATTCCCACCGGTTATTCGTTCAACCTCGATGGCACCTCGATCTACCTGACGATGGCGGCGGTGTTTTTGGCGCAAGCCACCAACACGCCGATGACGATCATGCAGCAGATCACGTTGTTGCTGGTGCTGCTGCTGACCTCCAAGGGCGCGGCTGGCGTGACTGGCAGCGGCTTCATCGTGCTGGCTGCCACACTGTCGGCCGTGGGTCATGTGCCGGTTGGTGCACTGGCATTGATCCTCGGCATCGACCGCTTCATGTCCGAAGCCCGAGCGCTGACCAATCTGGTGGGCAATGGCGTGGCGACGATCGTGGTGGCCAAGTGGACCAACGAACTCGACATGGATCGTCTGCAGGCCGGGCTCAATGGCGAGACCTGGGTCGAGGCGAACGAGCCTGAAGAGATCGTCAACGCCAAGACCAGTCACATGGCGAGTTGAGCGCCTTGCGAGACTCAGCTCAGTTGGCTCGGAGAGCGTCGCTCAAAGGTCTTCAATGACCAGCGCGCGATAGCGCTGGGCCATCGAATACGGCACTTCGCGCACCGCTTTCATCATTCGATTGGCGGTGTCTTCATCGTGGGTCTTGACCAACAGACCTGCGTGCCCCTTTTGAGCCAGCTCGGTCAGGGCGCGCACGGTTGCGCCCTCTGTGCCAGCTGACGGCAAGGGGTCGTCGGCGCCGCTCACGGTCGGTGTGATCTGCGACAAGACGATGGCGGGTGGCACCAGCATCACGTCTTGTGCGTCGAAGCCAGCGTCGATCAGTTGCTGCCCGACGCGGGCCGCATCTTTTGCATCCGGAAACATCACCATCGAATAACCGGTCGGATAAAACGCGCCGCCGAATGTGGCCAGCATGGTCGGCTCGATATGAAATTGGTTCATCGTTGTCTCCGGATTTGTAGGCCCTGGAAGGGCGATGCAACAGCTTAGAAGGCGGCTAGGACGTCAGCTGTAGGGAAAAAACCGGAAGCTGTCGCAATGCGGCGATTTCAGCCAGTTCGCATACAAATACTTGGCAAATTCACGCCAAAAATCTTACGATTTGTCACATTCATATAGAACCGTGAAATTGTGCTTAGGCGCTGTCGTGGCCGTTGAATAGGATCAATCGGTCCAATTCGTAACATTTACCGGCCCCGCCTAAACCCATGTCAACACTGCGAAATATCGCACTGACCGTTCACGAACTCGAAGAAGGCGAGTTCTATTGGGTATTGATGGAAGGCACGGATTACGCGATGGAAGACGCGTTGCCCTACCTTCCGCTTGAATCTGCGACCGATCCCCAATCTACCTATGCCAACGCTTTGGTCGCGGGCGTCGCTGCAATTCGAAGAATGTTCGGCAAGGAAGGTCCGCGTGCCTGATATTGCGCGGCATCCGGGAAATACGAGCATGCGGAAGTTTCAAGCGGCCCTCGTCCAGGGCCGCTAAGTAACGTTGCAATTGCCGGGTCTTACGGGCAGCTTGGCAACCCCTGAGAGACAATCCGAGGCTTTGCCGGCGCTGCCGGCGCAACGTCCAAGTCCCATGTCCGCTTCTTCCTTCGATCCGAGTCTTCGCCCTGCGCCGGACCGCGTGAGCGTTGCGCCCATGATGGATTGGTCAGACACGCATTGCCGCTACTTTCATCGGCTGCTCACCCGCCAGGCGCTCCTTTACACCGAGATGGTCACGACCGGCGCGCTGGTGCACGGCGACGTTCCGCGACACTTGCGCTTCAATGCAGAAGAACATCCGCTTGCGCTGCAATTGGGCGGCAGCGAGCCGGCTGACTTGGCCCACTGCGCGCAACTGGGAGAAGAGTGGGGCTACGACGAAATCAACCTGAACTGCGGTTGCCCGAGCGAGCGCGTGCAGCGCGGGGCGTTCGGTGCCTGTCTCATGGCCGAGCCGCAACTGGTGGCCGATTGCGTGAAGGCGATGGTCAACGTGGTCGATGTGCCGGTCACGGTCAAGCACCGCATCGGCATCGACAAGTCGGAGAGCTACGAGTTCGTGCGTGACTTCGTCGGCACGGTGAGCGAAGCAGGCTGCGAGACCTTCATCGTGCATGCGCGCAACGCGTGGCTCAAGGGCTTGAGCCCGAAGCAAAACCGTGAAGTGCCGCCGCTGCGCTACGCGCTGGTTCATCGGCTGAAGCACGATTTTCCGGCGCTTCGTTTTTCGATCAATGGCGGCATCCACGACAACGCCGAAGTGCACACGCAGTTGCGCCTGCTCGACGGCGTGATGATCGGCCGCGAGGCGTATCACAACCCCTGGTGGCTGGCTGGATGGGACGCGGAGTTCTTCGGGGACACGTCGCGAAATGGCGGTGTCGAACTCACTCGCGAAGATGTGGAGCGGCAGATGTGCGACTACATGGTTCGCGAAGCGGCCGCGCACGGCACGCCTTGGTCGAACATCGCGCGGCACATGCTCGGCTTACGCAACGGGTTGCCCGGTGCGCGACATTGGCGCCAGGTGTGGAGTGACCACAAGCTGAAGGGCACGACGCCGCACGAGGTCATGGCGCTGGCGCATTCGCAGGCTGATGCGGACGCGCGCAGTGCAGCGGCTGTATCAATTGCCAAGCCTGCGTCCGGACCGGCGCTCGACGCGTCTGCGGGCAAGCCGGCCGCCGCGCTTTCGGCCTAGGCGCTGGCCGGCCTGCCTTCGTGAAAGCGTGCCAGGAAGGCGCGCGTAGCGACTTCCGTCGGCGCATCGATGACCTGCCGCGCCGGTCCGCATTCCACGATGACGCCGTCGCGCATGAACGCCACCTGGTTAGCCACTTCGCGCGCGAATGACATCTCATGCGTGACCAGCAACATCGTCATACCTTCTTCGGCCAGCGCCTGAATCACGCGCAACACCTCGCCGACCAGCTCCGGGTCCAGGGCCGAAGTAACCTCGTCGAACAGCATTACCTGCGGCTCCATCGCCAGTGCACGTGCAATCGCGACGCGCTGCTTCTGGCCGCCTGAGAGTTGATCGGGCCAGGCGTCGGCCTTGTCCAGCAACCCCACCTTGGCGAGCAGCGCACGTGCCTTCTCGGCGGCTTGCGCCTTCGGCTGCTTCATGACGGTGACCGGCCCCTCCATGACGTTGCCAAGCACCGTCATGTGAGGGAAGAGGTTGAAGTGCTGGAACACCATTCCGGTTCGTGCGCGGAAGCCGGAGAGCACCGCGTCTTTCGGCAGCCGGGTCGCGGCGCCGGTGAAGGTCAGCGATTGCTCGCCCACTCGAACGGTGCCTTGGTCGGGCACCGTCAGCAGGTTGAGGCAGCGCAGCAAGGTCGACTTGCCCGAGCCCGAAGGCCCGATCAGTGCAATGACTTCACCCTTTGCGACCGAGAGCGACACGTCGCGCAACACGCGGTTGTCGCCGAAGCGTTTGCCCAGGCGCGTGACCTCGATCATGGGCGCAGATGTTGGCAACGTTGTCATGCGTGCGCTGGACCGGAGAGGCGGGTTTCAGCACGCTTAACCAGAATCGTGGCCGGCAGCAGCACGAGGAAGTAGGCGAGTGCGACCACGGTGTAGGTCTCCAGCGGCCGATAGGTTTCGTGAGCGATGCTTTGGCCCTGATAGAGCAGGTCCGGCAATGCCAGCACCGACAGCAGCGACGTGTTCTTGAGTTGCAGGATCGACTGATTCAACAGTGGCGGCACCATGCGCCTGAACGCTTGCGGCAGGACCACCCGGCGCATCATCTGAAAGCGCCGCATGCCCAGCGCACGTGCTGCTTCTGTTTGCCCCGGATCAATAGAGATGATGCCGCCGCGGATGATCTCGGAGTAGAACGAGCTGCCGTACAAAGAGAGCGCCAATATGGCCGCCAGCGCCGCCGAGATCTGGATGCCTGTGAGCACCGGCAGCGCGTAATAGAACCACACCAGTTGCACCAGCACCGGTGTGCAGCGGAATACTTCGACATAAGCCCGCAGCGGCGCGCGCAGCCAAACGGGTTGCGACAACCGACCCATCGCGACCGCCAGCCCGATCGCCAGCCCGATCACAGTGCAGATGACCGTGTAGGCGACGGTGTAGCCGAGACCCATGAGAAGGAGCTTGCGAAAGCCCCACAGAAATTCGAAGTCCCAGTGGTACACGGCGGCTCTCGTTCGCTCTTCTTGTCGGGTGCTGAATTCGGATCAGAAGCTGATCGTCGATGGAACCTGGTCCGGCTTCACGCCTGACAGGGTCTGCATGTTGGCCAGCACCACCTCCTTCACCTTGCCGCTGGAACGCGTCTGCGCGATCCACTTGTTGACGTACTCGACCCACTGACGGTCGCTTTCCTTGCGGAAGCCCAGGTTGGTTGTTGTGGCCTGCGTCGGCGTCGGCAGCACGATGTGCCCGACGGTCGGGTTCTTGCTGACCACGGTGAGTGCCAGCACCACGGCGAGGACCTGGCAATCGGCGCGGCCGGTCTGCAGGGCGAGCGTGGCATCGGCGGCTTTTTCGAGGCGGATGATCTGCGCGTTGGGGCAGGTCTTGGTGACGACCTGGTCGTGCGACGAGCCGATATCGACGGCGATCTTGACGTCGGGCTTGTTGAGCTCCTCCCACGTCTTCGGGTCGAACCCCTTGCGTGCCACGAGGACGAAAGCGTTGTTGAACAACGGGTCGGAAAAGTCGACGACCAACGCGCGCGCCGGCGTCGGGTTCAGGCCGAAGAACACGTCGATCTTGTTCGACTGGAGATCGAGCACCGAGTTGCCCCAGCTGGTTTCGTTGATGTCGAGTTTGGCGTTGAGGCTCCCGGCGAGGCTCTTGCCGAAGTCGATCATGAAGCCTTGCCATTCGCCCGATGCCAGGTCCTTGTGATAGTAGGGCGCCGCGCCGGCCACTGCGCCCATGCGCAGTACCTTGGTGCGGTTGATGCGGGCCCATGCGCTTTCGGTCGCATCGGTCTGCGCGAAGGCGGCGTGCGGGAGGGCGGTCGCGGCGCTGGCTGCGGCGACGCTGGTGATGAACTGACGACGGTTTGTCATGATTTTTTTACGTAGATGATGAGAGAAGACAGGAAGGAAGAGAAGCGTTGAAATGGAACGACGGTGCGGCCAGTCACAGGGTCATGCCGCCATCGACGTGAAGGATCTGGCCGGTGATAAAAGCCGCCTCACGGCTCAGCAAAAAGGCGATGGGTGCTGCGATGTCATCGGGCGTGGCGAGCCGGCCGGCGGGCACGCGCAACAGCGCTTGCTTCCATTGCTCGTCGGTCAGCGCACCGGCGTTGGCGCGGTCTTTGCGGACGTAGCCTGGCGCTACCGCGTTGACCGTGACACCGCGTGCAGCGTTCTCGGCCGCCGCTGCTTTGACCAGTGCCTCGACGCCGGCCTTGGCTGCGGCGGTGGCTGGAAACGTCGATGCGCCCAGCGTGAAGCGGTGCGCCACGAAGGAACTGACGGCCACGAAGCGGCCTTGCCCAGAAAGTGCGAGCAGCGGCAGGCTTTTGCGCAGAAGGTGCGCGACGGAAACGACCATGGTCCGAAGCGATCGTTCGAGGATGTCGTCGTCGAGTTCGGCGAGGCTGGTCTTGTCGGCGAAGCCGGCATTGGCGACCACGCCGCGCAGTCCGCCAGCATCGCCTGGCGCTCCACCAAGCGCCATCGCAGCATCGAGAAGCGCATCGACGGTCGATGGCAGCGCCATGTCGCCGACCACCACCGTGGTGCGCACCGCACTGCATTCCGCTGCCACGGCGTCAGCCGCTGCACGCCGGCTGCCGGTATGGATCACGAGGTCGATGCCCTGTGCCGCCAGGCGTCGACACGTCGCTGCTCCGATGCCCGAGCCCGCGCCGGTCACGACCACACTGCTCATTCGAACTGCCTTGTTTTCGGTCACCGAATGGTGCCGCTGCTTTATGGATGCAAGTATTGTGCAAGCAAAAGTAGGGTGTCACCGCCTCGTACATGAGGCCGACGAGGAGCTGCGGGTAAGGCGAAGCTTCGGGGCCTCAGGGAACGTGGGCACCCGTTGCAGCCTTCAATCCACTCTCAAAATGCTCCTGCATTCGCTGCATGGCGGCCGGCCCGTCGCGCGCCGTGATCGCCTTCATCAGCGCGTCGTGCTCCCTGAGCGATTCGCGCGCGCGCGGCTCTTTGAAAAGCGAGCTGTGGCCTTTGAGCTTCATGATCTTGCGCAGGTCGGCCACCATCTGCACCCGCCAGCGGTTGTTGGCAATTTCCAGCAGGCGCGTATGAAAGGCGATGTTCAGCGCCAGAAAGGCCGCGTAGTTGGGGCGCGGCATGCTCAGCGCTGCCTGAAGCTGCGCGTGCAGTGCTTCGAGTTCGTCCAGCTGTGACTTTGTGGCAGTGACCGCGACGGTCGCTGCGGCGTCGCTTTCCAGCAGCGAGAGCAGGTGATAAACGTCGACCAGATCGCGCTCGGACACCTCGGTCACGTAGGCGCCGCGTCGCACCTTCATCGTGATCAGGCCCTCGGCGGCCAGCACCTTCAACGCTTCGCGCAGTGGCGTGCGGCTGATGCCGTACTCCTCCGCCAGCTTCAGTTCGTCGATCCAGGCGCCCGGTTCCAGCTCCTGATTGAAGATGCGTTGGCGCAGCAGCTCGGCCACCTCTTCGTAGAGGGCGCGCGGAGTGAGCGTGACAGCGGACATGCGCGAACTGTACTGCAATGACGCGATCTGAATTAATAATTATGGATCGGGTAGACTCGTCTTGAACTGCCCGGACTCAGCGGAGACACTGGGAACAACTTTGCAAAAGCGGCGCCCATGAGCACACCCGAACCGACCTTCCCACCCGTCAGCCTCGAGGCATGGACCAAAGCGGCTGCCAAGTCGGCGCCGGGTGGCGACGTCAATGCGCTGAACTGGCTGACACCGGACGGCATCAGCGTCAAGCCGCTCTACACCGCCGCCGACCTCAAGGGCTTGAAGTACACCGACACGATGCCGGGGTTCGAGCCCTACCTGCGCGGGCCGCAAGCCACGATGTACGCAGTGCGGCCCTGGACCATCCGGCAGTACGCCGGCTTCTCGACTGCAGAAGAGTCCAACGCCTTCTATCGCAAGGCGCTGGCTGCCGGCGGCCAGGGCGTGAGCGTCGCGTTCGATCTGCCGACACACCGCGGCTACGACAGCGACCACCCGCGGGTGACGGGCGATGTCGGCAAGGCGGGCGTAGCAATCGACTCGGTCGAAGACATGAAGATCCTGTTCGACCAGATTCCGCTCGACAAGGTGTCGGTATCTATGACGATGAACGGCGCCGTGTTGCCGGTGCTGGCCGGCTACATCGTGGCCGGCGAAGAGCAGGGCGTGCCGCAAGACCAGTTGAGCGGGACTATTCAGAACGATATTCTGAAAGAGTTCATGGTGCGCAACACCTACATCTTTCCGCCGGCGCCGAGCATGCGGATCATCGGCGACATCATCGAGTACACGGCGCACAAGATGCCGAAGTTCAACTCGATCAGCATCAGCGGTTATCACATGCAGGAGGCCGGTGCCAACCAGGCGTTGGAACTGGCCTTCACGCTGGCTGATGGCAAGGAGTACGTCAAGACGGCCTTGGCCAAGGGGCTCGACGTCGACGTGTTCGCGGGGCGCCTGAGTTTCTTCTGGGCCATCGGAATGAACTTCTATCTGGAAGTCGCCAAGATGCGCGCCGCGCGCTTGCTGTGGTGCCGCATCATGAAAGACTTCGAGCCCAAGAACGCCAAGAGCCTGATGCTGCGCACGCACTGCCAGACCAGCGGCTGGTCGCTCACCGAACAAGACCCGTACAACAACGTCGTGCGCACCACCATCGAGGCAATGGCCGCGGTGTTCGGCGGCACGCAAAGCCTGCACACCAATGCGCTCGATGAAGCGATTGCACTGCCGACCGAGTTCAGCTCGCGCATCGCACGCAACACGCAACTCATCATTCAGGAAGAGACCCACATCACCAGCGTGGTCGACCCATGGGCCGGCAGCTACATGATGGAAAAGCTGACCCAGGACATGGCCGACAAGGCCTGGGAAATCATCGAAGAAGTCGAAGCCATGGGCGGCATGATCAAGGCCGTCGACAGCGGCTGGGCCAAGCTCAAGATCGAAGCCGCCGCCGCCGACAAGCAGGCGCGCATCGATTCTGGCCGTGACGTGATCGTCGGCGTCAACAAGTACAAGCTAAAGACTGAAGACGCGATCGACAGTTTGTCGATCGACAACGTGAAAGTGCGCGACGGCCAGATCGCCAAGCTGAAGACCATTCGCGCTTCGCGTGACTCGGCAGCCGTGCAGGTGGCACTCGAAGCGCTGACGGCCGCTGCCGAAAGCGGCGAAGGCAACATGCTGGCGCTGAGCATCGATGCGGTGCGCCTGCGCGCCACGGTCGGCGAGATCAGCGACGCGCTGGAAAAAGTCTATGGCCGGCATCGCGCCGACACGCAGAAGGTCACCGGCGTTTATGCCGCAGCCTATGACTCGGCCGAGGGCTGGGAAGCGCTCCAAAACGAGATCGCCTTGTTTGCTGAAGAGCAGGGCCGCCGTCCACGCGTGATGATTTCCAAGCTCGGGCAAGACGGCCACGACCGCGGCGCCAAGGTTGTCGCCACGGCCTTCGCTGACCTTGGTTTCGACGTCGATATGGGTCCGTTGTTCCAGACGCCTGAGGAGTGCGCGCGCCAGGCCATCGAGAACGACGTGCATGCGGTCGGCGTCTCGACCCTTGCCGCTGGCCACAAGACGCTGGTGCCGGCGATCATCGCCGAGCTGAAGAAGCAGGGCGCCGACGACATCATCGTGTTCGTCGGCGGCGTGATTCCGCGCGGCGATTACGAGATGCTTTACGAGGCCGGCGTGAAAGGCATCTACGGCCCGGGGACGCCGATCCCGGCGAGTGCCAAGGATGTGCTGGAGCAGATTCGCGCTTCGATTGCGGCCTGAACATGCCGGGGGAGCGCACCACGGTCACGTCCGATTCCTTGTTGAGTGCCGAAGGCCCCGCGCAGCGGCGCGCCATTGCCAAGGCCATCACGCTGCTGGAGTCGACCCGAGCCGACCATCGAGCGCAAGCGGACGAGTTGCTCACCGCCTTGCTGCCACACACGGGCCAGTCGTTTCGGCTCGGCATCTCGGGCGTTCCGGGCGTCGGCAAGTCGACCTTCATTGAAACGCTCGGCCTCTTGTTGATCGACAAGGGCCATCGGGTCGCAGTGCTCACCATCGACCCATCGTCTTCCGTGTCAGGTGGCTCGATCCTCGGCGACAAGACACGCATGGAACGACTCTCGGTGCATGAGCGCGCCTACATTCGGCCGAGCCCGTCGTCGGGCACGCTGGGTGGCGTGGCAGAGAAGACGCGTGAAGCGATGCTGGTGTGCGAGGCTGCGGGGTATGACATCGTCATTGTCGAAACCGTCGGCGTTGGCCAGAGCGAGACCGCGGTGGCGGGCATGACCGACATGTTCGTGCTGATGCAACTGCCGAACGCCGGTGACGATCTGCAGGCGATCAAGAAGGGTGTGATGGAACTGGCCGACCTGGTCGTCATCAACAAGGCCGATCTCGACAAGGATGCCGCCACGCGCGCGCAGGCGCAGATAACTTCTGCGCTGCGCCTCTTCGGCCATCAGGGCAATCCTGATCATGTGCATGCGATGCACGATGCGTACAACGGCGCCGAGGTGCGCTTCTGGTTGCCGCGCGTGATGCAGTTGAGTGCGCTCGCCGGTACCGGCGTCGACGCGTTCTGGGACTCGGTCACACAGTTCAAGGCACTGCAGGCTGGCAATGGCAAGCTGGTGAAGCGGCGTGAAAAGCAGTCGCTGTCCTGGATGTGGGAGCGCATCGACGCTGGTCTGAAGCACGCTTTTCGACATCATCCGCAGGTGCGCGAAATGTTGCCGCAACTGACGCGGCAAGTGGTCGAAGGCACGCTGCCGGCGTCGGCCGCAGCGCGCACTTTGCTCGCCATAGCGGCTGGCCAGATCTAGCCCGGAATACAAGAATCAATCGAACTTCAGCTTTGGAGAAACAACCATGCAAGAACTGATCGACCAACTCGAAGAGCGCCGCGCCAAGGCCCGGCTCGGCGGTGGACAAAAGCGCATCGATGCACAGCACAAGAAGGGCAAGCTCACCGCGCGCGAGCGCATCGAACTGCTGCTCGACGACAACACCTTCGAAGAGTGGGACATGTTCGTCGAGCATCGGTCGGTCGACTTCGGCATGGCGGAGCAGAAGATTCCAGGTGACGGTGTGGTCACTGGTTACGGAATGATCAACGGCCGGCTGGTCTTCGTCTTCAGCCAGGACTTCACCGTTTTCGGCGGTGCGCTCAGCGAAGCCCATGCCGAGAAAATCTGCAAGGTGATGGACCAGGCGATGAAGGTCGGTGCACCGGTTATCGGCCTCAACGATTCCGGCGGCGCGCGCATCCAGGAAGGCGTGGCCTCGCTCGGCGGTTATGCCGACGTGTTCCAGCGCAACGTGATGGCGTCGGGCGTGGTGCCGCAGATCAGCATGATCATGGGCCCGTGCGCCGGCGGCGCTGTGTACTCGCCCGCCATGACCGATTTCATCTTCATGGTGAAGGACTCGAGCTACATGTTCGTCACTGGCCCCGAGGTCGTGAAGACGGTGACACACGAGAACGTGACGGCCGAAGAACTCGGTGGCGCCATCACGCACACCACGCGCAGTGGCGTGGCCGACAGGGCATTCGAAAACGACGTCGAAGCGCTGATGATGCTGCGCCGGCTCTACAACTACCTGCCGCTCAACAACCGCGAGAAATCGCCGGTGCGCCTTGGCAACAACGGCAAGGGCGATCCGGCCGACCGACCCGATTTTTCGCTCGATACGCTGGTGCCCGACAACGCCAACAAGCCGTACGACATGAAGGAGTTGATCCTCAAGGTGGTCGACGACGGCGACTTCTTCGAGTTGCAGCCCGAGTACGCGAAAAACATCGTCATCGGCTTCGCCCGCATGGAGGGGCAGACCGTCGGCATCGTGGCCAACCAGCCCCTGGTGCTGGCTGGTTGTCTCGACATCAAAAGCAGCATCAAGGCGGCGCGCTTCGTGCGCTTTTGCGATTGCTTCAACATTCCGGTCGTCACCTTTGTCGACGTACCCGGCTTCATGCCCGGCACGGGGCAGGAGTACGGCGGGATCATCAAGCACGGCGCGAAGCTGCTCTATGCGTACGCTGAGTGCACAGTGCCGAAGATCACGGTGATCACGCGCAAAGCCTACGGCGGCGCTTACGACGTGATGGCGTCGAAGCATCTGCGCGGCGACGTCAATCTCGCATGGCCGCGCGCCGAGATCGCGGTGATGGGCGCCAAGGGTGCGGTCGAAATCATCTTTCGCGAAGACAAGAACGACCCGGAGAAGCTGGCTGCGCGCGAGGCCGAATACAAAGCGCGTTTCGCCAACCCGTATGTGGCGAGCGCACGTGGTTACATCGACGACGTGATCCTGCCTCACGAGACGCGCAAGCGCATCTGCCGCTCGCTCGTGATGCTTCGGGCCAAGAAGCTCGAGAACCCGTGGCGCAAGCACGGGAACATTCCGCTCTGAGCTCCTAGAAGAAGAACATGTTTAAAAAAATCCTGATCGCCAACCGCGGCGAAATCGCCTGTCGCGTCATCAAGACCGCGAAGAAGATGGGCATCCTGACCGTCGCGGTTTATTCCGATGCCGATAAGGAAGCGCGCCATGTCGAACTGGCCGACGAGGCGGTGCACATCGGTGGCGCAGCCAGCCGCGACAGTTATCTGCAGGTCGACCGCATCATCGCGGCGTGCAAGCAGACTGGTGCCGAAGCGGTGCATCCGGGCTACGGCTTCCTGTCGGAGAACGAAGCCTTCGCGCGCAAGGTCGAAGAAGAGGGCATCGTCTTCATCGGCCCCAAGCACTATTCGATCGCGGCGATGGGCGACAAGATCGCCTCCAAGAAGTTGGCGAACGAGGCCAAGGTCAACACCATTCCGGGCTGGAACGAAGCCATCGAAACCGCCGAACGCGCAGTCGAGATCGCCAGGGAAATCGGCTACCCGGTGATGATCAAGGCGTCGGCCGGCGGCGGGGGCAAAGGCTTGCGTGTTGCGAACGACGACAAGGAAGCGTTCGAAGGCTTTTCCGCTTGCCGCAACGAGGCGCGCAACAGCTTCGGCGATGACCGGGTCTTTATCGAGAAGTTCGTGGTCGAACCGCGCCACATCGAAATCCAGGTGCTGGGCGATTCGCAGGGCAACGTGATCTACCTGAACGAGCGTGAATGCTCGATCCAGCGGCGCCACCAGAAAGTGATCGAAGAGGCGCCGTCACCTTTCATCACGGACGCCACGCGCAAGGCGATGGGAGAGCAGGCGGTGTTGCTGGCCAAGGCCGTGAAATACCAGAGTGCCGGCACAGTCGAGTTCGTGGTCGGCAAGGACCAGAGCTTTTACTTTCTGGAGATGAACACGCGGCTGCAGGTGGAACATCCGGTGACGGAGTGCATCACCGGGCTCGACCTGGTCGAACTCATGATTCGCGTCGCGGCGGGTGAGCCGCTGCCGCTGAAGCAGGCCGACGTGAAGCGTGAGGGCTGGGCCATCGAATGCCGCATCAATGCCGAAGATCCGTTTCGCAGCTTCCTGCCGTCGACCGGCCGGTTGGTGAAGTTCCAGCCGCCGGAAGAGACGATGTTCTCTGCCGATACCGCGCATCTCTACGGCGTGCGCGTCGATACGGGCGTGTACGACGGCGGCGAGATCCCGATGTTCTACGACTCGATGATCGCCAAGCTCATCGTGCACGGCAAGGATCGCCAGCATGCAATTGCGAAGATGCGCGAGGCACTCAATGGCTTCGTGATCCGCGGCATCAGCAGCAACATCCCGTTCCAGGCGGCGCTGTTGGCGCATCCACAGTTCGTCGCGGGTGACTTCAACACCGGCTTTATCGCCGAGCATTACGCGCATGGCTTTCATGCGGAGGACGTGCCTCACAGCGATCCGGCTTTCTTGATCGCGCTGGCCGCCTATGTGCACCGGCGCTATCGTGCGCGGGCCTCGGGCATCAGCGGCCAACTCGAAGGCCACAGCGTGAAGGTCGGCGAGCAGTTCGTGGTGGTCGAGCTTGGGCCGGAAGGAAAGCACATTCATCACCCCGTGTCCGTCACCGACTTTCAGGGCAAGAACGGTGCGAGCGCCGTGGCTGTCGGCGACAGCAATTTCAAGATCGATAGCAATGGCGCGCTCGGCAGTATTCGCGTCGAAGGTACGGTCAACGACAAGCCTTTCGTCGCGCAGGTCGAGCGCGGCGCGGGCAAGAATCCGCTGGCGTTGCGCGTGTTGCACGACGGCACGCAGATCGAAGCGATGGTCCTGTCGCCGCTCGGTGCGCGCCTGCTCGAACTGATGCCGTACAAGGCACCGCCCGACCTAAGCAAGTTCCTGATGTCCCCGATGCCGGGTCTGCTGGTCGAGGTGTCGGTGCAGCCCGGCCAGCAGGTGCAGGCGGGCGAGAAGCTGGCTGTGATCGAGGCGATGAAGATGGAAAATGTGCTCTTCGCATCGCAGGACGGCGTGGTCGGCAAGATCTCCGCGGGCAAGGGTGAGTCGCTGGCTGTCGATCAGATCATTCTGGAGTTCGTGTGATGCCAACCGACGCAACCAATGATTCAAAGATTCGCCCGTTCAAGGTGCTGGGCATCCAGCAGATCGCTATCGGCGCTGTCGACAAGACGCGGCTGCAAAAGCTCTGGGTCGACATGCTGGGCCTGGAAGTGACGGGCACGTTTCGCAGCGAGCGCGAGAACGTGGACGAAGACATCTGCGCGATCGGCAGCGGGCCGTTCAAGGTCGAGGTCGACTTGATGCAGCCGCTGGACATCGACAAGAAGCCGGCGGTACACGTCACGCCGCTGAATCACATCGGCTTGTGGATCGATGACCTGCCGGTCGCGGTCGAGTGGCTGACCGCGCAGGGCGTGCGCTTTGCGCCCGGCGGTATTCGCAAGGGTGCCGCGGGCTTCGACATCTGCTTCATGCATCCGAAGGCCAACGACGAATTTCCCATCGCGGGCGAGGGCGTGCTGATCGAGATGGTGCAGGCCCCGCCGGGCGTGGTGAAAGCCTTTGAGGCGCTGGCTGCGGGCACGCCGCAAATCACCGCTTGAAAGATCAAGGTTTGCGCGCAGCTGCCGCAGCCCGCGCGCGTGCCATAGCGGCCTCCACCACCGAGCGTTTGCGAGCATCGGCATCGGCATCGGCGTTAGGTGCATCTGCCGAGGCGTCCTGAGCCAGTTTCGCTGCGGCTTCTTCTCGCGCCGGGCGGCGTACCTTGTGGGATTCGTAGCGTTGCCGTGAATGGTCTGCCTGTGTCGATGACCATGCATCCCATCCGCTCAAGCCCGGCGTTTCTACTTCGAGCGAGATGCAGTCGACCGGACATACCGGAATGCAGAGTTCGCAACCCGTACAGTGCGCTTCGATCACCGTGTGCATCCGCTTGTGGATGCCCAGGATGGCGTCGGTTGGGCACGCATCGAGGCAGAGCGTGCAGCCGATGCACCAGGCTTCGTCAATGACCGCCATCAGGCGCGGTGCCTCGATTCCGAACTGAGGGTCGAGCGCGATTGCCGGTCGGCCTGTAAGCGAGGAAAGACGGCCTATGCCCTCGGCACCGCCGGGTGGGCATTGGTTGATGGCCGCGTCGCCTGCAGCGATGGCTTCGGCATAGCCATTGCAGTCCGGATAGCCGCAACGCGTGCACTGCGTTTGCGGAAGGGCGTCGTTGATGCGCGCGGCCAGTGACCCGGACGGCGCTTCGGTCATGACTTGTGCGCGGTTGCTCAGCGCGCGCGCGTGCCGGCGCGCACTTTGCTTTTCGACGCGCTTGCTGCCATTGCCTTCGGTTGCCGAACAGTCGCGGCCGGCTTGCCCGTTGGCTTGACCGCTGGCTTTGCGATCGCTTTGGTCACAGGCTTCACCGAAGGCTTCGCGCCAGTCTGAACCGGCTTTACCGTGTCTTCTGCATCTACTGAAGGCTTGGCGAGTGCGCGGTGCTGTGCCTCGTCATGCGCCGCGATGAACTTCTGAACCTTCGGGTAGACCAGGTCGCGCCAGCGGCGGCCGCTGAAGATGCCGTAATGGCCTGCGCCCTTGGCCTCGTAGTGCTCCCGCTGATTCGCAGCAATACCGGTGCAAAGGTCGTGCGCAGCCTGCGTCTGACCCGAGCCGGAGATGTCGTCCAACTCACCCTCGACGGTCAGCAAGGCGGTCGTGCGAATGTCTTGCGGACGCACGCGTTCAAGCTCGCCATCAGCGTTCTTCACGTCCCAGTTGCCGTTCACCAGGCTGAAGTCCTGGAAGACGGTCTTGATGGTGTCGAGGTAGTAGTCCGCATCCATGTCGAGCACGGCGTTGTACTCGTCGTAGAACTTGCGATGCGCTTCGGCGCTGGCGTCGTCGCCCTTCATCAAGTCCTTGAAGTAATCGTAGTGGCTGGTCGCGTGACGGTCAGGATTCATTGCGACGAATCCGGTGTGCTGCAGGAAGCCCGGGTACACGCGCCGGCCCTCGCCCGGGAATCCCTGCGGGACCGGATAGATGACGTTGTTCTCGAACCAGTCGAAGCCTTTGGTCGTAGCCAGGTTGTTTACGGCGGTCGGCGATTTGCGCGCATCTATCGGACCACCCATCATGGTCATCGTGAGCGGCAGCGTCTCGCCCTTGCTCGCCATAAGCGCCACAGCGGCCAACACCGGCACCGTCGGCTGGCAAACGCTCATTACGTGGCAGTTGCCGTATTCGGCTTGCAGCAGCCGGATGAAGTCCTGCACGTAGTGGATGTAATCATCGAGATGGAATTCGCCTTCGGACAGCGGCACGAGGCGGGCGTTTTTCCAGTCGGTAATGTAGACCTTGTGGCCTTGCAGCATGGTGCGAACAGTGTCCCGCAGCAGCGTGGCGTAGTGACCCGACAGCGGCGCAACGATGAGCACGACGGGCTGGCTTTTCAAAATCTTTAACGTGTCCGGGTCATCGGTGAACCGCTTGAAGCGACGCAGCTCGCAAAACGGCTTGTCTAGCGCAATCGCTTCGTGGATGACGACGTCGTCTCCGTTCACCTTGACGCTTTCGATGCTGAACTTCGGCTTTTCGTAGTCCTTGCCGAGGCGATACATCAGCTCGTAGCCAGCGGCCATGCGCTGCGCCATGGGCATGTTGCCCCACACTGCCCCGTGGCCATAGAGTTTGGAGGCAGCTTGAGCGAAGTCCGAAAACGGCTCCATCAAGGAGCGTTGGGCTTCGTAGAGTTGGTAGAGCATTGCGTGGTTGTACTAGGATGTTGCAGTGCAATATATCAGCGGGGTCCCCGTGTTTGTAGGGGCGTAACCCCTACAAACACCACCGCAATCGTGTCAACCAAACGTTTCGATATCCGTGCAGGTCAGATAACCTTGGCGATCGAAGCGCAGACGTAGTCGATGTTCTTGCTGTTCAGTGCCGCAACGCACATGCGGCCGGTGTCGGTTCCGTAGATGCCGAACTCTGAGCGCAACCTCACCATCTGGTCTTTGTTGAGGCCGGAGTAGCTGAACATGCCGATCTGCTTGGTGATGAAGCTCATGTCTTCCTTTACGCCAGCTGCCTTCAGTCCGTCGACCAGCTTCTGCCGCATCGCCTTGATGCGAACGCGCATTTCCGCCAGTTCGCCTTCCCACATCGCACGCAGTGCGGGGTCGCCGAGCACCGCTGCCACCACCGCGCCACCGTGAATCGGCGGATTGCTGTAGTTGGTACGCACCATGACCTTCAGTTGCGACAGCACGCGCGAGGTTTCTTCCTTGTCCTTGCACAACACCGACAGCGCACCGACACGCTCGCCGTAGAGGCTGAAGCTCTTTGAAAACGAAGTCGACACGAAGAAGGTCAAGCCGGCTTCGACGAACTTGCCGATGGCCGCGCCATCTTCTTGGATGCCATGGGCAAAGCCCTGGTAGGCCATGTCGAGGAACGCGGTCAGGTTCTTAGCCTTGACCACGTCGACCACCTGATCCCACTGGGCGGCGGTGATGTCGTAGCCGGTCGGGTTGTGGCAGCAGGCATGCAGCACGACGATGGTGCCGGCAGGTGACGCATCGAGCGCTGCCAGCATGGCTTCGAAATTGACGCCGCGCGTAGCGGCGTCGTAGTACGGGTAGCTTTCGACCACGAAGCCGGCCTGCGTGAACAGGGCGCGATGGTTTTCCCAGCTCGGGTCGCTGATCAGCACCTTGGCATTCGGGCTCAGCTTCTTAAGGAAGTCGGCACCGACCTTCAGGCCTCCAGTGCCGCCCAGGCCTTGCACGGTCGCGACGCGGCCCGACTTCAGCGGCTCGCTGTCGGCCCCGAAGACCAGGCTCTTCACCGCGTTGTCGTACGCGACGATGCCGTCGATCGGCAAGTAGCCGCGTGCAGTCGGCGACTTCATCATGTTTTGTTCGGCGGTCTGGACGCATTTCAGTAGCGGGAGCTTGCCGTTGTCGTCGTAATAAACGCCCACACCCAGATTCACCTTGGCGGGATTGGTGTCGGCGGCGTATTGCTCGTTAAGGCCGAGGATCGGGTCGCGCGGCGCCATTTCGACCGCGGTAAACATAGACATGGAGAAAGTCCTTTGATTGAAAGCTTCGCGTGCAACCGGGCAAGCGCTTAAGCTTTCCGGTTGCATTGAATTTTACCGGCGCCACCGCCAATTGACGGGTACAGCCATGCCAGAGACCACCGAAGCCATCACCGATACAGTGACCGACGCACACAAGCTTGCAGCGATCGGGCCCGCAAAGTCGGGAACGTTCGTCACTTTTCCCGGCTCGCCCTTCGAGCTTTACCAGCCCTATCCTCCTGCGGGCGATCAGCCGAAAGCGATTGATGGCTTGGTCGAAGGCGTGAACGATGGCGAGGTGTTCCAGACCCTGCTGGGCGTGACTGGTTCCGGCAAAACCTTCACCATGGCCAACGTGATCGCCCGGCTCGGCCGGCCGGCCATCGTCTTCGCACCGAACAAGACGCTGGCGGCGCAGCTTTACAGCGAGTTCCGCGAATTTTTTCCGCATAACGCCGTCGAGTACTTCGTCAGCTACTACGACTATTACCAGCCCGAGGCCTACGTGCCTCAGCGCGACCTGTTCATCGAAAAAGACAGCTCCATCAACGAGCACATCGAGCAGATGCGGCTGTCGGCGACCAAGAGCGTGCTGGAGCGACGCGACACGGTCATCGTGGCGACGGTGAGCGCCATCTACGGCATCGGCACGCCCGAGGACTACACGCAGATGCGCTTCATCATGCGCATCGGCGACAAAATCGGCCAGCGCGATGTGATCGGGCGGCTGATCCGCATGCAGTACACGCGCAACGAACAGGATTTTTCGCGTGGGTCGTTCCGGGTGCGTGGCGACACCATCGATATTTTTCCGGCGGAGCACAGCGAGCTGGCCATCCGCATCGAGCTCTTCGACGACGAGATCGAAACACTGCAACTGTTCGATCCGCTCACCGGCCGAATCCGACAGAAAATCCCACGCTTCACGGTGTACCCATCGAGCCACTACGTGACGCCACGCGACAAGGTGATGTCTGCGGTCGAGGGCATCAAGCACGAGTTGGTCGGCCGGGTGAAGGAGTTTGTGAGCCAGGGCAAGCTCGTCGAAGCCCAACGCATAGAGCAGCGCACTCGCTTCGACCTGGAAATGCTCGCCGAGATCGGCCATTGCAAAGGCATCGAGAACTATTCTCGGCATCTTTCGGGGGCTGCGCCGGGGCAACCGCCCTCGACGTTGACCGACTACCTGCCCAAAGACGCGTTGATGTTCCTCGACGAGAGTCATCAGATGATCGGCCAGCTCAACGGCATGTATGCGGGCGACCGTGCGCGCAAGACGACGCTGGTCGAGTACGGTTTTCGCCTGCCTTCCGCGATGGACAACCGACCTCTCAAGTTCGAGGAGTTCGAGGCGCGCATGCGGCAGGCGATCTTCGTGTCTGCCACGCCGGCGCAGTACGAGAAGGACCATTCAGGCAACACGGTCGAGCAGCTGGTACGGCCGACCGGACTGATCGATCCCGAGGTCGAGGTGCGGCCGGCCACGCATCAGGTCGACGATGTGCTGGGCGAGATTCGTCTGCGCGTCGACAAGAACGAACGGGTGCTGATCACGACGCTGACCAAGCGCATGGCCGAGCAGCTCACCGACTACCTGAGCGACAACGGCGTGAAGGTGCGTTATTTGCACAGCGATATCGACACTGTCGAACGCGTCGAAATCCTGCGCGACCTGCGTTTGGGCAGCTTCGACGTGCTGGTCGGAATCAACCTCTTGCGCGAGGGGCTGGACATTCCGGAGGTATCGCTGGTTGCCATCCTGGATGCTGACAAGGAGGGCTTCCTGCGTGCGGAGCGCTCGCTGATTCAGACGATCGGGCGTGCCGCGCGCAATGTGAACGGCAAAGCCATCCTGTATGCCGACCGGATGACCGATTCGATGAAAAAGGCGATTGACGAAACCGATCGACGTCGTACCAAGCAGATCGCCCACAACCTGGCCGAAGGCATCACGCCGCGCAGCATCGTGAAGGAAGTGCGCGACTTGATCGATGGCGTCTACAGCGAGAAAACCGGCAAGGAAATGGCCAAGCTCGATCTGGAGCGCGCCAAGGTCGAGGACATGAGCGAGAAAGATGTTGCTCGCGAGATCAAGCGCCTCGAAAAGCTGATGCTTGAGCACGCGCGCAATCTGGAGTTCGAAAAAGCGGCACGGGTCCGGGATCAGTTGGCTCAGTTGCGTGAACAGGCTTTCGGCGGCGGACGCACCGACAACATTGCCGAGGCAGTGCCCCGTAAATGAGTGATTGGCCTACAGCCCCCGAGGGGGTCGGCGGGAGTTACCCGAGCAAAACTGAAGGCTTATCGCTATACTTGACCGAATTAGTCAACAACACCAGAACTTCGCGATGAAGGACCGACTCATACCGACTGGTGCACCAGCTACAGAGGTCGGTCAGGGCGGAGACGAAGCTACCCGAAGCCCTCTGGCAGCGGTGTCATTTCAACGGTAAGCACTTGAAGGAGCTTGCGATGCGTCTCACTACAAAAGGCCGTTTTGCGGTCACTGCCATGATCGATCTGGCATTGCGCCAGAACACCGGTCCGGTCACGCTGGCGGCCATCAGCCAGCGGCAGCAGATTTCGCTGTCCTACCTTGAACAGCTCTTCGGCAAGCTGCGCCGCCACGAACTGGTCGAATCGACCCGCGGCCCCGGCGGCGGATACAGCCTCGGTCGTAAAGCGGCCGAGATCACTGTCGCCGACATCATCGTTTCGGTGGATGAACCCATCGATGCGACTCATTGCGGTGGCAAAGAGAATTGTCTGGGCGAGGCCGGTCGCTGCATGACGCACGAACTTTGGGCATCGCTGAATCAGCGCATGGTCGAGTTCCTCGATTCGGTCACCTTGCAAAAATTGGTCGATGACCAACTCGCCAAGGGTGTCCAGATCGAGAACAAGCCGGTGATCAAGCGCGCGATTTCGGCGCAACCGGTGGCGAAGCCTATCCGCATCAACGCGCCGAATTCGGTGTTTGCCCTCGGGAATGTCTTTGCGAAGTCGTGAAGGCCATGAACTAAGGCGCCCTCGGGTGCCTTGCCTGCAGCGACCCTCAAATTAACCAATGCCAGCCAGAGCCAGCCATGGACTTCACTCCTCATTTCCCCATCTATCTTGACTACGGCGCGACCACGCCCGTCGATCCGCGCGTCGTCGACGCAATGATTCCCTGGTTGAGCGAGCACTTCGGCAACCCGGCCTCCCGCAGTCACGCGTGGGGCTGGGAGGCGGAAGAGGCCGTCGAAAAAGGCCGCGGGTACGTCGCGGAATTGATCAATGCCGACCCTCGTGAGATCGTGTGGACTTCCGGCGCTACCGAATCGATCAACCTTGCGCTGAAAGGCGCGGCCCAGTTCTACAAAGGCAAGGGCAAGCACCTCATCACGGTCAAGACCGAGCACAAGGCCGTTCTCGACACCATGCGCGAGCTCGAACGTCAAGGCTTCGAGGTCACGTACCTCGACGTTGAAGAAAACGGTTTGCTCGACCTCGGCAAGTTCAAGGCGGCCATTCGCCCCGACACGATTCTGGCGAGCGTCATGTTCGTCAATAACGAAATCGGGGTGGTGCAAGACGTTGTCGCCATCGGTAACGCCTGCCGGGAAAAAGGCGTGCTGCTTCACGTCGATGCAGCGCAAGCGACGGGCAAGGTCGAGATCGACATCACGCAGCTACCCATCGATTTGATGAGTCTGGCTTCGCACAAGACTTATGGTCCCAAAGGTATCGGCGCGTTGTATGTTCGGCGCAAGCCGCGCGTCCGGCTCGAAGCGCAAATGCACGGGGGTGGCCATGAGCGCGGCATGCGTTCAGGATCGTTGCCGACGCACCAGATCGTCGGAATGGGTGAAGCCTTCCGCATCGCTAAACTCGATATGAAGGCAGACAACGCCAGAGCCGCAGCGCTGCAAAAGCGCTTGCTCGATGGCCTGAAAGATGTCGAGCAGGTCTTCATCAATGGTGACCTCGAGCATCGTGTGCCGCACAACCTGAATATCAGCTTCAACTACGTCGAAGGCGAGTCGCTGATCATGGGTATCAAGGGCTTGGCGGTGTCGTCGGGCTCGGCATGCACATCAGCCAGTCTGGAGCCGAGCTATGTGTTGCGCGCTCTCGGCCGCAGCGATGAGCTCGCGCACAGTAGCCTTCGCATGACGATCGGTCGCTTCACGACCGAAGAAGAAATCGACTACGCGATTTCCACCATTAAGCACAACGTCGCCAAGCTGCGCGAGTTGAGCCCACTGTGGGAAATGTTCAAGGACGGTATCGACATCAGCGCTATCCAATGGTCGGCGCACTGAACACGATACAAAACAAGAGGTAACTTCATGGCATATTCATCCAAGGTCATAGACCACTACGAAAATCCCCGCAACGTCGGTTCGTTCGAAAAGGGCGACGACTCTGTGGGCACCGGCATGGTCGGCGCACCTGCTTGCGGCGACGTTATGAAGCTGCAGATCAAGGTCAACCCGGAAACCGGCGTGATCGAAGACGCACGTTTCAAGACCTACGGCTGCGGCTCGGCCATCGCGTCGTCGTCGTTGGTCACCGAGTGGGTCAAGGGCAAGACGCTCGACGAAGCCGCTGCGCTCAAGAACGCGCAGATCGCTGAAGAACTGGCGTTGCCGCCGGTAAAGATTCACTGCTCGATCCTGGCAGAAGACGCGATCAAGGCAGCGGTCAACGACTACAAAGCCAAGCACGCCGCATCGGCTGCCAAGGCTGCGCCTCAGGAAGCGGTTCACTGATCATGGCCGTGACCCTTACCGATGCGGCCGCGCGCCACGTCAATCGCTACCTCGGTAAGCGTGGCAAGGGCGTGGGTGTGCGTCTGGGCGTCAAGACAACCGGCTGCTCCGGGCTCGCCTACAAGCTGGAATATGTCGATGAGTTCGCGCCTGAAGACGTGGTTTTCGAAGACCGCGGCGTCAAAGTGCTCGTCGATCCAAAAAGCCTGGCCTATATCGACGGAACGCAGCTCGACTTCGTTCGCGAAGGCTTGAACGAAGGCTTCAAGTTCATTAATCCAAACGAGCGCGATCGTTGCGGCTGCGGAGAGTCTTTCAGGATTTGACGCCGTGCGCGTTTCGCGCCCGAGCCGCCACCATGTCATGTGCTGGCGGCTTTTTTATTGCCATGAACCTTAACGACACCGACTTCGAACTCTTCGCCGTGCCAACGATGTTTGCGCAGGACCGCGCGGCGCTGGACGCGCGTTGGAAGGAACTGCAGCGCGAAGCGCACCCAGACCGTTTCGCGGCGCAAGGCCCGGCCGCGCAGCGACTGGCGATGCAATGGTCGGTGCGCATCAACGAGGCTTACCAGCGGTTGAAAGATCCGGTCAAGCGCGCCGCTTATTTGTGCGAGCAACGCGGTTCGTCGATCAACGCCGAAACCAATACCGCGATGCCGCCCGCATTCCTGATGCAACAGATGGAGTGGCGCGAGACGCTCGATGACGCGACGAAAGTAGCAGTTGTCGACGCGTTACGGACCGAGGTGGAGACGGCGCGCGCGGTGGCTCTCTCCTCTCTGGACCGCTTTATCGACGAAGAGGGCGACCACCCTGCGGCAGCGCAGCAGGTGAGAGCCCTCATGTTCATCGAGCGCTTTGCCGACGACGTTGAGTCCAAAGCCGATCAGTTGGGACAATAGAGCGATGGCACTTCTGCAGATTTCCGAACCGGGCCAGGCGCCGGACCCGCATCAACGGCGCATCGCCGTCGGCATCGACCTCGGCACGACGCACTCGCTTGTGGCCGCGGTGCGCAACGGCGTTGCCGAATGCTTGCCCGACAACGAGGGCCGCGTCATTCTTCCATCTGCGGTTCGCTACCTCGACGCCGAGCGTAGGCAGATCGGGTTCGAAGCGCTGGCGGCACGCGCGCAGGACGCCGCCAACACCATCACGTCGGTCAAACGGCTGATGGGACGCGGCTTGTCCGACATCGTCAACCGCGATGCGATGTCGTATCGGTTGGTGGACGAAGGCGGAATGGTCAAGGTCGACACTGCGGCGGGCATCAAATCGCCGGTCGAGATCAGCGCCGAGATTCTGGCCACGCTGCGTTTCCGCGCCGAAGACACTTTCGATGATTCGCTCTACGGTGCGGTCATTACCGTGCCGGCCTATTTCGACGAAGGACAGCGCCAGGCCACCAAAGACGCCGCGCAGCTCGCAGGCATCAATGTGCTTCGGCTCATCAGCGAGCCGACGGCTGCTGCCATCGCCTACGGCCTCGATAACGCCAGCGAAGGCGTCTACGCGGTTTATGACCTGGGCGGCGGCACTTTCGACATTTCCATCCTGCGACTGACGCGGGGCGTGTTCGAGGTGATCGCGACTGGGGGCGACTCTGCGCTGGGTGGTGACGACTACGATCACGCGATCGCTGATCTCGTGCTGTCGAACACCGGTGCGCACGCGACAGACGATGCCGATCGGGCCACGATGCTTGTGGCAGCGCGCGCTGCAAAAGAAGCGCTCAGCACTTCGGCTTCGACGCTGTTTCATGTGCAGGTGTCAAGTGCCGACGTGCAGTTCGAGCTCACCCGGCAGCAGTTCGATGTGGCGACCAAGCCGCTCACGGACCGCACCATCGCCGCAGTGCGCAAAGCGCTGCGCGATGCCAGGCTCAAGACCGATGACCTGCAGGGCATCGTCATGGTGGGCGGGTCGACGCGCATGCCGCAGATCCAGCATGCGGTCGGCGAGTTCTTCGGTCGTGCGCCACTGACCAATTTGAACCCGGACGAAGTCGTCGCACTCGGCGCAGCGATCCAGGCCAACCAGTTGGCAGGCAACGGCGGCGCGGACGATTTGTTGCTGCTCGACGTGATCCCGCTGTCGCTCGGCATCGAGACCATGGGCGGGCTCGTGGAGCGCATCGTCCCACGCAACCAGACCATTCCGACCGCGATGGCGCAAGACTTCACCACCTACCAGGACGGGCAAACCGCGCTTGCTTTGCATGTGGTGCAAGGCGAGCGCGATCTCGTTGCCGATTGCCGCAGCCTCGCGCGTTTCACCTTGCGCGGCATCCCGCCGATGTCGGCTGGCGCTGCGCGCATTCGCGTCACCTTCACCGTCGATGCCGACGGCTTGCTCAGCGTCGGCGCCAAGGAGCAGGGCAGTGGTGTGGAAGCCAGCGTCACCGTGAAGCCCTCGTATGGACTGTCGGACGACCAGATCGCGACGATGCTGCAAGACAGTTTCGCGACCGCGCAGCAAGACATGCAGGCGCGGGCTCTGGTCGAAGCACGTGTGGACGCCGATCGCATGCTGCTCGCGACGCAGAGCGCGCTCGACGCCGACGGCGACCTGCTGAGCTCTGAAGATCGCACGCTGATCGATCAGTCGATGACGGCGCTGCGCCAAGCCCATCGGAGCACCGATGCCGCGGTGGTAGAGGCCGCTACCAAAGCGCTCGCTCATGTGACAGAAGGCTTTGCCGCAGCGCGCATGAATGCCGGTATTGCCCGAGCACTCTCGGGTCGCAAAGTCGAATCCCTGTAGAAAAAAAATGCCAGTCATCAAGATCCTGCCCCACCCCGAATACTGTCCGCAAGGCGCCGAGATCACCGCGCCTGCGGGCACGTCGATCTGCGAGGCGCTGCTCGAACATCACATCAATATCGAGCACGCGTGCGAGATGAGCTGCGCCTGCACGACCTGCCATGTGCTGGTTCGCCAAGGCTTCGATTCGCTCAACGAGGCGGAAGAGGGCGAAGAAGATCTGCTCGACCGCGCCTGGGGGCTCGAGCCGCAATCGCGCCTGAGTTGCCAGGCCATCTTGGCGCAGCAGAACGTGACCATCGAGATCCCGAAGTACTCGATCAATCACGCCAAGGAAAACCACTGATGTCGCGTCTCGTTGTTCTCGATACCGAAACCACCGGCCTCTCTGCAGAAAACGGCGATCGTGTGATCGAACTCGGTTGCGTGGAGTTGTTCAATCGCAAGCTCACCGGCAACGATCTGCACATTTATTTCAACCCCGAGCGCGAGAGCCACGAAGACGCGCTCAAGGTGCACGGGCTGACGACGGATTTCCTGCGCGACAAGCCCAAGTTCGCTGCGCTTGCTAACGACGTGATCGAGTACCTGCGCGATGCAGAGTTGATCATTCACAACGCTGCGTTCGACGTCGGCTTTCTTAACAAGGAGTTCGAGCGAGTCGGCCTGCCGCCGTTGAAGACTTTCGTCGGCCAGGTTACCGACACGCTGGCCATGGCCAAGCAGGTGTACCCCGGCAAGCGCAATTCGCTCGATGCACTGTGCGACCGTTTCGGCGTCGATCGCTCGAATCGGACCTTCCACGGCGCCAAGCTCGATGCCCAGTTGCTGGCCGACGTCTACATCAACCTCACGCGTGGACAGGACGCCTTGCTGATCGATGTGGCATCCAACGAGCCAGCGCTGGGTACCTTCGTGGCCATCGATTTGCGCAGCTTCGATTTACCGGTGATCTACGCAGCCGATGTCGAATTGGCGGCACACGACGCGACGCTGCAGCAGCTCGACAAGGCCAGCAACGGACGTACGCTGTTCCGCCAGGTCAGCTAGAGCCCTATGGCATAATTTGAGGCTCCGCGCCGTAGCGTGGAGATCCAAAGTGTTGCAGCAGCAGCGCTCGGGCGGTTAGCTCAGGGGTAGAGCACAGCATTCACACTGCTGGGGTCCCAGGTTCGAAACCTGGACCGCCCACCAATTCCTTCAGTCAGACAGGTTAGATGCGTCCTCGCGTCTGCACAGCCGTACTGCAGATCGGGCCACTCGCTCGCTGGCTGGTTGCCCCAAACTTCCCCTTCTTTTTGTTGATCCGATGGCGCTGACCGACACGCCTCTCGAGCAATCTGCGACAAGACGCTAAGCTCGTGTCATGGAGACCATCGATTGCGCCGTCATAGGCGCCGGCGTTGTGGGTTTGGCGGTCGCGCGGGCCCTGGCATTGCGAGGGCACGAGGTTGTCGTGTTGGAGGCGGAGAGCGCCATCGGCACCGGCACCAGCTCCCGAAACAGCGAAGTCATCCATGCCGGCATCTATTACCCGCGAGACTCGTTGAAAGCGACGCTGTGTGTCGCTGGCAACGCGGCGCTGTACGCCTATGCGGCACAGCGCGGCGTGCCGCATAGGCGCTGCGGCAAGTTGATCGTGGCAACGACCCCTGCGCAAATCGAAGAACTCGAGGCCATTCAGGTCAAGGCGCTGCGCAACGGCGTCCCCGACATCGTGCGATTGAACGGCGTTGAAGCGCGGGCCATGGAGCCAGAACTGGAATGTCTGGCCGCGCTGCACTCGCCCAGCACCGGCATCATCGACAGCCACGCGTTGATGCTGAGCTTTCAGGGCGACATGGAAAACGCGGGTGGTGTTCTGGCGATCAAGTCCTCAGTCGTTGCGGCCAAGTGCGTCGACCGCGCGATCGAGCTACAGCTGGAAGACGGTACGTGCGTACGCTGCAACAGCGTCGTCAACGCTGCTGGGCTGTCCGCCCCTGCGCTTGCCCGACGCTTTGCCGGTTTGCCTGCCGACGCAGTCCCGACCGAGTATTTCGCAAAGGGAAATTACTTCACCCTCGCGGGCCGCGCGCCCTTCAGCCGCCTCATCTATCCGGTGCCCGAAGTTGGGGGGCTTGGCGTTCATCTGACGATCGACCTGGGCGGTCAGGCCAAGTTCGGGCCCGACGTCGAATGGGTGTCGTCGCCCGTCGATCTGGTGGTCGATCCGGCTCGTGGCGACGCCTTTTACGCCGAAGTCAGACGTTACTGGCCCGCGCTTCGCGAAGGCGCGTTGCTGCCGGGTTATGCAGGGATGCGCCCCAAGCTCTCTGGCCCGGGACAGCCGGCGATGGACTTCGTCATATCAGGCCCTGCCGATCACGGCGTACGGGGTCTGGTCAACCTGTTCGGCATCGAGTCGCCGGGCCTTACCAGCAGCCTGGCGATCGGTACGCATGTCGCCGGATTGCTCGGTGGCCGTTTGGCGGCTGTACCATGAGCGGCACGCCAATTGCAGGCGTGTCAAAGTCGTCGGCACAGTGCCGGCGTCAATCCACGGAGGGAACATTTCAATGAGTGCTACCAGCAATCTCGAAGCAGCCGCCGATGCGGTGGTTGAAGACGTGCGAGGCGTTCTCGCCAGCAAAGAACTCGACTCGGTGCCGCACATCAAGGCCTTGCGCCAGCGCGTCGATGCCAAGATCGCCATCGCCAAGGAACTGACCGCCGAAAAGGCGCGCATTGCCGCCAAGAAGGCGCGTGAGGCTGCAGACAGCGCCAACACCTATGCGCACGACGAGCCATGGCAAATCGCAGGCGCTGCACTCGCGGTGGGCGTGCTACTGGGCCTGTTGCTCGGTCGCCGCTGATCTGAGGGCGACGGCATGCGTCGCGGGCGCTCAGTCGCCGAGCTTGCGCAGCGCCTCAGCGGCTTCCCGCACCAGGCCGGGCCCGCGGTAGATCAGGCCGGTGTAGATCTGTACGACATCGGCACCGGCTGAGATTTTGTCGCAAGCGTCGGTCGCGCTCAACACGCCGCCGGCCCCGATGATCGGAAAGCCCTTGCCTAGCAACTTGCGCAGTTGACCGATCACGCGATTGCTTGCCTCGCGGACTGGCGCACCTGAAAGTCCTCCCGCTTCTTCCGCGTGCGGCAGACCCTTGACCGCCTCGCGCGAGAGCGTGGTGTTGGTTGCGATCACGCCGTCCATGTGGTGACGCTGCAATGCCGCGGCGATGACGCCGACTTGCGCAGCGTCCAGGTCCGGCGCGATCTTCACGAACAGCGGCACGCGCTTGCCGTGCTGTGCCGCCAACACGGTCCCGCGTTCGGCCACAGCGCCGAGCAGCGCATCCAGCGCTTCGTCGCTTTGCAGCGAGCGCAAGTTGGCAGTGTTCGGGCTCGAGATATTGATCGTCACGTAGTCGGCGTGCGGGTAAACGCCGTCGAGGCATAGCAGGTAGTCGTCGGTTGCGCGCTCGATCGGTGTCGAGGCGTTCTTGCCGATGTTCAGGCCGAGCAGCATCGGCGCTGCGGCGTTTCGTTTGCGAAACTGGACACGCTGAACATTGGCGACGAAGGCATCCAGCCCGTCGTTGTTGAAGCCGAGCCGGTTGATGAGCGCCTCACGCTCCGGCAAGCGAAAGATCCGCGGTTTGGCATTGCCCGGTTGCGCCTTGTGCGTGACGGTGCCGACCTCGACGAAGCCGAAGCCCATCGCGGCAAAGGCATCGATGCAGCGTGCGTTCTTGTCGAGCCCGGCGGCCAGACCAATGCGATTCGGAAAGGTCAGGCCGGCCAATGTCACCGGGTCATCGACGCGCGGTGCCGCATAAGCAAAATCGAATGGCGTGTTCTGCGTAAGGGCCAGCGCACCGAGAGTGAGCTCATGCGCGTGCTCGGCGTCAAAGCCAAAAAGAAAAGGGCGGGCAAGGCTGTAGAGCGAGGAGAGGGGCATCAGCGTGAGCAAGCGTGGTGTCGGGCGTGGCATCACCGGAATCGGTGACACCGGATAATTCCGGACTTCAATGAACCTGGATTCTCCGCGATGACTTCACCCGCTACGCCCTTGACACAAGAACAGATGAAGGCCCAAGTCGGACTTGCGGCGCTCGACTACGTGACGCGCGGCGAGATCGTCGGCGTCGGCACGGGCTCGACCGTCAACAAATTCATCGATGCGCTCGCCACGATCAAGAACGAGATCAAGGGTGCGGTGTCGAGTTCGGTGGCATCGTCGGAGCGGCTGCGTGCCGCTGGCATTCCGGTGTTCGATAGCAACGAGGTCGAGGAGCTGTCTGTCTACATCGACGGCGCCGACGAGATCGATCACCGCGGCCACATGATCAAAGGCGGCGGTGCTGCGCTTACGCGCGAGAAGATCGTGGCGGCACAGTCGCGGCGCTTCGTCTGCATTGCCGATGCATCGAAATTGGTGAACACGCTGGGGGATTTTCCGCTGCCTGTGGAAGTGATTCCTATGGCGGCACGCCGGATCATTCGGCAGTTTGCAAGACTCGGTGGCGAGGCGCAGGTGCGCGAGAAGGACGGGCTACCGCTGGTCACCGACAACGGCCAGCACATCATCGATGTGTCGGGCCTGAAGATCACCGACCCGCGTGCCTTCGAGGCCGAAGTGAGCCAGTGGCCCGGTGTTGTCACTGTCGGCATCTTCGCCTATCAGAAGGCCGATGTGTGCCTGCTCGGGACCCCGACGGGGGTCGAGACCCTGCAGTTCGATTGAGCGGGAAGGAGGCGGCTTTGGAATAGCGTAACCGCCGCCGGCTTAAAACTTGATGCCGGCCGGATTGCTCGGCGTCGGCCCGTTGTTGACAGACTGCGGAACGGTTGGCTGCGCTACCGCTGCTGGCGCGTTGCCCGCTGTGTTGGCCGAGCCGGTCGCAGCCGGCGCCGGTGATTGAGCCACCAGCGGCCGCGCCGGTGCCGGTCGATAGCCGGCGGGCAGTTGCGAGCTCTTCGGATAGCTGGCCGCGTCGAGGTATTGCGACCATTCGGCGTCCGAAAACCCTTTGAGCTGCTGCGAGCCGATGCTCAATACCGGCAACGACGTTTGCCCGCTCAGCCGCTGCAGGGCGGCGGTGTCTGCATCGGTCTTGATCAGCCGCTCGTCGAACGGAACCCCGCGAGTGATGAGCAAGGAGCGAGCGGCCACGCAAGGTGCGCATTCGTCACTGGTGTAGAGCATGACCGGATACCGCTGCACGACTTGCCGCAACTCGTACGGCAATCCTTCCGTGCTCGCGCTCGAAATGCCAGCGCGCGGGGCGGCTGGCTGCGCATTGGCAGCGGGTGCCTGATCCGAAAAGGAAATCTTGCCGCTCTTGTCGACGTTGCGATACACCGGCTGCGCCGCTGCGCTGGCGGTGACAAGCAACAGGCCGAGCGACAGCGGCAGGGCGGAGAGTCGGGCGGTCAATTTCATCAGCTGGCTCCGTGATCGAATCGATCGCCCGAGTATCTCAGCACCCGCCCCCGGCTGCCACGCAATGTCACGCCAGTTGCGGCTCGGCCATGCCCTGGTGTCGCAACAACGCATCGAGTTGCGGCTCGCGCCCTCGAAACGCCTTGAACGAGTCCATGGCGCTGCGGCTGCCACCGGATTCGAGGATGGCCTCGCGATACTTGCGGCCGGTCTCGATGCTCGGCTCGCCGTTGGCGCCCGCCGTTTCCTCGAAAGCCGCGTACGCATCGGCACTCAACACCTCGGCCCACTTGTAGCTGTAGTAGCCCGCTGCGTAGCCGCCCGAAAAGATGTGGCTGAAGGTGTTGGGCGTCCGGCTGAAGGTCGGCGAAGGCATGACCGCCATTTCGCTGCGGACCTGCGCCAGCAACGCGAGCACGTCGCCTGGCTTCGCGGTGGCGGCCTGGTATTCGGTGTGCAGCAGCATGTCGAAAAGCGAGAACTCGATCTGGCGCAGCGTCTGCAGGCCGCTCTGAAAATTCTTGGCGGCAATCATCTTGTCGAACAGCGCGCGCGGCAGCGGCTCGCCGGTGTCTACGTGCGAGGTCATGTGCTGCAGCACGTCCCATTCCCAGCAGAAGTTCTCCATGAACTGGCTCGGCAGCTCGACGGCGTCCCATTCGACACCGCTGATGCCCGACACGTCTCGCTCGTTGATCTGCGTCAGCATGTGCTGCAGGCCATGGCCGAACTCGTGGAACAACGTGGTCACGTCGTCGTGCGTCAACAGCGGCGGATTGCCATCGACGCCTTCGGCAAAGTTGCAGACCAGTTGCGCGATGGGCGTTTGCAGGGCGCCGGTGTCGGGGCGCAACCAGCGCGCGCGCACATCGTCCATCCAGGCACCGCCGCGCTTTCCTGCGCGTGCGGACGGGTCGAGGTAGAACTGGCCCACCGTGGTGCCGGCGCGCTCGATGCGGTAGAACTCGACTGTCGGGTGCCAGACCGGCGCGCTGTCGCGACGGATGGCCACCTCGAACAAGGTCTCGACGATCTTGAACAGGCCCGCCATCACCTTCGGCGCGGTGAAGTATTCCTTGACCTCTTGTTCGCTGAACGCGTAGCGCGCTTCCTTGAGCTTTTCGCCGATGAAGGTCCAGTCCCAAGGCTGTGGGTCGGTCAACCCGAGCTGCGTCGTTGCGAAAGCCTTCAGGTCAGCCAGATCGCGTTGGCCGTAGGGCTTGGCCTTGACGCCGAGGTCACGCAAGAACTTGACGACCTGTTCAGGCGATTCAGCCATCTTCGGCACGACCGACAGCTGGCCGAAACTCTTGTAGCCCAGGAGCTTGGCTTCTTCTTCCCGCAGCGCAAGGATCTCTGTGATCAGCGCGGTGTTGTCGAGCTTGGCGTCGCCGAACTCGCTGGCGCGGGTGACGTAGGCGCGGTAGAGCGTTTCTCGCAGCGCGCTGCTTTTTGCGAACTGCATCACCGGCAGATAGCACGGCATCTTCAGTGTGAGCTTGTAGCCGGCCTTGCCCTCCGACTCGGCCGCGGCGCGGGCCGTGCTCACCACGTCTTCCGGGATGCCATCGAGCTCGGCGGGCGATGCGTAGTACGCGAACGCATCAGTCGCATCGAGCGCGTTCTCGCTGAACTTCTGGCTCAGTTCGGCCTGACGCTCCTGGATTTCGGCGAAGCGTTCTTTGGCAGCGCCTTGCAATTCAGCGCCGCCGAGCACGAAGTTGCGGACCGCATTCTTGTGCGCCTGCTGCTGCTCGGTGTCGAGAGTGGTCGCATTGATGGCCTTGTACTTGGCATAGAGCCGCTCGTCGGAACCCAAGCGCGTCCAGAACGCGGTGACACGCGGCATCGCTTCGTTGTAGGCGGCGCGCAGTTCGGGCGTGTCGGCGACGGCGTTCAAATGACCCACTGCGCCCCAGGCTCGGCTGAAGCGCTCGGACGCTACGTCGAGCACTTTCGAGATGGCCGTCCAGTCCGACGGAAAGCCCGGGGCTGTCACGGTTTCAAGTGCCGCATCGGACTCCGCGAGCAACGCGTCGACCGCCGGTGCCACGTGCTCCGGCTGGATCTTGTCGAACAGTGGGAGGTCGGTGAAATCGAGAAGTGGATTGTCGAGAAGCGGATTGAGCGTGGCGGTCGTTTGGGTCATGGTGTGTATGTGGCGGCGAGGCGGCGTGAGTACAAGTAGGAAAGCGGCTTGTGGTGACCGCCCTGTGCAGTGAAGGCCTATGCGGTGAGAGCCTGTGAAGCGGCGACGCGTTCCGCGGCTTCGACGGTATTGACCAGCAGCATGGTGATCGTCATCGGGCCGACGCCGCCGGGCACGGGCGTGATCCAGCCGGCGACTTCCTTGACGCCGTTGAAATCGACGTCGCCGCAGAGCTTGCCTTCTTCGTTGCGGTTCATGCCCACGTCGATCACTACCGCGCCAGGCTTGACCATGCCGGCGGTCAGCACGTTGCGCTTGCCGACGGCAGCGACGATCACGTCGGCCTGCCGGGTCATCGCGCCGAGGTCGGCGGTGGCGCTGTGGCAGATCGTCACGGTCGCGCTCTTGGCGAGCAGCATCAGCGCCATCGGCTTGCCGACGATGTTGCTGCGGCCGATGACAACGGCATGCTTGCCACGCAGGTCATAGCCGATGGATTCGAGCATCTTCATGCAGCCGTATGGCGTGCAGGGCCAGAAACCGGGCGACCCGGTCATCAACGCGCCGGCGCTCGCCACGTGGAAGCCATCGACGTCTTTGGCAGGGGCAATGGCCTCGATCACCTTCTGTGCGTCGATGTGCGGCGGCAGCGGCAGTTGCACGAGGATGCCGTGGATGGTCGGGTCGTTGTTGAGTGCCTCGACGCGCGCCAGCAGGCCGGCTTCAGTCAGGTCGGCTGGGTACTGCTCGAGCACCGAGTGCAAGCCGTTGTCTGCGCAGGCCTTGACCTTGTTGCGTACGTAGACCTGACTCGCGGGGTTCTCGCCGACCAGCACCACGGCGAGGCCAGGCACCACGCCGCGGATCTTGAGCGCGGTGGCGCGTTGGGCGACCTCGGCGCGGAGCGTGCGCGAGAGTGCGTTGCCGTCGATCAGTTGAGCTGTCATCGGATTCGATTTTCCAAGTAAAAACGCCCGCTTGCGCAGGCGTTGAAGTCATCGATTGCTATCGAAGCCATAGGCATCGGTTCACCGCCTGCCTGGCGAGCATCAGGCTTTGACGGGGGCCGCCTGACCCAGCGCGATTTTCAACAGATCGGCTACGGTGTTGGCGTTGAGCTTTTCCATGATGTTGGCGCGATGCGCCTCGACCGTCTTGATGCTGATGCCAAGGTCGTCGGCGATCTGTTTGTTGAGCCGGCCGGCGACGATGCGTTCGAGCACCTGCGCTTCGCGGCCGGTGAGCTTGGACAGCAGGGCATCACGACTGGCCGATTGCTGGTGCTGCGCAAAAGCGCTGCGCGCGTGTTCGAGCATGCGTTCGACCAGCGTCACCAGTTCTTCGTCATTGAATGGCTTCTGGATGAAATCCATCGCGCCCTTCTTCATCGAGTCGACTGCCATCGGCACGTCGCCGTGACCGGTAATGACGACGATGGGCAGCGGCGAGCGGCGTTCGATCAGCCGGTCTTGCAATTCAAGCCCGGTCATACCACCCATGCGGATGTCGACGATCAGGCAGGCGACCTCGCGCGGGTCGTAGCGGGACAAAAAAGACTCGGCGGAATCGAAGCAGCGGACTCGGTAGTCCTTGCCTTCGAGCAGCCACTGCAGCGAATCGCGGACTGCTTCGTCGTCGTCGACGACGTAGACCGTGCCCTTCTTCGGAATCAAGCTCATGCAGGTACCTTTGCCTCGTCGTTTGCTATGGATTTAAGAGCATCCAACACCGGAATCCAGAAGGAAAAACGGCATCCGACGACATCTGAACCATTGTAGATGTTCTCCGCCTGCATGCGGCCGCGATGCGACTCGACGATGGTGCGGCACAAGTTGAGACCGATGCCCATGCCTTCTGGTTTGGTCGAGAAGAATGCTTCGTAAAGCCGGTCCATCACTTCGGGTGCCAGACCCATGCCGGTGTCTTGCACCGAGAACTCGACGGCGCTTTGGCCCTCGATCGTTTTGGGCAGCACGCGCAATTCGACGCTGCGCCGCGCCAGTGGCCGGTTCGCGTTGTCGATCGACTCGGCCGCGTTCTTCAGCAGATTGACCATCACCTGCTCGATCAGGATCGGGTCGACCTGCAGGATCGGCAACCGCGCCGCCACGTAGTGGTTGAGTCGCACATTGCGGCGCCGCAGTTCGATGCCGGCCAGTTCCACCGCTTCGCTCACCATCGTGCTCACCTCGGCCGGCGTGCGATTGGGCTCGCTGCGTTTCACAAAAGACCGGATGCGCTGAATGATCTGGCCGGCCCGCTGCGCCTGCTTGGATGTCTTGTCGAGCGCGGCCAACAGCGATTCGGAATCGATCGTCTGACCACGGATGCGCGACGCCATGCCGTTGCAGTAGTTGGCGATGGCTGTCAGCGGCTGGTTGAGTTCGTGCGCCACGCTCGACGCCATTTCACCCATGGTGATGAGCCGACTCGCCGCCTGCGCGCGATCGGCCTGCGCAGCGGCCTGCTCCTCTGCCACGCGACGCGGTGTGATGTCGGTCGCAATCACCATCTGCGCCAACCTTCCGTCGACCCAGGTCAGATAGCGTGAGCGCACTTCGAGCCACTTGCCGAGCTCGAGTACGAAGATCTCGTTGTTGGCGGGCTGGGCGGCGGTGAGCGTGTCGATCGGCAAGCCGGCGAACGGGTCGACATCGTCCAGCGCCTCGTCGTGCGCCTGCGAGGCCGGCACACCGGCCTGCGCCACCATGCCCAGGTGGCCGACGGTGTTGGAACCGAACCAGAGCCGATAGAGCTTATTGGCGAACAGCAATTCTTCGCTGCCGATCGGAGCGACCGACACCGCCGCATCGAGCGCTTCGAGCACGGTCGTGAAACGCTCGTAAGAGGCCGACAGCTGCTCCCGAATGCGCGTCGGCTCGGTGATGTCGGTCATCGACGTCATCCAGCCGGTCTGATGGCCGCGGGCGTCGATCAGCGGCGACACATACAGCCGCGCGTTGAAGATGCTGCCGTTCTTGCGCCGCACCCGCACCTGAAAACCGCCTGGCAAGGCCCGGCCATGCAATTCTTCTTCGAGCCGGTCGTTCATGACCTCGCGATCGGATTCGAGCCAGTACGGAAATGGCGGCGCCTGGCCGACCAGCTCGGTTTCGCTCCAGCCGGTCATCGCGCAAAAGGCGGCGTTGACGTAGGTGATACGGCCTTCGAGATCAAGCACCCGCATGCCGGTCAGCATCGAGTTTTCCATCGCCCGGCGGAAGTTGGTTTCGGCGATCAGTGCCTGTTGCGCCTGCAGTCGCCGCCGTGTGTGGCGCCAGGTGCCGATGAGCATCCAGCTGGTGAGCACACTCAATGCGCCGACCAGCCAGAAGAGGCCGTTGCCGACGAAGCCTTGCGACGTGCGATACGCCTGGGCGCGCAGCACCAGGCCGTTGCCGACCGGCGACACCGGCACCTCGTACTCGTTGGTGTGCTCGGCCCAGGGCAGCAGGCGCGTGCCGGCCGCGCGCGGATTGACGGTGTTGCCGGCCAACAGGCCGCTCTTGGCATCGAGCAGCGACACGGCATACCGTGCCGAGACTTCCGGCGGAATGCCGTAGCGGAGCAGTCCGTCGACAGAAAATTCGCCGACCACGGCGCCTGCGAACAGGCCTTGATCGAAGAGCGGGATGTGGAGCTGCAGCATGCTCGGCGGATCGGTCCCGGCCATCGGCTGCGAGAACACGGGCTGGCGCAGTTCGCGAGCAAGCGCGTAGTTGCTTTCGGTGTCGCCGGGCCGCAGCACTTCGCCGACCGGATGCTGCTGCGACGGATGCACGCTCGGCGCCGCATAGCTCGCCTTGAAGCGCCGGCGATCATCGATCCAGCTGATCTCCTGCAGTTCCGGGAATTGGCTCACCAGCGACTCGGCGCGGCTGCCGAACTCGGCCGCATCGATCTCGCGGTTCGACGCATCGCGGGCCAGTCGCATCAGTTGCTCTTGCCGTTCCAGCAGCCGCAATCGGACGCGTTGCTGCGCGTACTCGACATCGCGCTTGACCGACTCCTGTTCCCTCTCGACTTCTTCAGCCCGCAGGTACCAGAAGGCCGAAACGATCACGCCCAGAAACAGCAGCACGGCGGCCAGCGGCGCGAGCATGGCGACCGCGTCTTGCAGCACCGGCGTTTGGCGCCGCCACCAGCGCCGCCACCACGAAAGGGGAGACGCATTTGCCGCGCTGCGAGCGACCGCGATCGGGGAAGAAAAGGGCATCGGCCGAGTGTAGGGGAAGGCTGCGAACCGCCATCAAGCCATGCCTGAAATATCACATTAAGAAATCATCATCTGCCATTTGAAATTGCTTAAATAATGTGGGAAACTGCCGCGCGGTGCCAATTCCGGCACTAAATTACGTTCACAACCAATAAGCAGGAGACAAGCATGTCGGCAAATCCCGAGAACCTGTTCGGCTCGGCCGCGAATGACGCGGACGCGCAAGAGACGCGCGAATGGATGGACGCCTTGTCCGCTGTCATCCAGAGCGAGGGCCCCGACCGGGCTCACTTTCTGTTGGAACAACTGCTGGAACATGCGCGGCAGCACAGCATCGACAAACCGTTTTCGGCGACTACGGCGTACGTCAACACCATCGAGGTCGACCAGGAAGAACGCTCGCCCGGCAATGCGGAAATCGAAGAGCGGCTGCGCTCTTTCATGCGCTGGAACGCGATGGCGATGGTGGTCAAGGCAAACCGCCATCACCCGCCCGAAGGCGGCGATCTCGGCGGCCATATCGGCTCATTCGCTTCGTTGGCCACCATGTTCGGCGCCGGCTTCAACCATTTCTGGCACGCCGAGAGTGCGGAACCCGGCAAAGAGCACGGCGGCGACTGCCTCTACATCCAGGGCCACGTGTCGCCCGGCATCTACGCCCGCGCCTACCTCGAAGGCAGGCTGACCGAAGAGCAGCTGCTCAACTTCCGCCAGGAAGTCGATGGCAAGGGCCTGTCGAGCTATCCGCATCCGAAACTGATGCCCGATTTCTGGCAGTTCCCGACCGTGTCGATGGGTCTTGGCCCGCTGATGGCGATCTACCAGGCGCGCTTTCTGAAGTACCTCCACGCGCGCGGTATCGCCAATACCGAGAACCGCAAGGTCTGGGTGTTCTGCGGCGACGGCGAGATGGACGAGGTCGAGTCGCTCGGTGCCATCGGACTGGCCGCGCGAGAAAACCTCGACAACCTGGTTTTCGTCATCAACTGCAACCTTCAGCGGCTCGACGGCCCGGTGCGCGGCAACGGCAAGATCATTCAGGAACTCGAAGGCGAGTTCCGTGGTGCCGGCTGGAACGTCATCAAGTTGATCTGGGGCCAGGGTTGGGACTCGCTGCTGGCGCGCGACAAGGACGGTGCGTTGCGCAAGATCATGATGGACACGAACGACGGCGACTACCAGTCGTTCAAGGCCAACGACGGCGCCTACGTGCGCAAGAACTTCTTCGGCCGCGATCCGCGCACCGCCGAGATGGTCGCCAAGCTGAGCGACGACGACATCTGGCAATTGCGCCGCGGCGGCCACGATTCGCAAAAGGTCTACGCAGCCTTCCATGCAGCCGTGAAGCACAAGGGCCAGCCTACCGTCTTGCTTGTCAAGACCGTCAAGGGCTTTGGTATGGGCAAGATCGGCGAGGGCAAGAACAACGTTCACCAGACCAAGAAGCTGAGCGACGAGGACATCAAGGCCTTTCGCGATCGCTTCAACATTCCAATTCCCGACAGCCAACTGGCCGAACTGCCGTTCTACAAGCCGGCCGACGACACACCGGAAATGCAGTATCTGCACGAGCGGCGCAAGGCGCTCGGCGGCTACCTCCCGCATCGCCGTACCAAGGCCGACGAGAGTTTTACCGTGCCGTCGATCGACGTCTTCAAGAGCGTCATGGAGCCGACTGCCGAGGGCCGCGAAATCTCGACGACGCAGGCCTACGTTCGCTTCTTGACGCAGTTACTGCGCGACCAGGCGCTGGGCCCGCGCGTGGTACCGATCCTGGTCGACGAGGCGCGCACCTTTGGTATGGAAGGCCTGTTCCGTCAGATCGGCATCTACAACCCCGCGGGCCAGCAGTACACCCCGGTCGATAAAGACCAGGTCATGTACTACAAGGAAGACAAGGCCGGCCAGATCCTGCAAGAGGGCATCAACGAAGCCGGCGGTATGAGCAGCTGGATCGCGGCTGCCACCTCTTACAGCACGAACAATCGCATCATGGTGCCGTTCTACGTGTACTACTCGATGTTCGGCTTTCAGCGCATCGGCGACCTGGCCTGGGCTGCTGGCGACATGCAGGCGCGCGGCTTTTTGCTCGGAGGCACCTCGGGCCGCACGACGCTGAACGGCGAAGGCCTGCAGCACGAAGACGGCCACAGCCACATCCTGGCCAACACCATTCCCAACTGCGTGAGCTACGACCCGACCTTCGCGCATGAAGTCGGCGTCATCCTGCACCACGGTCTGAAGCGCATGGTGGAGAAGCAGGACAACGTCTATTACTACCTGACGCTGCTGAACGAAAACTACCCGATGCCCGGCCTCACGCCCGGTACCGAAGAGCAGATCATCAAGGGCATGTACCTGGCCAAGCAGGGTCCGGCGCTCAAGGCCGTCAAGGGCAAAGACGCGCCGACCGTGCAGTTGCTCGGCAGCGGCACCATCCTGCGCGAGAGCTTCGCGGCGCAAGAGCTGCTCGAGCAGGACTGGGGTGTTTCGGCGTCTGTGTGGAGCTGCCCGAGCTTCAACGAACTGACCCGCGACGGTCAGGACGTCGACCGCTGGAACCTTCTGCATCCGATCGACACGGCGCGCGTCTCGTTCGTGGCGCAGCAACTGGCCGCGAGCACCGGCCCGGTGGTTGCATCGACCGACTACATGAAGGCCTACGCCGAGCAGATCCGTCCGTACATCCCCAAGGGCCGTACCTACAAGGTGCTCGGCACCGACGGCTTCGGCCGCAGCGACTTCCGCAACAAGCTGCGCGAGCACTTCGAGATCAACCGCCATTACATCGTCGTGGCGGCCCTCAAGGCTCTGAGCGAGGACGGCTTCATCCCCGTGCAAAAAGTGGCTGACGCAATCAAGAAGTACGCAATCAACGTCGACAAAGTGAACCCGCTCTACGCTTGATCCTGCGGCCTGACGAAGCACTAAAACGAACAACCAGAAACGCCTTCGGGGCGGGAGATAAAAACATGGCAGCAGTGGAAGTCAAGATACCGGACATCGGCGATTTCGACGAAGTCGCGGTGATCGAGATCCTGGTGAAGGTGGGCGACACGGTCAAGGCTGAACAGTCACTCATCACCGTGGAGACAGACAAGGCGTCGATGGAAATCCCGTCGAGCCAGGCGGGCGTGGTGAAGGAGATCAAGGTCGAGGTCGGCAGCAAGGTGAAGCAAGGTTCGGTCGTGCTGGTGCTGGAAGGTGAGGGCGCTGCGGCACCCGCACCCCCACCCGCCGCAGCGCCCGCACCCGCTGCTGTTCCCGCGCCGACGCCGGCTACTGCAGCCGCTGCACCGGCGGCATCCGCCGCAGCACCCGCGAGCAGCGGCGGTCCCGTCGAAATCAAAGTGCCCGACATCGGTGACTTCAAGGACGTCTCGGTCATCGAGATCCTGGTCAAGCTTGGCGACACGATCAAGCAAGAACAGTCGTTGATCACCGTCGAAACCGACAAGGCTTCGATGGAAATTCCGGCTTCGGCTGCCGGCGTGCTGAAGGAGCTGAAGGTCAAGGTCGGTGACACGGTCAACATCGGCGACCTGATCGCGATCGTGGAAGGCGCCACCGGCAACACTTCGACGCCTTCACCGACGCCTTCACCGACGGCTTCACCGACGGCTTCGGCTCCGGCAACAGCGGCCGCGCAAGCCGCTGCCGCACCTGTTGCCGCCAGCGTGGCAGTACCTGCTGTGGCGCCAGCGGCGTCGGCGCCACCGGCCGGCCATAACCCTTCGGTCGCACCCAGCGCGAGCCTGCCGCACGCATCGCCATCGGTTCGCAAGTTCGCTCGCGAGCTCGGCGTTCCGCTCGAAGAAGTGAAGGGCTCGGGCCCCAAGGGCCGCATCACGCAGGAAGACGTTCAGGCATTCACCAAGGCCGTGATGAGCGGTGCATCGAGCACCAAAGCATCGGCGGCAAAAGCGCCGGCCAGCGGTGCCGGCGATGGCGCGGCGCTCGGATTGATTCCGTGGCCCAAGGTCGACTTCACCAGGTTCGGCACGGTCGAGCGCAAGGACTTGTCGCGCATCAAGAAGATCAGCGGCGCGAACCTGCATCGCAACTGGGTGATGATTCCGCACGTTACCAACAACGACGATGCCGACATCACCGAGCTCGAGGCCTTCCGCGTCTCCACCAACAAGGAGAACGAGAAGTCCGGCGTCAAGGTAACGATGCTGGCTTTCGTGATCAAGGCAGTCGTGTCGGCGCTGAAGAAATTTCCTGATTTCAACACCAGCCTGGACGGCGACACGCTCGTCTACAAGCAGTACTACAACATCGGGTTCGCGGCGGACACGCCCAACGGTCTGGTCGTTCCGGTGCTCAAGGATGCCGACAAAAAAGGCATCCTGCAGATCAGCACCGAGATGGGCGAGCTCGCCAAGAAGGCGCGCGACGGCAAGCTCGGCTCGGCCGACATGCAGGGCGGCTGCATGTCGATCAGCTCGCTCGGCGGCATCGGCGGGACGCACTTCACGCCCATCATCAACGCGCCTGAAGTGGCGATCCTCGGCTTGTCCAAGAGCGCGATGAAGCCGGTGTGGGACGGCAAGCAGTTCGTACCGCGCCTGACGTTGCCGCTGTCGCTGTCGTACGACCATCGGGTGATCGATGGCGCATCGGCTGCGCGCTTCAACACCTACTTAGGGCAGGTGCTCGCCGACTTCCGTCGAGTCTTGCTATGACCACGGTGGTGGCTGTCCGCAAGGGCAGCCAGGTGGTGATCGCGGCGGATACGCTGGTCACTTTCGGCGATACGCGGCTCTCGCATGCGCAGGAAGACAACCGCAAGGTGTTCGAAGTCGACGATGCAGGGGGGCGCAGCCTTTTTGCCGCGTCGGGTTCGGTAGCGCACTTTCCGGCACTTCGGCATGCGTTGGCAGCGATCGGCAAAGACGACCTCAAGCTGCGCAGCCGCGACGAGATCTACCGCACGTTCACCAAGCTGCATCCGCTGCTGAAAGAGTCTTTTTTTCTGCAGACCAAGGAAGACGAGCACGACCCTTACGAGTCGAGCCAGTTCAGCCTGATGCTGGCGAATGCGACCGGCATCTATGGCGTCTACAGCTACCGCGAAGTGTTCGAGTTCAAGCAGTTCTGGAGCATCGGCTCCGGACGCAGCTTTGCACTCGGCGCCATGCACGCGGTGTATGCGAAGGCTCGGTCGGCGCGTGAGGTGGCCGACGCGGGCATCGCGGCCGGCTGTGAATTCGATCGCAACTCGGCCGGACCGGCCGATGTACTCACTCTCAAATTGAAGGTGTCCCCATGAGCGAACAACAAATTCAGGTACCCGACATCGGCGACTTCGATGAAGTGGCAGTGATCGAGGTGCTGGTGAAGGTCGGCGACACGGTCAAGGCCGAGCAGTCTTTGATCACGGTCGAATCCGACAAGGCGTCGATGGAGATTCCATCGTCGGCCGCGGGCGTCGTGAAGTCGCTGGCTGTGGGTGTCGGCGACAAGGTCAAGCAGGGGTCGGTGGTGCTGACGCTGGAGGTGAGCGGGGCTGCGGCCGCTGGGCCTGCTGCATCGGTGCCATCGCCGGCTGCGGCTGCTCAGGCATCGCCTGCTCCCACTGCTGCGGCGCCGGTTTCCGTGCCCCCACCCCAACCCTCCCCCGTGGGGGGCGGGAGCAAGGCGGCGCTCGCGAGTACGTATGCCGGCACCGTGGATCACGAATGCGATCTGCTCGTGCTGGGTGCCGGTCCCGGTGGATACTCGGCGGCGTTCCGCGCGGCGGATCTTGGACTCAAGGTCATCTTGGTCGAGCGGTACGCGACCTTGGGCGGTGTCTGCCTGAATGTCGGCTGCATTCCGTCGAAGGCGCTGCTGCACGTTGCTGCGGTGATGGACGAGGTCAAGCACTTCGCCGACATGGGCGTGACCTTCAGCGAACCCGTTATCGACCGTACCAAGCTGCTCGCACGCAAGAACAAGGTGGTGAGCAAGCTCACCGGTGGGCTTACCGCGATGGCGAAGATGCGCAAGGTCACCACCGTGCGCGGTGTCGGCGAGTTCATCGACGCGTTCCACGTGAAGGTGCAAGAGACCAGCGGTGATGGCCAGGCCACGACCGGCAAGGCGCAGATCGTCAAGTTCCGCAACTGCGTGATTGCGGCTGGCTCGCAGGCCGTGCACCTGCCGTTCATGCCCAAAGACCCACGCGTGGTCGACTCGACCGGCGCGCTGGAGTTGGGCATCGATCCCAAGCGCATGCTGATCCTGGGCGGCGGAATCATCGGGCTCGAAATGGGATCGGTGTATTCGTCGCTCGGCGCCCGACTCGACGTGGTCGAAATGCTCGACGGCCTGATGCAAGGCGCTGACCGCGACCTGGTCAAGGTCTGGCAAAAGATGAACGCGCCACGCTTCGACAACATCATGCTGAAGACCAAGACCGTCGGCGCTGAAGCGACCAAGGACGGCATCAAGGTCACCTTCGAAGGTGAGGCCGCACCCAAAGAGCCGCAGTTGTACGACCTGGTGTTGCAGGCCGTCGGTCGCACGCCCAACGGCAAGAAGATCGGTGCCGAGAAGGCCGGCGTCACCGTGACCGAACGCGGCTTCATTCCTGTCGACATCCAGATGCGGACCAACATCTCGCACATCTTCGCGGTCGGCGACATCGTCGGCCAGCCGATGCTCGAGCACAAAGCGGTACATGAGGCGCACGTGGCCGCAGAAGTTATCGCGGGCGAGCAGAAGGGCGACAAGCAACTTGCCGCGGCGGCCTTCAATGCCCGCGTGATCCCGAGCGTGGCGTACACCGACCCCGAGGTGGCTTGGGTCGGCCTCACCGAAGACCAGGCCAAGGCAGAAGGCATCAACATCAAGAAGGGGCTGTTCCCGTGGAGCGCTTCAGGCCGCGCTATTGCCAACGGCCGCGACGAAGGCTTTACCAAGTTGCTGTTCGATGCAGAAACTGAGCAGATCCTGGGCGGCGGCATCGTCGGCACACACGCAGGCGACATGATCGGCGAGATTGCGCTGGCGATCGAGATGGGTGCCGATGCGATCGATATCGGCAAGACCATCCACCCGCATCCGACGCTGGGTGAAAGCATCGGCCTGGCCGCCGAGGCGCTCCACGGTCACTGCACCGACTTGCCGCCGGTCAAGCGCTGAACTCGTCGAGCAGGTTGCGCCCAACAAAAAACCCGCCGACGGCGGGTTTTTTCATGCGTGCCCTGCAGAGGAGGGCCTCGGTCTCTGGTCGCTCAGGCAGCGCTCAATCGCCGACCTTGGCTTCTTCGCCCTGGACTGCTTGCACGCGGCGTCCGCCATTGAAGCGGCTCTGCCAGTAGCTGCCACTCATGTCTTCCACACGGACCTGGGCGCCTGGCTTGGGCGAGTGAATGAACTTGCCTTCTCCGACGTAGATGCCGACATGGCTGAACGCCCTGCGCATGGTGTTGAAAAACACGAGGTCTCCGGGCTTGAGATCGGTGCGTGCGATGGGCTCGGTGGCTGCAGCCTGTTCGACAGCGCGACGCGGCAGCACGAGGCCGATGGTCTGGTTGTACATGGCGCGGACAAAGCCACTGCAATCGAAGCCGGTTTCGGCGGTGTTGCCGCCACGGCGGTAAGGTACGCCCAGGAAACCGACGGCGGTGACCACCAGTTCGGAGGTGCGATCGCTGACGGTCTGGCGAACATGATCGAGCTTGCTGATCAAGCCTTTATCCGAAAGCATTCGTTCTATGTCGTCGCTGCGCTCCTGTTGTGGGGCGGCATGCGCCGCAAAAGCAATGAGGAGGATGGCAGGTAAGACAAATAAACGCATGGTACGTAGGATATTGACGACACTCATTGATGTCAATTTCATCCATTTTCTGGATTTCTATTCTAACTTGTTGTTTTAATTAGATATTTACGAATTTGGTGATATGAAATTGTAAAGTTCATCAGTTATCCGGCATAAGCGCTTCGCGTGATGTAAGTCAAAGGAATGTGAATTGCTTGTGTCGGTGGGTGATCGGGTCATGCTGCGGCCGTACCAATTTGCAACGGATGGCGGATGCTCTCGTTGCCACTTTTTGGCATAAGTCGAACGGTCGGTGTTGTGGGAAACCGGGCACGGTCCGCAAGGCGGCGACGAGATCAACATCCCGCTCGCCGGCCGCAACTACGGCGGACGGCAATGCCTACCTGGCGGCGGGCCTGGCCCTGTCACGGGTCCCGTTCAACCACTGCGCTCTCAACCCGGTACTGTCCAGGCCGCCGTCCGGTCACTTTAAAGAATACGGAGCTGAAAGCCGCCGCCGAGCCGTAGCCGACGATCTCCGCGACCTCTGAAATGCTTCGGTGGCTCGACTTCAGCGCCGCGCTGGCCACGGCCACTCGCCATTCGATCAGGTAGCGAAGCGGTGAACACCCGTCATCGCCTTGAACCGCTCGGCGAAGGTCGTGCGAGACATGGCGACGCTGGATGCAAGCTCGTCGACGGTCCAGCGGTGCGCGATGTCGGCATGCAGCAGGTGCAGGGCTGCTCCGATCTTTGGATCCGCAAGCGCACCCAGCCAGCCCGGCAGATGAGCCCCGCAAGCCATGCGCAAACGCAGGCTCTGCATGAGCACCATGTTCGCAAGGTTGGTCGCGACGACCGCGCCGCCGGGTCGCACGGCCTCGGTTTCTAGGCGAAGGAGTTCGAGCAGCGCCCGAAGCGACGGAGCGCCTTCCGATCCGGCCGGCACATGGACGAGTGGCGGCAGCAACTTCAGCAAGAGGTCCTCCGCATCGGCGTCGAAGACGAAGCGACCACCGGCGGCACTCACCTTGTCGCCGTGCTGGCCGTAGCGAACGATGCCATCCGCATCCATGCAATTGGCAAGCACTTCGCGCCCATCGATGGGCACGAGTGTCGGATCGCTGCCGGTGCAGTAGGGCTGGCCGTGCGTCAGGAGGTAGAAATCGCCGGTGTTCAGATACAACGGCGGCTCGCCGTCCTCGGTCCAAAGCCAGAACGAGCCTTCCAAAATGCCGGCGAAATGGATGTGACGGCGCGCGTCGACGACTGGGACGCGATGATCGACATCAACATCAAGGGCGTGCTCTATGGCATCGCGGCCGCCTTGCCCATCTTTCGCAAGCAGGGGGCAGGTCACTTCGTCAACGTCGCGTCCACGGCGGCGCACCGCATCGTCCCAGGCATGGCGGTCTATGCGGGCACCAAGTTCGCGGTGCGAGCGATCTCGGAAGGTTTGCGACAAGAAGCGGGCACTGCGTTGCGGGTAACGGTGATCTCGCCGGGCATGACCCGCACCGGCTTCGCGGATTCCATGACGAGCCCGGAGCTGAAAGCCCAGACGCAGTCCACGATGGAAAAGATGGGGATACCGCCGGATGCAATTGCCCGTGCCATCGCATTCGCGATAGAGCAGCCTTCCGATGTCGATGTCGGCGAGATCATTGTCCGGCCGACGGCGCAAAGTTAGTTGGCCTCAGCCATTGCAACCCGGCAGCGGCAGCGTCGGCAGCACCGCGCGCCAGAGCCGCGTCCATTCGGGCCAGTCGTGCCCGCCTGCAGTGGTGAACACGCGCTCCGGCGGCAATGCGGCCGCGAGCAGTCGATGGCTGAAGGCGAACCGATCGTCGAGGCCATAGCCCAGGTAGAGCGGCGGGTGATCGACCGGTAGCGGCCGGCGCGCGTAAGCCTTCAGCCATTGCCACAGGGCCGTCTCGCGCTGCGCTCTTTCGCCGCCGGCTCGGTCGTCGCCGACGGGGTCGGTGAGCGGCCCTTGCCATCGCTCGAGTCCGCCGGCGTTGGCGACATCCATGCTCTGCACGCGATCGCCGAGGTAGGGCGCCAACACGACCAGCCCCGTCACGTCGGCCGGATGTGCGTTGGCATAGATCAGCCCACCCAGCCCTCCGATGGAAATGCCGACGATCCATATCGCCTTGTAGCCCCGCGCCCGCGCAGGTGCGATCACGTCTTGCTGCAGGCGCTCGATGACGGCGCCCTTGCTGTAGTAACCCAGGTGCGCATCGACGCGCACGATGTCGACAGCGAGCTGCCGCTCCCGCACCGCGCTCACGAAATTCTCACGCACGAACTCGTCGGGATGCGAATAGGCGCCGGGCAACATGATCAGCAAGGTGTCGGCGCGTGCCGTGCAGGTGCTCTTGTCGACGAAGGTGTCGATCGGCGCCTTGGCCGGGCGCAGGCCGGTGCAGCCTGACGCCAGCAAGGAAGCCAGCGCTGCCGCCGCCGCCAACGCCGCGAGCCTCGAACGGCCGCGCCCATGGACGAAAGATGGCATCCGTTGCCGCCTAGACCGGGGACGGCGTCGTCGGCGGCAGTTGCACTGACCGCGGTGCCGGCAGATCGACCATGACGGCTTGTCCCGGCGTCGTGCAGCCGGTGTCGCAGCATTTGCCGGGTTGCCGGTTCTTCGTGATGGCGCGGTCCGGGTCGTGCGCCACGCCGCGATCGAGCAACCTCTCGACCAGCTCGACCTTGGAGCCGATGGGGTAGTTGCGATAGATCTCCTGCTTCATCGCGGCCGGTGAGCCGCCGCCGTGCAGGCTGATCACGCTGTACCAACCACCTTGATAGCCGGCAGTCAGGTCTTCGATAAAGCGTGCGGTTTCGATGCGCTGTTCGTATGGCACGTCGGGACTGGCGCGCAGCACCTCCGACAGGCGTGCCGCAGTCTCCGGGTTGTGGTCTTCGTCAGGTCCGGGCAGCGTGACGATCAGTCCACCGCTCACGTAGTGCGCGATGCGGTGCATGTCGTAGATCTTGGTGGCCAGCAGCAGCTTGCCGATGTTGCTGAACACCGGGTCGGGCATGAAGATGTCGCAGTGTTCGTCGGCCTTGCCGTAGACGCTGGCCGCAACGCCGCAGGCAAAAAAGCTTTCGGTGATGGTGATGAGTTCGACCATCTGCTCGCGCAGGTGCGTCTCCTTGCCGGGGTCGAAGCCATTGGCCTCGCACATCAGCGCGCCGGCGCCGATCAACAAATCGCCGAAGCCAGCGCGCGCGCCGATGCAGCTGTGACGGTGGTGGGTGGCGTAGCTGTAGGTCAGGTGGCCGGTGTGCTCCCACTCGCCGGCATAGAACACGTTGTCCCATGGCACGAAGACGCGGTCGAACATACACACGCCGGTGCTCTGGCCGAATTTGCGGCTGAACAGCGCATCGCCATGCTCGAGCTTTTCGCCTGGCCGACCGGCCGGGCGTGCCACGATGGTCAAGCCCGGTGCGTCGAGCGGCACGGCGCAGCACACCGCAAAATCCGCGTCTTCGCGGCTCATGTTGCGGCATGGCATGACCAGCAGTTCGTGCACGTAGGGCGCGCCGGTCACGATGGCCTTGGTGCCCGAGATCACGATGCCGCGCACGCCGTTGCGCAGCGCATTGCGCTCGACGATGTGCAGGTAACTGTCGATGTTCGACTGTTCGTGCGGCCGCTTGCTGCGGTCGCCCTTGGCGTCGGTCATCGCCACGCCAAGCGTCAAATCCTGGTCCTGGATGCGGTGCAGATACTCGGTAAATCGGGCGGTGTTCTCGGTCGTGCCGCGCGCGTCGTCGATGCGGGCCGACACTTGGCCAATCGCGTTCAGCGCATCGTGCGTGAGGTAGCGCTGCGCGCAGCCGGTTTCCTGGCAGACGAGCCGCACGGCTTCGAGCTTGTTGAGCAGGTCACCCGAGCCGGTGTTGATGTGCGACAGGCGATTTACTCGCTTGCCGCTGGAGTGCTGAATGGCCGTCATCAGCGACTCGTACTGCGGCTTCAACGCGTAGTCGTAAGTGAGCGCGATGGCATTGATGCCGGGCTGGAATGCGGCTTCGTCGGCCACGCTCTCGACGCGGCGTCCGTCGACGAATACGGTGGGCTTGTAGCGCCGCAACGAGTCGCGATATTCGTCGCCGGACATCAGGTTGGCGACGGGAAGGGCAGCATTCATGGTCTCTCCAGTTGCTTGAAGGTTGTGAAAGCTCAAAGACTTTCTCGATCGTGAATTTGAACATTGTTCAATTTTTTGTTCAACTGCTCGAATAAATGGAGGTGTGTGCAGGGTGGCGCTATATTTGAACTAAGCATGCCAAGCTCCAACGTCAGCAAACACTCACCGATGCACGCCGGGCACTGGTGCTCGATGCTGCGCGTTCGGTGTTCTCCGAAGCGGGAATTGAAGGCGCCACCATTCGCGAGATCGCCAAGCGCGCCGGCTACACCCCCGGGGCTATCTACTCGTACTTCGAGAGCAAGGAGGCGGTGTATGCCGCATTGCTCGACGAGTCGTTGATGCGGCTGCAAGCGGCTGTCGCCGATGCGCGCGTGTTCAAAGCGAAACCCGAGAAGACGCTGTTGTCCAAGGCGCTGGCCTGGTTCGATTTCTATGCCGCAAACCCGCGTGATCTGGACCTGGGCTTCTACCTGGTGCACGGCATGCGCCCGCGCGGCCTCACCAGCGAGCTCGATCACGAGTTAAACGACCGCCTCTACGACGCCCTTCGCCCCTGTGAAGACGCGTTGCTGGCAATGGGGCTCGATGCAAAGCGCGCACTGCGGGAGAACACCGCTCTTTTTGCGCAAGGCGTTGGCCTGCTGCTGATGCAGCACACCGGGCGGATCCGGATGTTTCGCCAGTCGGCGGAACTGCTGTTCAGAACCTATGTGGCGCAACTGGTTGCCCGGTGCGAGACGGTGGACCGCCGCGATCAGATCGGTGGTACGGTTTAGCTTCACTTTCAACAAGACCCGACCATGCTGCTTGATGCCTCGCTTTCCCAACTCGTGCTGGTCGATTACCAGGCGCGACTCATGCCGGCGATATTCGAGTCGGAAGCGGCCGCCAAGAACGCCGTTCGACTGGGCAAGATGGCGCAACTGGTCGAGGTCCCCGTTTGGGGCACCGAGCAGAACCCGTCGAAGCTCGGCGAGAACCTGCCCGACATCCGCGCGTTGTGTCAGCGCACACTGGCCAAGATGCATTTCAGCGGTGTCGAAGAAGGGCTGGGCGACTGGTTGCGGCCGACCGAACCGCAACCTCAGGCGCAACGCGGCAACGCACGCAGCCTGCCCAAACACCTGCAGAAACCGGCACCGCCGGTCGACGAGCGCGGCACCATCGTTATCGCCGGTTGTGAGGCGCACGTTTGCTTGCTGCAAACAGCGCTCGACTTGCTCGAAGACGAGTTCGAAGTGTGGGTCGTCACCGATGCCTGCAGCTCGCGCACCGAGCGCAACCGCGATGCCGCGTTCGACCGCCTTGCCGGTGCCGGTGCAGAACTCGTCACCACGGAGATGGTCGGCTTCGAATGGTTGCGTACGGCTGAGCACCCTGCGTTCCGCGACTTGCAGGCGCTGATCAGATAGTTCCGGCAAATTGCGAGAACAGATTGCGATGGGATCGAAGGAGACAAAACCAGATGAGCCGCTACGAGGATTTCCACGCCCGTTCCATCGAAGATCCTGACGGTTTCTGGGCCGAGCAAGCCCAGTTGATCGACTGGCATACGCCGCCTAAGCAGATCCTCGATGCGAGCAATCCGCCGTTCGCCAACTGGTTCGTTGGCGGTACGACCAACCTGTGCCACAACGCGGTCGATCGGCATCTGGCGACGCGTGGCGATCAGGCTGCATTGATCTTCGTCTCTACCGAAACCGGCGTCGAAAAGACTTTCAGCTTCAACCAGCTGCACGCTGAAGTGCAGCGCACCGCCGCCAGCCTGATGGCGCTGGGCGTCGGCAAGGGCGACCGCGTCCTGATCTACATGCCGATGATTCCGGAAGCGGCATTCGCGATGTTGGCCTGCGCCCGCATCGGCGCCGTCCATTGCGTGGTGTTCGGTGGCTTTGCCAGCGGTTCCCTGGCCACGCGGATCGAAGATGCCGAGCCGAAGGTCGTGATAAGCGCCGACGCGGGTTCGCGCGGCGGCAAGGTGGTGCCGTACAAGCCGCTGCTCGACGAAGCGATTCGCCTGTCGAAGTACAAGCCGGCCGCCGTGCTGCTGAGCGACCGCGGTTTGGCGCCGATGGAGCTTGTCGCGGGGCGCGATCATCTGGACAGCGACATGGCGGCCTCGCGCCGAGATGCGGTGGTGCCGTGCGTCTGGCTGGCGTCGACCGACATCAGCTACACCATCTACACCAGCGGCACCACCGGCAAACCCAAAGGCGTGCAGCGCGACACCGGCGGCTATGCCGTGGCGCTGGCCGCCAGCATGAAGCACATCTTCGACGGCCATGCCGGCGAAACGTATTTCTCGACCAGCGACATCGGCTGGGTCGTCGGCCATAGCTACATCGTCTACGGCCCGCTGATCGCCGGCATGGCGACGATCCTGTACGAAGGCCTGCCCACGCAGGGCATCGACCAGCAGCCCGACGGCGGCATCTGGTGGCGGCTCGTCGAGAAGTACAAAGTGACGGTCATGTTCAGCGCTCCCACTGCAGTGCGCGTGCTCAAAAAGCAAGACCCTGCGCTGCTGAAGAAGTACGACCTGTCGAGCCTGCGCGCGTTGTTCCTGGCTGGCGAACCGCTCGACGAGCCCACCGCGCGCTGGATCAACGACGGCCTTGGCGTACCGGTGATCGACAACTACTGGCAGACCGAATCGGGCTGGCCGATCATCACCATCGCCAATGGCGTCGAGGCCAAGCCGAGCAAGTTCGGCAGCCCCGGCGTGCCGATGTATGGCTACAAAATCAAGATCCTGCACGAGTCGACCGGCGAAGAGCTTACCGCGCCCAACGAGAAGGGCGTGGTCGTCATCGAAGGCCCGACGCCGCCCGGCTTCATGCAGACCATCTGGAAAGACGACGCGCGCTTCGTGCAGACCTACTGGAAGAGCGTGCCGGGCAAGCTGGTTTATTCGACCTTCGACTGGGGCATTCGGGATGCCGACGGCTACTTCTTTATCCTCGGTCGCACCGACGACGTGATCAACGTGGCCGGGCATCGGCTCGGTACACGCGAGATCGAAGAAAGCATTTCGGGGCACGCCAACGTGGCCGAGGTGGCCGTGGTGGGCGTCGCCGATGCACTCAAGGGCCAGGTCGCCATGGCTTTCGTCGTGCCGAAAGCAGGGGACGCGGTGACCGATGCCGACGTCGCGCTGAAGCTTGAAGGCGAGATCATGAAGCGCGTGGCCGACCAGCTTGGTGCGCTGGCGCGACCGGCACGCGTCCGCTTCGTGACGGGCCTGCCCAAGACGCGCAGCGGCAAGCTACTGCGGCGCGCAATACAGGCGGTGTGCGAAGGGCGCGACCCGGGCGACCTGACCACCATCGACGATCCGGTCACTCTGCAGAAGATCGGGCAACTTGTCGGCCCCTGAAGGGTTGTGTTGTCCGCAACGGGTGTCATATTGTTGAAGTGGCACAATGAGAAGGTACTCAGGCCCTTCCCCAGCCACAGTCGCATCCGCCAATCGGTCAAGCCGTGTCGCGGAAGGTTTCTTAACCAGCTAGTGCTTCCTTCAGGGAAGCGAAGGTCAGCGGATCATGAGCGATTCTTCGACGCCCTCGGCATACCAAGCCTATCAAGGCAACACCTATCTTTTCGGCGGCAATGCGCCCTATGTCGAAGAGATGTACGAAAACTACCTCTCTAATCCAGGCAGCGTGCCCGACAACTGGCGTTCGTATTTCGACGCCTTGCAGCACGTGCCAGCAGCCGATGGCAGCAACGCCAAAGACGTGGCGCACCTCCCGGTCGTCAACGCTTTTGCCGAACGCGCCAAGCAGGGCACGACCCGCGTGGTGCAGGCCAGCGGTGCCGACTCCGAACTCGGTCGCAAGCGCACAGCGGTGCAGCAGCTCATCGCGGCGTACCGCAACGTCGGCGCACGCTGGGCCGACCTCGATCCGCTCAAGCGCACGGAGCGCCCGGCCATTCCAGAACTCGAACCGTCGTTCTACGGCTTTGCCGACGCCGACCTCGAAACGGTTTTCAACACCAGCAACACATTTTTCGGCAAAGACACCATGTCTTTGCGCGACCTGCTCAACGCCTTGCGTGAAACGTACTGCGGCACCATCGGCGCCGAGTACATGTACACGACCGACCAGAACCACAAGCGCTGGTGGCAGCAAAAGCTCGAGAGCGCGCGCACCAACCCGCAGCTGACGGTCGAGCAAAAGAAGCATGTGTTGAACCGCCTCACAGCGGCCGAAGGCCTCGAACGTTTCTTGCACACCAAGTACGTCGGTCAAAAGCGTTTTTCGCTGGAAGGCGGCGAAAGCTTCATCGTGTCGATGGACGAACTCATCAACCAGGCCGGCGTGCAGGGCGTGCAGGAAATCGTGATCGGCATGGCCCACCGTGGCCGCCTCAACGTGCTGGTCAATTCGCTTGGCAAGATGCCGGCCGACCTGTTTGCGGAGTTCGACCACACCGCCCCTGAAGAACTGACCAGCGGCGACGTCAAATACCACCAGGGCTTCAGCTCGGACGTGACCACGCCTGGCGGCCCGGTCCATTTGAGCCTGGCCTTCAATCCGTCGCACCTCGAGATCGTGAACCCGGTGGTCGAAGGCTCGGTGCGCGCCCGCATGGACCGTCGCGGCGATCCGCTCGGCAAGCAGGTACTGCCGATCATCGTTCACGGCGACGCGGCCTTTGCCGGCCAGGGTGTCGTGATGGAAACGCTGGCGCTGGCCGAAACGCGCGGCTATCACACCGGCGGTACGGTGCACATCGTCATCAACAACCAGATCGGTTTCACCACCAGCGATCCGCGCGACAGCCGTTCGACGCTGTATTGCTCGGACATCGTCAAGATGATCGAAGCGCCCGTGCTCCACGTGAACGGCGACGACCCTGAAGCCGTGGTGCTGGCAACCCAGTTCGCGCTGGACTTCCGCATGGAGTTCCAGAAGGACGTCGTGGTCGACATCATCTGCTTCCGCAAGTTGGGCCACAACGAGCAGGACACGCCGTCGCTCACCCAGCCGCTGATGTACAAGAAGATCGCCCAGCATCCCGGAACGCGGAAGCTGTACGCCGACCGCCTCGCCGCGCAAGGGCTCGGCGCCACCCTCGGCGACGACATGGTGAAGGCGCAGCGCGCCGCTTTCGACGAAGGCAAGAACACGGTCGACCCGGTGTTGACCAACTTCAAGAGCAAATACGCCGTCGACTGGAGCCCTTACCTCAACAAGAAGTGGACCGACGCCGGCGACACCGCCATTCCGAGTTCGGAATGGAAGCGCCTTGCGGAGAAGATCACGACCGTGCCGGCTGGCTTCACCGTGCACCCGCTGGTGAAGAAGGTGCTGGACGACCGTGCCGCCATGGGCCGCGGCGACATGAACGTCGATTGGGGCATGGGCGAGCACATGGCTTTCGCTTCGCTGGTGGCGAGCGGCTATCCGATTCGGCTTTCGGGCGAAGACTCGGGCCGCGGCACCTTCACGCACCGTCATGCCGTGCTGCACGACCAGAACCGCGAAAAGTTCGACGTCGGCACCTACACGCCGTTGCAGAACGTGGCCGAGAACCAGGCCCCGTTCCTCGTGATCGACTCGATCCTGTCCGAAGAAGCCGTGCTGGCTTTCGAGTACGGCTATGCGTCGAACGACCCCAACACCTTCGTGATCTGGGAAGCGCAGTTCGGCGACTTCGCCAATGGCGCCCAGGTGGTGATCGACCAATTCATCGCTTCGGGCGAAGTGAAGTGGGGCCGCGTCAACGGCATCACGCTGATGCTGCCGCACGGCTATGAAGGCCAGGGTCCGGAGCACAGCTCGGCGCGCCTCGAACGCTTCATGCAGCTGTCGGCCGACACCAACATGCAGGTGGTGCAGCCCACCACCGCCAGCCAGATCTTCCACATCCTGCGTCGTCAGATGGTGCGCAACCTGCGCAAGCCGCTGATCATCATGACGCCCAAGTCGCTGCTGCGTAACAAGGATGCGACCTCGCCGTTGTCCGAGTTCACCAAGGGCGCTTTCCAGACCGTCATCCCCGACAGTCGCGACCTCAAGGCCGACAAGGTCAAGCGCGTGATCGCATGTTCTGGCAAGGTGTACTACGACTTGGCCAAGAAGCGCGAAGAGCGGGGTGCTGACGACGTCGCGATCATCCGCGTCGAACAGCTGTATCCGTTCCCGCACAAGGCTTTCGGCACCGAGCTGAAGAAGTATCCCAACCTGGTCGACGTGGTGTGGGCGCAGGACGAGCCGCAAAACCAGGGCGCATGGTTCTTCGTGCAGCACTACATCCACGAGAACATGCACGACGGGCAAAAGCTGGGCTACTCCGGTCGTGCCGCTTCGGCATCGCCGGCGGTCGGCTATTCGCACCTCCATCAGGAACAACAAAAAGCGCTGGTCGACGGCGCGTTCGGCAAGCTCAAGGGCTTCGTGCTGACCAAATAACTAGAACCGAAAATTCAAAATGTCCATCGTAGAAGTCAAAGTCCCCCAGCTGTCCGAATCGGTGTCTGAAGCCACCATGCTCACCTGGAAGAAAAAAGCCGGTGATGCCGTTGCCGTCGATGAAATCCTGATCGAGATCGAGACCGACAAGGTCGTGCTCGAAGTGCCCGCGCCGTCGGCGGGCGTGCTGGTGGAAATCTTGCAACCCGATGGCGCCACCGTCCTCGCAGAGCAATTGATCGCGCGGATCGACACAGAAGGCAAGGCAGGCGCCGCGGCCGCTGCGCCTGAGGCCGCGCCCGCTCCGGCGGTTGCTGCACCCGCGCCTGCCGCTGCTGCAGCCGCCGTGATGGGCGGCTCGAAGTCCGATGTCGCCATGCCAGCCGCAGCAAAGTTGCTGGCCGACAACAACCTGAAGACCAGCGACGTGGCCGGCTCCGGCAAGGACGGCCGCGTGACCAAGGGCGACGTGCTCGGCGCCGTCGCCTCGGGCACCACTGCAGCCAAGGCGCCGGCACCCGCCGCCGCTCCGGCCCCCGCCGCCAAGCCGTTGCTGACGCAGGTCGCATCGCCGACCGCCGCTCCTGACCTGGGCGACCGCCCGGAGCAGCGCGTGCCGATGAGCCGCCTGCGCGCCCGCATCGCCGAGCGCTTGCTGCAATCGCAATCGACCAACGCCATCCTCACGACCTTCAACGAAGTCAACATGGCCCCGGTCATGGAGATGCGCAAGAAGTTCCAGGATGCATTCAGCAAGGAGCACGGCGTCAAGATCGGCTTCATGAGCTTCTTCGTGAAGGCGGCAGTGCACGCGCTCAAGAAGTACCCGGTCATCAACGCGTCGGTCGACGGCAACGACATCCTCTACCACGGCTACTTCGACATCGGCATCGCCGTCGGTTCACCGCGCGGTCTGGTGGTGCCGATCTTGCGCAACGCCGACCAGATGAGCTTTGCGGACATCGAGAAGAAGATCGCCGAGTACGGTCAGAAGGCCAAGGACGGCAAGCTGGGCATCGAAGAAATGACCGGTGGCACCTTCTCGATCAGCAACGGCGGCACCTTCGGTTCCATGCTGTCGACGCCGATCATCAACCCGCCGCAGTCGGCCATCCTGGGCGTACACGCCACCAAGGACCGCGCGGTGGTCGAGAACGGGCAGATCGTCATCCGCCCAATGAACTACCTCGCCATGAGCTACGACCACCGCATCATCGACGGCCGTGAGGCCGTGCTGGGCCTGGTCGCGATGAAGGAAGCGCTGGAAGATCCGTCGCGCCTCTTGTTCGACATCTGAGGCGAAGACACAGATGGCAAACAAACAGTTCGACGTGATCGTGGTCGGTGGCGGCCCCGGCGGCTACATCGCCGCGATTCGTGCGGCGCAACTCGGATTCAACGTCGCCTGCGTCGACGAGTGGAAAAACGCACAGGGTGGCCCGGCGCTGGGTGGCACCTGTACCAACATGGGCTGCATTCCTTCCAAGGCGCTGCTGCAGTCGTCGGAGCACTACGAGCAGGCCGGCCATACCTTTGCCGACCATGGCATCAACGTGTCGGGCCTCTCACTCGATATCGGCAAGATGATGGCCCGCAAGGACCACGTCGTGAAGCAGAACAACGACGGCATCACATACCTGTTCAAGAAGAACAAGATCACCTCGTTCCATGGTCGCGCGTCGTTCGTCAAGACCGATGAAACCGGATACGAGCTCAAGGTCGTCGGCGCAGCAGGCGAAGAAGCCATCAGCGGCAAGCACATCGTCGTGGCGACAGGCTCCAACGCCCGCGCTCTGCCGGGTGCGCCGTTCGATGAAGAGAATATCTTGTCGAACGACGGCGCCTTGCGTGTCGGCGCGGTGCCGAAGAAGTTGGCGCTGATCGGTGCCGGCGTGATCGGTCTGGAGATGGGTTCCGTATGGCGCCGCCTGGGCGCAGAAGTCACGGTGCTGGAAGGCCTGCCGACGTTCCTCGGCGCGGTCGACGAACAGATTGCCAAGGAAGCGAAGAAGGCGTTCGACAAGCAGGGCTTGAAAATCGAACTCGGCGTCAAGGTCGGTGAGATCAAGACTGGCAAGAAAGGCGTTTCCATCGCCTGGACCAACGCCAAGGGCGAAGCGCAGACGCTCGACGTCGACAAGCTGATCATCTCGATCGGCCGCGTCGCCAACACCATCGGCCTCAACCCTGAAGCAGTCGGCCTCAAGCTCGACGAGCGCGGTGCGGTGGTGGTCGACGGCGAGTGCAAGACCAACCTGCCGAACGTCTGGGCGATCGGCGACGTCGTGCGCGGCCCGATGCTGGCGCACAAGGCCGAAGAAGAGGGCGTGGCCGTGGCCGAGCGCATTGCCGGCCAGCATGGGCACGTCAACTTCAACACCGTCCCGTGGGTTATCTACACGCATCCGGAAATTGCGTGGGTCGGGCAAACCGAGCAACAGCTCAAGGCAGAGGGCCGGGCTTACAAAGCCGGCACCTTCCCGTTCCTGGCGAACGGCCGCGCACGTGCGCTGGGCGACACCACCGGCATGGTCAAGTTCCTTGCGGATGCGACCACCGACGAGATCCTCGGCGTGCACATGGTCGGGCCGCAAGTGAGCGAGCTGATCTCCGAAGCTGTTGTCGCGATGGAGTTCAAGGCGAGCAGCGAAGACATCGCGCGCATCTGCCACGCGCATCCGTCGCTGTCGGAAGCCACGAAGGAAGCGGCGCTGGCGGTCGAAAAACGCACGCTCAACTTCTGATCTCTTGAGCGTCAAGCAGGCTTACGAGGCGGAGCTCGCAAAGCGGGGCTTCCATAGCGACCCGGCGCAACTGCGTGCCGTGGAGGCTCTGGATCGCTGCGTCAACGAGTGGGCCGATTACAAGGCGCAACGCTCGAACGCGCTCAAGAAGTTCATCAACCGGCCGGAGATTCCGCGCGGCGTCTACATGTACGGCGGCGTCGGTCGCGGCAAGTCGTTCTTGATGGACCTGTTCTTCAACGCCGTGCCGCTGCGGCGCAAGACGCGCCTGCACTTTCACGAGTTCATGCGCGAAGTGCACCGCGAGCTGGCCGACCTGCAGGGCACGGTCAATCCGCTGGACGAGCTCGGCCTGCGCATGTCCAAGCGCTACAAGCTGATTTGTTTCGACGAGTTCCATGTGGCGGACATCACCGACGCCATGATCCTGCATCGGCTGCTCGCCGCGCTGTTCAACAACGGCGTCGGTTTTGTCACGACTTCCAATTTCAAGCCGGACGACCTGTACCCGAACGGCTTGCACCGCGATCGAATTCTTCCGGCCATCGAATTGTTGAAGGAGCAGCTGGAAGTCATCGGTGTCGACAACGGCACCGACTACCGGACCCGCACCCTGCACCAGCTGCGCATGTACCTCACGCCCAACGGGGCTGCCGCCGATCAGGAAATGCGGGACGCTTTCAATCGGTTGGCGGAAACGCCCGACGACAACCCGGTGCTCCACATCGAGTCGCGCGAAATCCATGCGAGGCGGCGCGCCGGCGGCGTGGTGTGGTTCGACTTCAAGACGTTGTGCGGCGGACCGCGCTCGCAAAACGACTACCTTGAGATCGCAGCGCAGTTCCATACGGTGCTGTTGTCGGACGTGCCGCAGATGTCGGTGAGCCGGGCCTCTGAAGCACGTCGTTTCACCTGGCTGGTCGACGTGTTCTACGATCGACGGGTCAAGCTCATCATGTCGGCACAGGTCGCGCCCGAGGCGTTGTACAGCGAAGGCCCGCTGGCGCACGAGTTTCCACGCACGGTCTCGCGGCTCAACGAGATGCAGTCGGCCGAATTTTTAGCGCTCGAGCGGCGCAATGTCGATACCGGACTCACATGAAGAAGATGTTCACCTCGCTTTTGATGGCGGCTGCCGCGGTTGCGTCTTCGCCGCTTTGGGCGCAGTCGGTCGCGACGGCCGGCAACACCGACATGGCGGCAGAGCGCTCACGACTCACTGCCGAGCGCGCCGCTGTCGACAAGAAGTTCGAGGAGGAGCGGTTTGCCTGCTTCAAGAAGTTCGCGGTCGAGAGTTGTCTCGAAGACAGTCGCAGGGGCAAGCGCGATGCTCTGGACAACATCAAGCGGCAAGAAGCGATCATCAACGATGCCGAGCGCAAGCGTCGCGGTGCTGCCGCCCTTGACCGGCTCGACGACAAGTCTGCACCGCAGCGCGCGCAAGAGGCCGGTGAGCAACGCGACAAAGCACTCAAGTCACAGGCTGACCGCGAGCAACGGGCGGCCGATCACACAACCGGTCGCGAGGCTGCCGTTGCGGGCGAAGCCGCCAAGCGCGGGCAATTCGAGAACAGGCAAAAAGCGAACGCCGAGCATCTGGCGAAGACTGCCAAGTCGCGTGCGCAGGCGCCGGTCGAACAGCAGCAGTTCGACGACAAGGCAAGGAAGGCCGAGGCACACCGTGCCGAGGTCGAGAAGCGCAATGCCGACCGCACCAAGCCGCGCTCGGCATCGCTGCCGCCGCCGCCCTGATCGTCACAAGCCCGAGGCGGGCGCGCCACCTTGGCCGGACCGCAGCCGGCCCGGTGATTACTTTGGCAGAGGCTCGAGCTTGAGTACCGCCAGCGACAGGTTGTCGCCCGTGCCACGCGCCCGCTTGCGGGCTTCGTCTACCAGCAGTTCGACCGCTTCGCGCGGCGACTGCTCCGACAGCACCGCACCCATTTCTTCCGGGGTGAAGTAGTGCCACAAGCCGTCGCTGCAGGCCATCAGCACGTCGCCGGGTTGCAGTTGCGGAATGAAATGGGTTTCGATCGGCGGCGGCGTGGCCGTCATGCCGAGGCAGCCGAGCAGGATGTTGCCCTGAGGGTGAATGTTGGCTTCTTGCTCGGTGATCTCGCCACGGTCGATCAGCACCTGAACATACGAGTGATCCCGCGTGCGCTTGATAAGCCGGCCGCGCTGGAAATGATAGATGCGCGAATCGCCCGCATGAATCCAGGCACAGTCGCCGTGCGGGTTCATCAAGAACGCGGCCACTGTGCTGTGAGGTTCCTGCTCACTTGACAGCGCTGTCAGCTTGATGACCGTGTGCGCGTCGTCGAGCAGGCGTCGCAGGATGCTGCCGGGTTCGTCGTGCTCCGGACGGTAGCGCGCAAAGAGCTGGCGCGCCGTCATCATCACCTGGTCGGATGCCTTGCGGCCGCCGCTGCGACCGCCCATGCCATCGGCGATGACTCCCAGCACGCAACCCGGCGTACGGGCGTGCGACAGCATCAAAACCTGGTCTTGTTGATACGGCCGGTCTCCCTTGTGGAGACCAGTGGCGGCAGCGAGTCGGAAACCTCGAATCATGGGTGCAGAGGAGATGTGTGGACGTATTATCGGGCGATCATGCACCGCGGCCGCTGGAGCCCGCCTGACCCGGTCCGCATTTACTCCGTTGGACACCAATCTTCACTCCCTTTCTCGCCAGCTGATCGACCTGCGCATCGAGCACGCCGATCTTGACGCCACCATCGATCGCCTCGTCGAGGTGGCGCCGCCGCAGGACGACCTGTTGCTGCGTCGACTGAAGAAGCGTCGGCTTGCATTGCGCGACAGGATCGACCGCGTCGCTCGGGACATCGCGCCACAAGAGCCTGCCTGATGGGCGCACTCGAGTCGGAGGTGCGCGACGCGTTCGCGCATGACGGTGTGTTGTCGCGTGCCGCCGAACAGTTTCGCGAACGCGACGGACAAACGCAGATGGCGCTCGCCGTTGCCCGCACTATCGAGCGTGGCGGCGTGCTGGTCGTCGAGGCGGGCACCGGTGTCGGCAAGACCTTTTCCTACCTCGTACCGGCACTGCTGAGCGGTGAGCGTGTGCTGCTGTCGACCGCCACCAAGACGTTGCAAGACCAGTTGTTCGGCCGCGATCTGCCGCGCCTGGTTGAAGCGCTCGGCCTGCCCGTTCGCACGGCTCTTCTTAAAGGGCGCGGCAGCTACGTGTGCCTGCACCGGCTCGATCTGGCGCGGCATGACGCATCGCTGCCCGAGCGCGGCACCGTGCGCACGCTGGCAAAGATCGAGCAGTGGTCCAAGTCGACGCGCACCGGTGATCTTGCCGAGCTACCGGGTCTCGACGAACGTTCGCCGCTTATTCCATTGGTGACGTCGACGCGCGAGAACTGCCTCGGCGCGCAGTGCCCGCAATTCAAACCGTGCCATGTGAACCTGGCGAGGCGCGAGGCGCTTGCAGCCGACGTGGTCGTCATCAACCACCATCTCTTTTTTGCCGATCTCGCGGTGCGCGAATCCGGCATGGCCGAGCTACTGCCGAGCGTGCGGGTGGTGGTGTTCGACGAGGCGCATCAACTCAACGAAATCGGCGTCCAGTTCCTGGGCGCGCAGCTTGGCAGCGGGCAGGCACTCGACTTCTCGCGTGACCTGCTGGCTGCCGGGCTGCAACATGCACGCGGTTTGGTCGACTGGCAGCAACTCGCCGCAGCACTGGAGCGCGCAGCGCGCGAGCTTAGGCTGGTGGTCGGAAAGCAATGGCCAGGGACCAAATTGCGCTGGGCGGGTCCGTCGCCAGACACCGTGCCAGCCGAAGGGTGGCAGGCCGCGCTTGACATGCTGCAGCACGCATTCGAAGATGCTGCCGAGAATCTGGCCACGGTCAGCGAAATCGCCCCCGACTTCGTCCGCTTGTATGACCGCGCCGGGCAGCTTGCCGAGCGCGCTGCACGCTTCGCGACGCCCTGTCCGACCGACTCCGTGCGCTGGCTGGATGTCGGCACACAGCTGCGACTGGTCGAGTCGCCACTCGATATCGCCGAGGCCATGCGTGGACGGGTTCTGAAGATCGAGCAGGTTAGCGCCCGAGAAGCCGACGAAGCAATGGATGGCTCCTGTGCTGTGGATAGGGCTGGCGCCGCCAAGCCTAAGGAGGGCGGCGAACGAGGCCGTGCATGGGTCTTCACTTCGGCCACTCTGGGCGACGACCCCAAGCTGCGCTGGTTCACCGAGCCGTGCGGTCTGGAGTCTGCCGAAGTGTTGCGCGTTCAAAGTCCGTTCGACTACGCGCGTCAGGCAGCTCTCTACGTGCCGCGCACTTTTCCGAAGCCGGCCGATCCGGCGCACGGTGCCGAAGTGGCCCGCCTCGCAGCCCGCGGTGCGGCGGCGCTGGGCGGAAGAACGTTGGTACTGACGACGACCTTGCGCGCACTGCGAACCATCGCAGACACGCTGCGGCTCGAACTTGAGCCAATCGATCCGTCGACCCGTCCCGAAGTGTTGGCGCAAGGCGAGTTGCCTAAGCGCGTGCTGATGGAGCGCTTCAGGGAAGGCGCCGGTGCCGGTCGCGCAGGCTGCGTGCTGGTCGCGTCGGCGTCATTCTGGGAGGGTTTCGATGCACCGGGTGATGTACTGCAGCTGGTCGTGATCGACAAGCTGCCGTTTCCGCCGCCGAACGATCCACTGGTCGAAGCCCGCTCGCAACGGCTCGAGGCCCAGGGTCGCAACGCATTCGGCGACTATTCATTGCCCGAGGCGGCCGTGGCGCTCAAACAGGGTGCCGGTCGGTTGATCCGGCGCGAATCCGATCGCGGCGTGCTTGTGATCTGCGATGCCCGTCTCGCCACCATGGGCTACGGTCGCCGCCTTGTTGCCGCGCTGCCGCCGATGCGGCGTCTCGAAAGCGCTGAAGAGTTCGATGCGGCGTTATCCGAACTCCGAGCCTAGGGATTCAGCGTATCGGTACCGACAGGCCGGCGGCAGTTGGTCTCGATCCAGTCGATCCGGGTTACCAGACCTTCCACCACGGGTCGTCGTTCTTCCGGAACCCCGTCGCCATGAACTCGCTCTTCGGATAATTGGTGGCCAGCACGCGCTGCGCGTCGTCGCGCAGCTCCTTCATACCGAGGGCCTCGTACGACTTCACCATGATGTAGAGCGCCTCTTCAAGCGCCGGCACCTCGCGGTAGTCAGCCAGTGCCAGCTGTGCACGGTTGATGGCGGCCAGGTAGGCACCGCGCTGGTAGTAGTAGCGGGCTACGTGAACTTCGTATTGCGCGAGCGAATTCACGATGTAATTCATGCGCTGGCGGGCGTCGGGCGTGTAGCGCGATGCCGGGAAGCGCGTTACCAGTTCCTTGAAGGCCTGGAACGATTCCTTGGCGGCCTTCTGGTCGCGCTCGGACAAGTCTTGACGGGTTGCAAAAGAGAACAGGCCGAGGTCGTCGTTGAAGTTGATCACGCCTTTGAGGTAGAACGCGTAGTCGAGTGCGGGGCTTGCCGGATGGAGCTTGATAAAGCGATCGACGGTGGCGATGGCTGCCGGCCTTTCGCCGGACTTGTATTGCGCGTAGGCCTTGTCCAGTTCTGCTTGCTGCGCTAGCGGGGTGCCCGCGGCGCGGCCCTCGAGCTTTTCGTACAACGGGATGGCCTTGTCGTACGAGCCGCCATCGGCCTCGTCCTTGGCTTCTGAGTAAATCTTGTTCGGGCTCCAGTTGGCGGTCTTGTCTTCTTTGGTGGACGAGCAGCCGGCGACAAGCCACGCTGCGGCGCAAAGCGCGAGCCACGCGGGGACCATCGATAATTTGGCGCGAAACATCACATACGGCTTTCGTGAAACAGTTGCCTTCAATTATATCGACCGACCCCTTCGTCAATCTCCCTAGCGCATCGGCGTCAGAGGAGGGCGGCGACCCGAGCGAGCCAGGCGACCTGGCTGACATCGCCGAAGCGAGCGAATTGCGTGCCTTCACGATCGGCGTAGACGAGCACGGGCAGCGGCTCGATCGAGCTTTGGCAACGCTGGTGCCCGAGTTCTCGCGCAGCTATTTACAGCAAATGATCGACGGCGGACTGGTGACCCTGCAAAATCGGACGGTGACCAAGACGTCGACGACGGTCCGCGCGGGCCAGGCCGGCCAGATCGAGTTGCGGCCGACACCGCAGAGCCAGGCCTTTCGACCCGAGGCGATGACGATCGACGTCGTGTTCGAAGACGAGCATCTGCGCGTCATCAACAAGCCCGCTGGTTTGGTGGTGCATCCGGCGCCAGGCAACTGGAGCGGCACCCTCTTGAACGGCTTGCTGGCGCTCGATCCCAAAGCGGTTCTGCTGCCGCGAGCCGGCATCGTGCACCGGCTCGACAAGGACACGAGCGGCCTGATGATGGTCGCTCGTACGCGCGCCACGATGGATGCGCTGGTCGAGCTGATCGCCGCGCGCGAGGTCAAGCGCCAGTACCTCGCGATGGGGCACAAGCCGTGGGAAGGCGGTGCGGCGCGGCAGGTCGATGCGCCGATCGGCCGCGACCCGCGCAACCGTCTCCGGATGGCCATCGTCGATCTGGAACGGCATCCAGGCAAGGCGGCGCGCACGCTGGTCGAGCGGCTCGACAGCAATGCGCATGGCTGCAGCGTGCGTTGCACGCTGGAAACCGGCCGCACACATCAGATCCGCGTGCATATGGCGTCTCTTGGGCATCCGCTGGTGGGCGACACGCTGTATGGCGGCGCGGCAGCAGCGGGGCTTTCGCGGCAGGCATTGCATGCGTTCCGGCTGGCTTTCGTGCACCCGATGACACAGGAGCCGATGTCGTTCAATGCGCCGGTGCCTGCCGATCTGGCCGCAGGCTTGCTAGCCTGGGGGCTGGACTACAATCGAGCGTGACGGCCCTCAGGGTCTCGCCGGGCAATGATCCGGCCCTGCGCTGCCAACGCCCGCGTGCCGGCAGCGCCACTTTCCATCCCAATGAAACGAAGCGCCCCCAAAGCGCCTTTTCCCGGATAACGCGAACCATGAATACGGCGGATGCCAAGCGCATTCTCGAAACCGCATTGATCTGTTCGGCCCAGCCGCTGCCGGTTCGCGACCTTCGCGTGCTGTTCGGCGACGAACTCGGTGCCGACACCATCAAGACGCTGCTCGTCGAATTGCAGGAAGACTGGGCGCAACGCGGCCTGGAGCTCGTGAGCGTCGGCTCCGGCTGGCGCTTTCAGAGCCGGCCGGAGATGCGCGACCACCTCGACCGGTTGCATCCCGAGAAGCCGCCACGCTACACGCGTGCCGTGCTCGAAACCCTGGCCATCATTGCCTACCGCCAGCCTGTCACGCGCGGCGACATGGAAGACATCCGCGGCGTCACCATCAACTCGCTGATCCTGAAGCAGCTCGAAGACCGCAACTGGGTCGAGGTGATCGGGCATCGCGAAACAGTCGGGCGCCCGGCGCTCTTTGCCACCACGCGCCAGTTTCTCGACGACCTCGGGCTCGAGTCGCTCGATCAGTTGCCGGTGATCGGCTCGCCGATGCAGCAAGGCTCTTTGGTCGATGCGCTGGAGCAACTCGGCGAGTCCGACCAGGCCTCGTTGCCGATGGACGAGCCGGCTGCAGAAGTCGCAGTTGAAGTTGCCGTCGAAGCCGAAGCACACGTCTCAACCATCCCCCCCGTCGATGCCGCAGCCGAGCCTGTCGACACCACCGCTGCCCCTTCCGGAACTGCACCATGAGCCCCTCCGACTCCGACGACGCGGCGATGCTGCCGGCCGGTCCTGCCGCTGAAGACGAAGTGGGCGCGAAGCCCGCTGTGCTTGCTGACATTGATCAGGCCGATCCACCGCCGAAGAAACGCCGTCCGCGTCGGCCGAAGGCCGTGGAGTCGGCGGAGCCGATCGCAGACGAGACCCCGGCGAAAATCGGGCCGTCACAGTCGGACGCCTTGCCGTCTGTTGCGGACATGGCCTCGGACGCCGCAGCGCCGCCCGCAATCGTGGCCGCTGTAACCGCCGGGCCAGCCGTCGGCCAGCCCGAGCCCCCCGCGCGCAACGAGGACTTCGATCAGGACGACGACGAAGAAGAAGACGAGGACGACGATGAAGACGACGACCTCGATCGCGCCCGCAAGGCTGCTGACCGGGAGCAGCGCAATGCACCGCCGCCGCAGCCGATCCGCTTTGCCGACGTCGTCTCAGGCCAGTTCGACGCCGACGAAGACAGCCCCGAGGTGCCGGCGCTCAAGCGCGTGCTGCTACCTGAAGCGGATTCGCCCAAGCTGCACAAGGTGTTGGCCCAGGCTGGCCTTGGTTCGCGTCTTGAGATGGAAGCGCTGATCCTGCAAGGTCGGATCTCTGTCAACGCCGAGCCCGCGCATATCGGCCAGCGTATTCAGCACGGCGATCAGGTCAAGATCAACGGCAAGCCGATCCGCTATCGCATCGCGCCACCGCCGGCGCGCGTCATCGCTTACCACAAGCCGATCGGTGAAGTGGTGACGCACGACGATCCACAAAACCGTCCGACGGTGTTCCGCAAGCTGCCGCGTCTGCAACAAGGCAAGTGGCAGTCGGTCGGGCGGCTCGATCTGAATACCGAAGGTCTGTTGCTTTTCACGAGTTCTGGCGAGCTGGCGAATCAGCTGATGCATCCGCGCTTCGGCCTGGAGCGCGAGTACGCGGTGCGCGTGCTCGGTGCGATCAACAAGGAAGAGCGCCAGAAGCTGCTCGAAGGCGTGCGCTTGGACGACGGCATGGCGCAGTTCGGCAGCATCGAAGACGGCGGCGGCGAAGGCTCCAACCTTTGGTACCGCGTTACGATTTCAGAAGGCCGCAACCGGGAAGTGCGTCGGCTGTTCGAATCTGTCGGCCACGCGGTCAGCCGATTGATCCGCATTCGTTACGGCGCCATGCTGCTGCCGCGCGGCCTGAAGCGGGGCGCGTGGATGGAGCTCGACGAGAAAGATATTCGCTCGCTGTTCGACGCCGCAGGCGGCGGTGCCGGCGGTGCCGAGCGCGCGCCACGGCCCGGCTTCGGGCAAGGACAGGGTCAAGGTCCGCGTGGTCCGGGCCCTGAAGGTGGCGGTCGCAACAACCGGAACAAGAACCGTCGCGGCAACCGAAATGATCGCAACGCCGGCGGTCCGCGCGACGACTCGCGTGAAGCCCCGATCCCTAGTCCGCTCGGCGACGGGCAAGCGCCGCGTGGCGACCGCGGACGCGGCGCCAATCGAGGCGGTGGTGGCGGAGGCGGTGGTGGCGGAAATGGCGGGCCGCCCGGCGGTCCTCGCCGTGGTGGCCAGGGCGGCGGCGGTGGAAACAACCGCGGCGACAGTCAGCCCGGCTTCAAGGGCGAAGACCGTCCGCCGAGCGGTGCCAATCAGCCCGATCCGATGAAGACGTCGGTCGGCTACATCGGCGCCGACAGCTTTTCAAGGCAGCGCAAGGAGCAACGCCAGGCGCCGCGGCGCGGCGGTGGATCGGGTGGCGGCTATGGCGGTGGCGGTGGTGGCGGCAATGCAGGCGGGGGTCGCCGTCGCGGTCGCTGAAAGCACCGCCGCCCCGCGGTTTTTCATGGATCGGTCATGGGTCGTTCGGCCCGGCCGGTTAAAATCAGAGGCTTTGTCAAGGCGGCAACCGATTGGGTGCGGCGCTGACGAATCGTCTCAAAATCAAGCAGGAAGCATCTCAAAATGGCCATCGAACGCACTCTCTCCATCATCAAGCCTGACGCCGTCGCCAAGAACGTCATCGGCAAGATCGTTTCTCGCTTCGAAGCCGCCGGCCTCAAGGTCGTCGCTGCGAAGCTCGTGCATCTGTCGCGCAATGAAGCCGAGCAGTTCTATGCCGTGCACAGCGCACGCCCGTTCTTCAAGGACTTGGTCGAATTCATGATTTCCGGCCCGGTGTTCGTGCAAGCGCTCGAAGGCGAAGACGCCATTGCCAAGAACCGCGACCTGATGGGCGCGACCGATCCCAAGAAGGCAGCTGCCGGCACCATCCGCGCCGACTTCGCCGACAGCATCGATGCCAATGCAGTGCACGGCTCCGACGCACCTGAAACCGCTAAGAACGAAATCGCTTTCTTCTTCGCCGGCCTCAACGTCTACGCACGTTGAGGTGCCTGCCCGACTGACGCAATGACGACCGCCAACCTTCTCGAGTTCGATCTGGAGGGGTTGGCCGCGTTCTGCGAGCGGCTGGGTGAAAAACGTTTCCGCGCGACCCAGCTTTTCCGCTGGATCCATCAGCGCGGCGCCAGCGACTTTTCGCAGATGACCGATCTCGCGAAGTCGCTGCGCGAAAAGCTGGCGACCACCGCGCGCATCGAAGCGCTCCCGGTCACCACGCAGCACGAGTCCGCCGACGGCACCATCAAGTGGCTGTTCGACGTGGGCGACGGCAATGCGGTCGAGGCGGTGTTCATTCCCGAAGACGATCGCGGCACTTTGTGCGTGTCTTCCCAGGCGGGGTGCGCCGTCGGCTGCCGCTTTTGTTCGACCGGCCACCAAGGCTTCAGCCGCAATCTGACGACCGGCGAAATCGTTGCGCAGCTTTGGTTTGCCGAGCATTTTTTGCGCAAACATTTGAAGCGCGATCCGGGCCAGGAAGGCCGTGTCATCTCGAACGTCGTGATGATGGGCATGGGCGAGCCGCTGCAGAACTACACCGCGCTGGTTCCGGCCCTTCGCACGATGCTTGACGACAACGCCTACGGCTTGTCTCGTCGCCGTGTCACCGTCTCAACCTCTGGCGTGGTGCCGATGATCGACCGGCTCGGTACCGACTGTCCGGTCGCGCTTGCGGTGTCGCTTCATGCGCCGACCGACGCACTGCGCGACGACCTGGTGCCGCTGAACCGCAAGTACCCGATCGTCGAATTGCTCGAAGCATGCAAGCGCTATCTGGCGCACGCGCCGCGCGACTTCATCACCTTCGAGTACTGCATGCTCGACGGCGTCAACGATCAACCCGAGCATGCCGAGCAACTGGTCGCGCTGGTTCGCCAGCACGGCATTTCGTGCAAGTTCAATTTGATTCCTTTCAACCCGTTTCCCGCGTCTGGTTTGCTGCGGTCGCCGCAGGCCCGAGTGCTGGCTTTTGCGAAGACGCTTAGTGCAGCCGGGCTGGTGACGACCATCCGCAAGACGCGCGGTGACGACATCGACGCGGCATGCGGACAGCTGGCTGGCGATGTCAAAGACCGCACGCGGGCTGTCGAGCGCATGGCCGAACGGCGTGCGAGTGGTGCCGCCTCCACCTCGGGCCGAACCATCGTTTTGCACCCGGTCCGCGAGGCGCGGCCCAGTTCGAACACCGCGAAGATGTCGACGACTTCGAACACACCGAACATTCAGGAGCACTGAAGCGATGAGCATGGCTTTTTCGATGACGCGTTCGTTCGCGCAACCGCTGTTGGCGCGCCTCCTTCTTTGCCTGGTCACCGGCATCGCGCTGGCCGGATGCGCCAACAAGGGCACCGGCGCGGTGGCGAGCACGGCCGGCAATGGCGCGCAGTTGCTGACCGACTCCGACGAAGGCAATGGCCGCAAGCGAGCCCGCCTGCGGCTTGAACTCGCCATCGGCTACTTCGAAGCCGGGCAGACCACGGTGGCGCTCGACGAAATCAAGCAATCCCTGACGGCCGACCCGACCTACTCGGAGGCCTACAACTTGCGCGGCCTCGTCTACATGCGGCTCGACGACGCCGGCCTGGCCGAAGACAGCTTCCGCCGCGCCATCGCGCTCAATCCGCGCGAACCAAACACGCTGCACAACTACGGCTGGCTGCTGTGTCAGCAAGGCCGCAACGGCGATGCCATGCAGCAGTTTGGGCAGGCTCTGGCAATTCCGGGCTACCCCGATCGTGCCAAGACGCTCATGACGCAGGGCGTGTGCCAGATCAAGGCAGGCGACCGTGCCGATGCCGAGCGCAGCCTCACGCAGGCTTATGAAATCGATCCCGGCAACCCGGTGATCGGCTTCAATCTGGCCACCTTGCTGTTCCAGCGCGACGACATGACACGCGCCCAGTTCTACATCCGGCGCGTCAACAACAGCCCGTCCGCCAATGCCGAATCACTCTGGCTCGGCATCAAGATCGAACGCCGCCTGAATAATCGCGAAGCACTGGCCCAACTCGCCAGCCAGTTGCAGCGCCGCTTCTCTCAGTCGCGGGAGGCCATTGCGTACGAACGCGGAAATTTCAATGATTGAACGCGCCAGTGAGTTCGGCGCTTCGCAAGGGGCGCCGCTGGTGGTCGGCGACAGCACGAACATGAGCGCTGGCGACATGCTGCGCGAGGCGCGCGAAGCCCATGGCCTGCACATCGAAGTCGTGGCTGCGGCGCTGAAGGTGCCAGCGCAAAAGCTGCAGGCCCTCGAAGACGATGACATCGACTCCTTGCCCGATCCGGCTTTCGCTCGCGCACTTGCCGCCAGCGTCGCGCGAGCGCTCAAGATCGATCCGGTCAAGGTACTGGCGAAGATGCCCGGCTCGCCTCGCGCCGCGCTCGCCGACGCCGACCGCACCATCAGCAGTAGCTTCCGATCCGGTGCGCCGCGATCGGGACGAGGCTCGAATTTGTTGCCTTCTGGCGCGTTGCTTGCGGTCGTCGCGCTCTTGCTCATCGGTGCCGCTGCGTTGTTCTGGCTTCCCCAGTCCGCATTCGACCAGGTGAGCTCGGCCTTCGCGCGCATCACGTCGCGCAGTGCGGCCGAAACTCCCGCCGAGACCGAATCGGCTCCCGTCTCCGCAAGCGCACCCGGCACCGTGGTCGAGCCCGCCATGCCGGCGACGGTGCAGCCCGCGACGCCTGCGACCACCGCCCCTGTCGGGTCCCCGGGAGCGCAAGTCGGTGCTGTCGGCAGTACTACCGCGACGACTGCAGCCGTCGCTGCAGGCAGCGACATCCTGGTTTTCGTCGCCCGCGCGGACTCCTGGGTGACCGTGACTGAAGGCGACGGCAAGCAGGTGCTGCGCCGCACCGTCCAGACCGGAGAGACTGTTTCGGTCACCGGCAGTCTGCCGCTGACCGTCGTCGTCGGCCGCGCGTCCGGCATCGATGTGAAAGTGCGTGGCAAGGCTTTCGATTTGGGCCCTGTGACCAAGGGCGGCGGCGTTGCACGCTTCGAGGTGAAATCATGAACGATTGCTTTCCGATCGAGTCAGCGGCGCCCAAGGCGCGGCGTTCGCGTCAGGCGACGGTGACGTGGGGCGCGCGCACGGTCACGGTTGGCGGCGACGCACCGGTGCGCGTGCAGTCAATGACCAACACCGACACGGTCGATGCCATCGGTACCGCGATCCAAGTCAAGGAACTCGCGATCGCGGGCTCCGAGATGGTCCGCATCACGGTCAACACGCCCGAGGCGGCGGCCCAGGTTCCGTACATCCGCGAGCAGCTCGACCGCATGGGCATCGACGTGCCGTTGATCGGAGACTTCCACTACAACGGGCACCGTCTGCTCACCGACTATCCGGCCTGCGCCGAAGCGCTCAGCAAGTACCGCATCAACCCCGGCAACGTTGGCAAGGGCGACAAGCATGATCGCCAGTTCGGTCAGATGATCGATGCCGCGATGCGCTGGAACAAGCCAGTGCGCATCGGCGTGAACTGGGGCAGCCTCGACCAGGAGCTGCTGTCGGGCTTGATGGACATCAACAGCCAGCGTGCTGCGCCCTGGGACGCGAAGCAGGTCATGTACGAAGCACTCATCACTTCGGCCATCGATTCGGCCAAGCTCGCTGAATCGATGGGCATGGACGGCAATCAGGTCATCCTGAGTTGCAAGGTCAGCGGTGTGCAAGACCTGATATCGGTCTACCGCGAACTGGCAAAGCGTTGCGACTATCCGCTGCATTTGGGCCTGACCGAAGCAGGCATGGGTACCAAGGGCACCGTGGCTTCTGCTACGGCCTTGTCGATCCTGCTGCAAGAGGGCATCGGCGACACCATCCGCGTGTCGCTCACGCCGCAACCCGGCGAAGCACGCACCCAAGAGGTCGTGATCGCCAACGAGATCCTGCAGGCACTGGGCCTGCGCATGTTCGTGCCGAGCGTGACCGCGTGTCCCGGTTGCGGTCGCACCACCAGCACCACGTTCCAGGAACTCGCCAAGCAAATCGACGACTACCTTCGCGCGCAGATGCCGGTGTGGCGCACCAAGTACCCGGGCGTCGAAACCATGAAGGTGGCGGTGATGGGCTGCATCGTCAATGGGCCCGGCGAAAGCAAGCACGCGGACATCGGCATCAGCTTGCCGGGCAACGGCGAGGCACCTGCCGCACCCGTTTTTATCGACGGCGAAAAGGCACTCACACTGCGCGGCGACAACATCGCCAACGAGTTTCATCAGCTCGTCGAAAACTACATTGAAAAGCGCTTTGGCGGCGAGCACGCCGTCGTCGCCTGACCTTCCGGAATCCATGGCCGACAAATTGAATGCCGTCAAAGGCATGAACGACATATTGCCGCCCGAATCGGCGCGCTGGGAGGCGCTCGAGCAGACGGTGCGCGAACTTATGGGGCGCTATGCCTATCGCAATATCCGCACGCCGATCGTCGAGCCCACGGCGCTCTTCGTGCGCGGCACTGGGCAAACCACCGACATCGTCGAGAAGGAAATGTATTCCTTCGAAGACCGGCTCAACGGCGAGCAGCTCACGCTGCGGCCCGAGAACACGCCCGGTGTCGCGCGTGCGGCCATCGAGCACAACCTGACCTACGACGGCGGCAAGCGGCTCTGGTACACCGGCCCGATGTTCCGGCACGAGCGACCGCAGCGCGGGCGCTACCGCCAGTTCTACCAACTCGGCGCGGAGGCACTGGGCTTCTCGGGCCCGGAGGTCGATGCCGAGCTGATGCTGCTGGCGCACCAGCTGTTCCAGACGATCGGGCTGTGCAACATCCGTGTCGAACTCAATAGCCTTGGTGTGCCGGTGGAACGTCAGGCGCATCGCGCGGCGCTCATCACCCACTTTCGGCAGAACGCCGACATGCTCGACGCCGACGCGCAGCGTCGCCTCGAGACCAATCCGCTGCGCATCCTGGACACCAAGAACGCGGCGATGCAGCCGCTGGTCGAGGCAGCGCCGCGCCTGCTGGACTATCTGGGCGACGCGTCGCGCCGCCATCTCGAAACCGTGCAGTCCCTGTTGACCGCTTGCGGCGTCGAATGGACGATTAACCCCCGCCTGGTGCGCGGTCTGGATTACTACAGTCACACGGTGTTCGAGTTCATCACCTCTGAACTCGGCGCGCAGGGAACCCTGTGCGGCGGCGGTCGCTACGATGGCCTGTTCGAAGTGCTCGGTGGCAAGCCGACGCCCGCCGTGGGATGGGGCATGGGGCTTGAACGCGTGCTAGAACTGCTGAAGGAGCAGGCCAGTGCGACCACTTTGCCAGTGCCAGACGCTTATGCGGTGATCCCGGATGCGGCAGCGCTCGCGCAAGCCATGCCGGTGCTGCAGCAACTGCGCGCGGCCGGCGTTGCCGTGCAGATGCATGCCGGCACGGCCGATGGCTTCGGCAGCTTCAAGTCGCAGTTCAAGAAGGCCGATGCCAGCGGCGCTTTGTACGCGCTGATCTTCGGTGCCGACGAGCTGACCCGCGGCGAAGTCATGGTCAAAGCGCTACGAGATGGCAGCGGTGCCCAGACCGCACGACCGCTCGCCGAGGTGGCCACCTGGGCCGCCACCCTACAATCTCGGGCTCTCTACATCTGACAGCGCATGGCAACTCCACTCGATCTCGAAGAACAGGAACAGCTCGACCAGCTCAAGCATTTCTGGACCACCTACGGCAGCCTCATCACCTGGGTCGTGCTGATTGCGGCTGGCGCATTCATGGCGTGGAACGGCTGGCAGTACTTGCAGCGCACCAAAGCTGCTCAGGCCGCTGCTCTCTATGACGAGCTGGAACGTGGCGCACAGGCCGGCGACACGGCGCGCATCGAGCGCGCGCTGGCGGACATGAAAGAGAAATTCGCAGGCACCGCCTATGCCCAGCAAGCGGGGCTGCTCGCGGCCAAGACGCTGCATGAAAAGGGTAACGATGAAGCTTCGCGCGCCGCCCTCGCATGGGTCGCTGACAAAGCGGTAGACCCCGGCTACCAAGCCATCGCCAAGCTGCGCCTGTCGGCCGAGTTGCTCGACAGCAAGGCCTACGACGACGCGTTGAAGCAGCTCTCCGGCGGCATGCCCAAAGAATTCGAGCCCCTGGTGGCGGATCGCAAAGGCGACATCTATCTGGCCCAGGGCAAGCGTGAAGAAGCGAAGACCGAATACCGCAAAGCCTGGACCGGCTTCGAAGGTCGTGGTGACTATCGCCGCCTGATCGAAATCAAGCTGAATGCCGTCGGCGTTGATCCGAAGACCCTGGCGCCGACCATCACTGTTACCCCAGCCAAAACCACATCATGAATTTGAAGCGCCTCGTGCCCCTGAAGCACGCTCTGCGAGCAGGTGCGGCGATCGTCTCGATCGCCGTGCTCGCTGCCTGCTCCAGCACTGACAAGCCGAAGCCGGCCGAACTCCCGGCCAACGTCGCCGTGCTCGGCGTGCGCCAGGCCTGGACCGCCAAACTGCCGGCAGTGACCTTCCCGCTGCAGACCGATGTCAGCGGCGACATGCTGGTCGTGGCCAGTGCCGATGGCACCGTCGTCATGCTCGACTCGCGTTCCGGCAAGGAAGCCTGGCGTGGCAATGCCGGTGCACCTCTTACGGCCGGTGTCGGCAGCGACGGCACTATCGTCGCGGTCGTCACTCGGAACAACGAACTCGTTGCGCTCGAAAACGGCAAGGTGCTCTGGAAGCAGCGCCTCAGTGCCGAGTCATACACAGCACCGCTGGTCGCGGGACGTAGGGTGTTCGTGCAAGCCGCTGATCGCACCACCAGCGCGTGGGATGGGCAAACCGGTCGCCGTCTCTGGTCGCAACAGCGCACCGCAGAAAACCTCGTGCTGAAGAAGCCCGGCGTGCTGGTCGCTGTCGGCGACACCCTGGTGACCGGCGTGGGTGGGCGACTCGTCGGCCTCAATCCGAACAACGGTTCGTCGCGCTGGGAATCGCCGATCGCGGCGCCGCGCGGCACCAACGACGTGGAGCGCCTGGTCGACCTGACCGGCACCGTGAGCCGGGTTGGCGATACCGTCTGCGCGCGTGCGTACTACGCCAGCGTGGGCTGCGTCGATTCGCAGCGCGGCACGCTCATCTGGAGCAAGCCAGCGTCCGGCGCCGAAGGCCTCAGCGGTGACGATCGCTTCGTCTACGGCACCGAATCGAACGGTAACGTGATGGCCTGGCGTCGTGCCGATGGCGAACGCGGATGGGTCAGCGAGCGTCTGAAGTACCGCGATCTGACAGCACCCCTCTCGGTCGGCCGCTCGGTCGTAGTCGGCGACAGCACGGGCCTGGTCCACTTTTTGTCGCGCGAAGACGGTTCGCCGCTCAACCGCGTGACCACCGATGGTTCGGCCATCGCTGCCACGCCGGTCCTTGCCGGCAACACGGTCGTCGTCGTCACCCGCAATGGCGGCGTGTACGGCTACCGGCCTGAATAAGTTTTGAAAGCCCGACTGTGAAACCCGTCATTGCTCTGGTCGGGCGTCCCAACGTCGGAAAATCGACCCTTTTCAACCGACTGACGCAAACGCGCGACGCGATCGTCGCGGACTATGCCGGGCTGACCCGCGACCGCCACTACGGAAATGGTCGCCAGGGCAAGCACGAGTTCATCGTGATCGATACCGGCGGCTTCGAACCCGACGCGGGCAGCGGCATCTTCAAGGAGATGGCCAAGCAGACGCGGCAGGCCGTCGCCGAGGCCGATGTCGTCGTGTTCGTGGTCGACGCGCGCGAAGGCATCTCGGCGCAGGACCATGACATCGCGAACGAACTGCGGCGCCTGGGCAAGCCGACGGTGCTGGTGGCCAACAAGGCCGAAGGCATGCAGGACGGCACCAAGCTGGTCGACTTTTACGAGCTGGGCCTGGGCGATGTGCATGGTATTTCGGCCGCGCACGGTCAGGGCATTCGCGATCTGGTCGAGCTGGCACTCGAGCCGCTGAATCTGGTCGACCCTGAAGAAGACGCTGACGAAGACGACCCGAACAAGCCCATCAAGCTGGCCGTGGCGGGGCGTCCCAATGTCGGCAAATCGACGCTTATCAACACATGGCTGGGCGAAGAGCGCTTGGTCGCTTTCGACTTGCCGGGCACCACGCGCGACGCGATCACCGTGCCCTTCGAGCGCAACGGCCAGAAGTTCGAGCTGATCGATACGGCCGGCTTGCGCCGCAAGGGCAAAGTCTTCGAGGTCATAGAGAAGTTCTCGGTCGTGAAGACCTTGCAGGCTATCGAATCGGCCAACGTCGTGCTGCTGCTGCTCGACGCATCACAGGGCGTGACCGACCAGGACGCGCATATTGCCGGCTACATTCTGGAGAGCGGTCGTGCGGTGGTCATCGCCATCAACAAATGGGAATCGATCGACAGCTACCAGCGAGAACAGATTCAGCGGCAGATCGAAACGCGGTTGCCGTTTTTGAAGTTCGCGGCGCTGCACTTCATCTCAGCGATCAAGCGTCAAGGCCTGGGCCCGGTCTGGCAGTCGATTGCGCAGGCGCATAAATCGGCAACCCGAAAGATGTCGACACCCGTGCTGACACGCTTGCTGCTCGAAGCGGTGCAGTTCCAGTCGCCTCAACGTGCCGGAATGTTCCGCCCGAAGATGCGTTACGCGCACCAGGGCGGAATGAATCCACCGGTGATCGTGATTCACGGGAATTCGCTCGAACACGTGACCGAAGCGTATAAGCGCTTTCTCGAAGGACGCATTCGAAAAGAATTCGATTTGGTCGGCACACCGATGCGCATCGAGTTCAAAACGTCGACAAACCCATTTGCCGACAAAGATCGCAAGTAACGGATTGCATGCCAAAGAGCGCGGATGACTCGCTACAGCGCCTCAAGTTCCGGATGTTGAGTGCCGTTATTTTCAGAGGGTTTTGGATGCCAATGCTGCAGCGCAGAAACCCTGTGTTAAGGTTACATTTCCAACAACAACTCTTGAACACGGAGAATATCGTGAGCAATAAAGGGCAGCTTCTTCAAGACCCCTTTCTGAACACCCTGCGTCGCGAGCACGTGCCGGTTTCGATCTATCTGGTCAACGGCATCAAGCTGCAGGGCCAGATCGAGTCGTTCGACCAGTACGTCGTTTTGCTTCGCAATACGGTGACACAGATGGTCTATAAGCACGCTATTTCCACCATCGTGCCGGGTCGCGCCGTCAATTTCTCGGCTGCCGAGAACGACGACGTTGCCGCTTGAACGGCGCGGCGGGTTCGCCTGCCGCGCCTTTCTCCATATTTGACTCCGCTTGTCTGATCTGATTCCCCGCCAGGAAGGCGCCGCCGTTCTCGTCGGCGTGGACTTCGGGTTGCCGCATTTCGACGCAGAGCTCGAAGAACTTGGCCTTCTCGCGCAAACAGCCGGATTGACCCCGATTGCACGTGTGGTGTGCAAGCGCAAAGCCCCCGACGCCGCATTGTTCATCGGCAGCGGCAAAGCCGAAGAGATCAAAGAACTGGCCGAAATCCATCGCGCCAGTGAAGTCATCTTCGACCAGAGTCTGAGTCCGGCGCAGCAGCGCAATCTGGAGCGAACGCTCGACATGGCGGTGTATGACCGCACTTTTCTCATCCTTGAAATCTTCGCTCAACGCGCCCGCTCGCATGAAGGCAAGCTGCAGGTCGAGCTTGCGCGCCTCCAATATCTGAGCACGCGACTGGTTCGTCGCTGGTCTCACCTGGAGCGCCAGACCGGCGGTGCCGGTGTCCGTGGTGGCCCCGGTGAAAAGCAGATCGAGCTCGACCGTCGCATGATCAGCGAGTCGATCAAGCGCACGCGCGAACGCCTGGCCAAGGTGCAAAAGCAACGCGGAACCCAGCGCCGTCAGCGCGAGCGCCGCGAGATTTTCAATATCTCGCTGGTCGGCTATACAAATGCTGGCAAGTCGTCGCTGTTCAACGCGCTGGTCAAGGCGCGTGCCTATGCGGCAGACCAGCTCTTCGCCACGCTCGACACGACAACTCGGTCACTCTACTTGGGCGACGCGCGTCGCCAGGTTTCCATCTCCGACACCGTCGGCTTCATCCGCGATCTGCCGCACGGGCTGGTCGATGCCTTCAAGGCGACGCTGCAGGAGGCCATCGATGCCGATCTGCTTTTGCATGTCGTCGACGCGTCGAATCCCCATTACCCCGAGCAAATGGCCGAGGTCCAAACGGTGCTGAAAGAGATCGGTGCCGACAGCGTTCCGCAATTGGTGGTGTTCAACAAGATCGACGCCCTTGAAACTGGACGACAACCGCTGCATCTGGTTGACGAGATGGAAATAGAGGGAGTACGGATTCCCAGGATTTTCCTGAGCGCGCATACGGGTGAAGGTCTGCCGGCATTGCGAGCCGAGTTGGCACTGCGCTCCGGTTCGGTTTCCGATGCGGCCATGACCTTAGCGTCCGACGCTGAATTGCACGATGCTGCAAACTGATTGGGCACAATCCCGTCACTGACGAGAGAACAGAAGCGAATGAATGCAAAGCCAGTGTGGAGCCGGTTTCAGGGAATGTTTAACCTGAACGACGGAAAATGGGGGCGAGGTGACGAGCCCTCGTCTAATGGCGAGCGCGCGGGCGCCAATCGGCCCGATGCCGATCCGCCAAGTACACCGCCACCACCGCCTTCGGGCAACAACAATCGGCCGCGCGGCCAGGGCCCGAACCAGGGCCCCCCTGACCTCGATGAGTTGTGGCGTGACTTCAATCGCAAGCTCGGCGGTCTCTTCGGCGGCGGTCGTGGTGGCGGTGGCGACAAGAACCGGCCTAGCGGCAACGGTGGCGGTGGCCCCGGCGGCTTCCGCCCCGACATGAAGAACGCGGGCGTCGGCCTCGGCCTGGTGGCGGCGGTTGCCGTGCTCATCTGGCTCGGCACCGGCTTCTTCATCGTGAACGAAGGCCAGCAGGCCGTCATTACCCAGTTCGGTCGCTTCAAAGAGACGGTGGGCGCAGGCTTCAACTGGCGGTTGCCGTACCCGATCCAGCGTCACGAGCTTGTCGTTACCTCGCAGATCCGTTCGGTCGACGTCGGGCGCGACAGCATCGTGCGTTCAACCGGGCTGCGTGAGTCGGCCATGTTGACCGAAGACGAGAACATCGTCGAAATCAAGTTCGCGGTGCAGTACCGTTTGAGCAACGCGCAGGCATATCTTTTCGAGAGCAAGGCACCGGCAGACACGGTTGTCCAGGTTGCTGAAACAGCCGTTCGCGAAGTCGTCGGCAAGATGAAGATGGACGCGGCGCTCGCCGAAGAGCGCGACCAGATCTCGCCGCGCGTGCGCATACTGATGCAGACCATCCTCGACCGTTACAAGGTCGGCGTCGACGTGGTGGCGATCAATTTGCAGCAAGGCGGCGTGCGTCCTCCCGAGCAAGTGCAGGCGGCGTTCGATGATGTGCTGAAGGCTGGTCAGGAGAGGGAGCGTGCCAAGAACGAGGCCCAGGCGTATGCCAACGACGTCATTCCCCGTGCGACCGGTACCGCGTCGCGCCTGAAAGAAGAATCCGATGCCTACAAGGCGCGAATCGTCGCCCAGGCTCAGGGCGATGCCGGACGCTTCGGCGCCGTGCTCACCGAATACCAGAAGGCTCCGCAGGTCACCCGTGACCGCATGTACACCGACGCGATGCAGCAGATCTACAGCAATACGACCAAGGTTCTGGTCGACTCCAAATCGGGCTCCAACTTGCTCTACTTGCCTCTCGACAAACTCATGGCATCGAGCGGCGTCAGCCCGGTGCCTGCGCCCGCCGATGGTGCCTCGCCAAATGTGGCGGGCACCGCTACCCCGCAGTCATCGGTGATTCCGGTCATTCCCAATGGTGGCGAAGCTCGAGCGCGCGATGGTCGTTCCCGCGACCGTGACGCGCGTTGAGCCGGAGCATGAACATGAACAGAATCGGTTTCATCGCTTCCACCATCCTGGTGGTTCTCGTGTTGCTCAGCTCCACGCTATTCGTTGTCGATCAGCGCCAGTTCGGGGTCGTGTATGCGCTCGGCCAGATCAAGCAGGTCATCAAAGAGCCAGGCTTGAACTTCAAGCTGCCGCCACCGTTCCAGAATGTCTCGTATCTTGACAAGCGTTTGTTGATGCTCTCCAGCCTCGAAACCGAACCGATGCTGACAGCTGAAAAGCAGCGCGTCGTTATCGACTGGTATGTGCGCTGGCGCATCAGCGATGCGTCGGAATACATTCGAAACGTCGGAATCGATGAGAACGCAGGTGCAGTGCAACTCAACCGCGTGGTGCGCAACGCGTTCCAAGAGAACATCAACAAGCGCACTGTGCGCGACCTGATTTCGGTACGACGTGAAGCGCTGATGGCGGACGTTCAGCGCGAAGTGCTCGCCGTGGTCAAGGGCGCGAAGCCGTGGGGCGTTGACATCGTCGATGTGCGCATTACACGTGTCGACTATGTCGAAGCCATTACCGAGTCGGTCTATCGACGCATGGAGGCCGAGCGCAAGCGGGTCGCCAACGAATTGCGCTCGACCGGTTTTGCCGAAGGCGAAAAGATCCGTGCCGATGCGGATCGCCAGCGTGAGGTCACGGTCGCCAACGCTTACCGCGATGCACAGAAAATCAAGGGCGAGGGCGATGCACAAGCTGCCGCGGCCTATAGCGAGTCGTTCGGCAAAGATCCGCAGTTTGCGCAGTTCTATCGCAGCCTTGACGCGTACAAGCAGAGCTTTAACAAGAAGAGCGACGTTCTGGTGCTCGATCCTTCGTCCGACTTCTTCAGGGCGATGCAGAGTTCGGGCTCGACTACGACGCCTGCAGCGGCACCGCGCCGTTGATGGCCGGCTGATGTGCGTTGCTGGCTGACGTGCCGCCTTGATGCCGGGCCCGTGTGACTGCTGAAACATTCTGGAGCGCGCTGGCTCTGGTGCTGGTGATCGAAGGCATCCTGCCTCTGGTCTCGCCGGGCGGCTGGCGACGCGCCTTCAGTCAACTGCTTCAGTTGCGCGATGGCCAGCTGCGCTTCTTCGGCCTTTGCAGCATCGTCCTTGGGCTCGTGTTGCTTTGGCTGGTGAGCTAGCCCAACGTTCGACCCAGCCAATCTGAGCGCGGGGCCGTCGGCCCCAGCAATTAGAATTCCGGTTTAACCCACCCGTCATTTCTCATGTCCGCTTGGGTCCTCCCGGATCACATTGCCGATGTACTGCCTTCCGAGGCACGCCACATCGAAGAACTTCGACGCCAACTGCTCGATACCGCCCGCGGCTACGGCTATGAGTTGGTAATGCCGCCGTTGCTCGAGCACCTCGAATCGTTGCTGTCCGGCACCGGCGAGGCACTCGATCTTCAGACTTTCAAACTCGTCGACCAGCTTTCCGGCCGAAGCATGGGGCTGCGCGCAGACACCACGCCACAAGTCGCGCGCATCGACGCCCACCTGCTGAACCGGGAAGGCGTCGCACGGCTGTGCTACTGCGGCCCGGTGCTGCACACCAAGCCGGACAGGCCGCACGCCACGCGCGAGCCGCTGCAGTTCGGCGCCGAGATCTATGGCCATGCCGGTCTCGAAGCCGACACCGAAACCTTGCTGCTGGCGCTCGACTGTCTTCATGCCGCTGACGTGCCGCAAGGTGCCATCGTCGACATGGCTGACGCGCGCATCGTGCGTGCACTGTTGGCAGGCGTGCTGGTCGATGCGGCGACCATCGGTCGCGTGCATGCGGCCCTGGCCGCCAAGGATGCGAGCGAGCTTAATTCGCTTACGCAGAAATTTCCGACGACATCGCGTGAAGGGCTTGCGGCACTGGTGCAGCTCTATGGCGATGTCAGCGTGCTCGACGAAGCCGAGAAGGCATTGAGGGCCATCCCCGGCGTGCTGCCGGCGCTGGCCAATCTGAGGCAACTCGCCGCGCGGCTCGATGGCGCCGAGGTGAGCTTCGACCTGGCCGATCTGCGAGGCTATGCGTATTACAGCGGCATGCGCTTTGGCATCTACGTGCCGGGCGCAGCAGATGCCCTGGTGCGTGGCGGCCGCTACGACGAAGTCGGCGCGGTGTTCGGGCGCAACCGGCCGGCGGTCGGTTTCAGCCTCGACCTGCGTGAGCTCGTCGGCGTGGTGCCGACGCGTCCGTTGCGCGCCGCCATCCGTGCGCCATGGAGCGATGCATCGGGGCTTCGCAAGGCGATCGCCGATCTGCGCCAAACCGGGGAAACCGTGGTGTGCGTGCTACCAGGACACGGCAGCGAAATCGAAGAATTCCATTGCGACCGCGAGCTCGTCGAGCGCGCCGGCCAATGGAGTGTGCAAGTGATCTGATTCAGGAAATTCAAATGAGCGTTACCACCGGAAGAAATGTGGTCGTCGTCGGCACCCAATGGGGCGATGAGGGCAAGGGCAAGCTGGTCGACTGGCTGACCGAGAGCGCCCAGGGCGTGGTCCGCTTCCAGGGCGGCCACAACGCGGGCCACACGCTCGTCATCAACGGCGTGAAAACCGCCCTGCACCTGATCCCGAGCGGCATCATGCGGCCGGGCGTCAAGTGCTACATCGGCAACGGCGTCGTCCTGTCGGCTGCCAAGCTCTTCGAGGAAATCGAAGGGCTGGAGAAGGCCGGCGTCGAGGTGCGTTCGCGGCTTCGCATCAGCGAGGCTTGCCCGCTGATTCTTCCGTTCCATGCCGCGCTAGATATCGCTCGCGAGACCTATCGCGAGAAGGGCGGCAGCGAGAAGATCGGCACCACCGGGCGCGGCATCGGCCCAGCGTATGAAGACAAGATCGCACGCCGCGCACTGCGCGTGCAAGACCTGAAGCATCCGGAGCGCTTCGCGCAAAAGCTGCGCGTGTTGCTCGACCTGCACAACCATGTGCTGACCCAGGTGCTCAGCGCGCCGGCCATCGACTACGACATGGTGTTCGAAGAAGCCATGCGTCACGCCGTGCTGCTGAAGCCGATGATGGCCGACGTGTCGCGTGAGCTCAACGATGCACACAAGGCGGGCGCCAACCTGTTGTTCGAAGGCGCGCAGGGCACGCTGCTCGATGTCGACCACGGCACCTATCCCTACGTGACGTCGAGCAATTGCGTGGCCGGCAATGCGGCGGCGGGTTCGGGTGTTGGCCCCGGCATGCTGCACTATGTGCTCGGCATCACGAAGGCTTATTGCACGCGCGTCGGCGGCGGCCCGTTCCCGACCGAGCTCGACTGGGAAACGCCCGGCACCGTGGGCTATCACCTGAGCACCGTCGGTGCAGAAAAAGGCGTGACGACCGGCCGCAGCCGTCGTTGCGGCTGGTTCGACGCGGCGCTGCTCAAGCGATCGGCGCAGGTCAACGGACTTTCAGGCCTTTGCATCACCAAGCTCGACGTGCTCGATGGGATCGACGAGTTGTTGCTTTGCACCGGCTACATGCTCGATGGCGAATACACCGACATCCTGCCGATGGGCGCTGACGAAATCGAACAGTGCACGCCCATCTACGAAAAGCTCGAAGGCTGGAGCGAAAGCACGGTCGGCGTCACGCAGTACGACAAGTTGCCAATCGCGGCGCGTCTGTATTTGCAGCGCATCGAACACGTCACCGGCGTGCCGATTCACATGGTGTCGACCAGCCCGGATCGCGATCACACGATCATGATGCGGCACCCTTTTCTCGCAGACTGATCCCAGGAGACCGTTCCCATGTTGACCGAAGACGGCAAGCACCTCTACGTAAGTTACGACGAGTACAACAATCTGGTCGAGAAACTCGCGATCAAGATCTTCCAGTCGGAGTGGGAGTTCGACACCATCCTTTGCCTCGCTCGCGGCGGCATGCGGCCCGGCGATGTGCTGTCGCGCATCTTCGACAAGCCACTGGCCATCATGTCGACCAGCTCGTATCGCGCCGACGCCGGCACGGTGCAAGGCCATCTCGATATTGCGCGCTTCATCACCACGCCGAAGGGCGAGATCGCGGGACGCGTGCTGCTGGTCGACGACCTGGCCGACTCGGGCCACACGCTGCACGCCGTCATGGAGATGCTGCGCACCAACTACGCGCCGATCTCCGAGCTGCGCAGCGCAGTGATCTGGACCAAGGCGTTGTCGACGTTTACACCGGACTATTCGGTCGAGTTCTTGCCGACCAATCCGTGGATCCATCAGCCCTTCGAGAACTACGACTCGATGGGTGCTGAAAAGCTGATGGCCAAGTGGTCGGTCTAAGGCCAGTCTAGGGCCGGTCTGAAGCGCGTCGGCGCCTTGCAAGCCATCGCGCATACAGTGCGAAATTGAGCGCCAGCACGAAGATGCCGAGCCCGATCTGCACGCCGCGCGTCAGCCCATCCGGGTAGATTGCGGCGAGCAGGTAGTGCTCGATGAAGCCGCCGTCGTAGCCGGCTTCTCCTGCCGCCCGGCGCAGGGTGTTTTCGATGGGTGTGAGCGGGCAGATGCGGCCTGCTGCCGCCACGTACACGGCCCACGCAACGGCCGCGAGGTGCGCCCAGGCCAGCCGCGGCCAGCGCGCAACGCCGACCGCGCCGATCAGCACGAAGACGATAAAAAGGCCGTGCAGTACCAACACGGCATCGGCCAGCCAGCGCGCGGTCATGGCACCCGCATCGTTCTCAGCGGCGCCGCCCGCGCAACCACTCGAGCACCAGCAGCAAAATGGTTGTGAACACGATCAGCAACGTCGCCACTGCAGCGATGGTCGGCGAGATGTTCTCGCGGATACCGGTGAACATCTGGCGCGGCAACGTGACCTGATCGGGTCCGGCAAGAAACAGCGTCACCACCACTTCATCGAACGAGGTTGCGAAAGCGAACAGCGCACCGGAGATCACGCCCGGCGCGATGAACGGCAGCGTGATCCGCCAGAACGTATTGAACGGCGTCTCGCCCAGGCTGAGCGAGGCTCGCACCAGGTTGTGATCGAAGCTCGCCAGCGTGGCCAGCACCGTCGTCAGCACGAAGGGTGCACCGAGCGCTGCATGCACCACGATCAGCCCGAAGTAAGTGTCGGCCAGCCCGATCGGCGCGAAGTAGAGGTACGTTGCGACGCCGACCACCACGATGGGCACCACCATCGGCGAGATCAGCACGGCCATCAGCAGGCCCTTGAAGCGGAAGTCGGTGCGCGACAAGCCGACTGCTGCCAGGGTGCCCAGTGCGGTTGCGACCACCGTTGCCGCGGGTGCGACGATAAAGCTGTTGCGCGCTGCGCGTCCCCATTCGGACGACTCGAACAGGTTGCGATACCACTTGAGCGACCATGCCGGGATCGGGTACGCAAGAAAGGAACTGTCGGAGAACGACAGCGGGATCACTACCAGGATCGGCGCCAGCAGGAAGCCCAGCACCAGCACGCAGAAGCAGCGCACCGCCCACCAGCCGAGCTTGTCGGCGAAGGTGGCGTAAGCCGGGAACACCGGAAACACCGGGAGGACGAGGAACTTGGACATGGCCGTCGTTTGCGTATCGGGTGGATTGGCTGTTTCAGCCCAAGCTCAGATCGGCCTTGCCGATGCGCCGATACACCGCATAAAGCACCAGCGTGGCGACCAGCAACAGCGAGCCCAGCGCGCATGCCATGCCCCAGTTGACCTCGACGTTCGTATAGCGCGCGACGTAGTAGCTCAGCATCTGGTCGCTTGCGCCACCCAGCAAAGCCGGCGTCACGTAGTAGCCGATGGCCAGGATAAAGACCAGCAGCGCACCGGCACCGATGCCCGGATAGGTCTGCGGCACGTACACCCGGAAGAACGCGGCCAGCGGCGGACTGCCGAGCGAGATGGCCGCGCGCACGTAGGTCGGCGGCACGCTCTTCATCACGCTGTAGAGCGGCAGGATCATGAAGGGCAACAGGATATGCACCATCGAAATGATCACGCCGGTGCGGTTGAAGAGCAGCGGCAGCGGGTTGTCGATGAGGCCGATGCCGATCAGCCCGCGGTTGACCAGCCCTTCGGACTGCAGCAGCACGATCCACGCCGCTACGCGCACCAGGATGGATGTCCAGAACGGCACCAGCACCAGGATCATCAGAACGTTGGCCTTGCGAGCCGGCAGCGACGCCAGCCACCAGGCGAGCGGGTAGGCCAGCAGCAGGCAGAAGAAAGTCACCACCGCGCTGATGTTGAAAGTGCGCAGAAGGATGCCGGTGAAGGCGCGCTGGTCGGGCGGCATGCGTTCGATGCTGCCGTCAGCGTCGCGACGCAGGTCGACCGACGCGAGCAGATAGTCGGCCGTCCAGCGCGAGCCGTTCTTGGCGATCGCCTGCCAGTACGGCGCCTCGCCCCAGCGCGGGTCGAGTTCGATCAGGCGAGCTTTGACTTCGTCCGGGGTACCGGCGATCGGCAGTGCGCGAAAGGTGCCCATCACCAGCGAACGGGCGCCGGCGATTTCGGTATTCAGGCGGCGCGCCAGGGCGCCCGCGTCGGAGCTGTCGGGCAGCTGGGCCAGATCGGCTGCGACAGCCGCATAGGCCGCGGCAGTCGGCGCATCCTTGCGGTCCCATCCGTCGAGCGCGCGCACCGTGCGGGGCAGTGCGTTCGCGACTTCAGGGTTTTGGATGGCGCGCTGCAGCAGCGCCACGATCGGCACCAGCAGCGTCAGCAGCAGGAAGATCAGCAGCGGCAGCGTGAGCGCAAAGGCGCGCCATTTTCGGCGTGACTCGGCGCGCGCCAGGGCATGCCGCAGGTCGCCTGGTGGCGCTTCCGCGGAGACGCCAGCGCCCAGCGCCGCCGTGCTCATCGTCATCTAAAAAACGGCAGCGTCGCTTGCGCGATTACTGTGTCGCCCACGAAGCGAAGCGCTTCTCCAGCGCCTCGCCCTGGTCGGCCCAGAACGACACGTTGAACTGCAGCGCCTCCTTGGCGTTGGACGCCGAGGTCGGCAGGTCTGCGAGCACCTTCTTGTCCAGCGAAGCCAGCGTCTTTGTGTTGGTCGGGCCATACGGAATAGCCTGCGAATAGACGGCCTGGTTCTCCGGCTTCATCGCGAACTGGATGAACTTGAGCGAGGCTTCCTTATTGGGTGCGCCCTTGGGGATGACCCAGTAGTCCAGGTCGTAGATGCCGCCCGGCCAGTAGATCTTGAGGTCGCGGCCTTCGCGGTTGGCCGCGTCGATGCGGCCGTTGTACACAGTGGTCAGCACCACGTCGCCGGCCACCAGGAACTGGGGTGGCTGCGCACCGGCTTCCCACCACTGGATGTTGGGCTTGAGCTCGGTCAGCTTCTTGAAGGCGCGCTCCGCGCCGTCCTTGGTGGCCAGCACCTTGTAGACGTCGGCCGGCTTCACGCCATCGGCCATCAGCGCGAACTCGAGGTTGTAGCGTGCGCCCTTGCGCATGCCGCGCTTGCCGGGGATCTTCTTCACGTCCCAGAAATCGGCCCAGCTGGTGGGTGCGGTCTTGAGCTTTTCGCCGTTGTAGGCCATCACGGTCGACCACACGAAAACGCCGACGCCGCAGTCGGTGACGGCCGAGGGCAGGAAGTCGGCCTTACTGCCGATTTTCGAATAGTCGAGCTTTTCGAACAGGCCCTCGTCGCAGCCGCGCGCCACGTCGGGGGACTCGACCTCGACCACGTCCCAGGTAACCTTCTTGGTCTCGACCATGGCCTTGATCTTGGCCTGCTCGCCGTTGTATTCGACCGGCACCACCTTGATGCCCGCTTTTTCGATCGGCTCGTAATAGGCCTTCTTCTGCGCGTTGGCGTTGGCACCGCCGAAGTTCACGACGGTGATCTGCGTCTGCGCGAAGGCCGGCGCGGCGAGGCCGGCCACCAAGGCAACGGTACAAGCGAGAAAAGTCTTTTTCATGGTGAGTCTTCCTTTATGTTGACGGGGCAAAAACAAGAATAAGAATAAGAACAAGAATAAGAATAAGAACAGAACAGCAGGGCTACACCGCGTAGATACGCGCATGAGCGACCGGGAACCCGAGCGAAACGCTGTCGCCAGCCCGCGGCGGCGCCAGGCCGATGAGCCCTGACATCGGCAGCTTGACGGTGGCTTCGGTCTGCCCGGCGCCGACGTTGCAGAGCAGCCGCAGGTGGTCGCCGTAGTAGATGACACGCGCCACCTCGGCCGCCAGCGTGTTTGTACCGGGTGCTGCGTCGGCGGGGTGCAGTACCACGCGCTCGGGCCGAATGCACATCTCGACCGCGGCGCCGGTAGCCGAGCCGCCGACGTTCAACCCACCGAGCAGGCCGCCATTCGGCAGCGCCATGACGGCATGCTCTCCCGCGGTCTGGAGCGTTCCCTTGAGCACAGTGTTGTCACCGACGAACCCCGCCACGAAGCGGTTGGCCGGCATCTCGTACAGCCGGTCGACCGTGTCGAGCTGCTGGATCACGCCCTCGTTGAACACCGCCACGCGGTCGCTCATGGTCAGCGCTTCGCCTTGGTCGTGCGTCACGTAGACGAAGGTCACGCCGAGCTGGCGATGGATTTCTTTCAGCTCGAGTTGCATGTGCTCGCGCAACTGCTTGTCGAGCGCGCCCAGCGGCTCGTCCATCAGCACAAGCTGTGGCTCGAAGACCAGCGCGCGCGCGAGCGCCACACGTTGCTGCTGGCCGCCGGAGAGCTGGCCCGGCAGCCGATCGGTCATCCCCTTGAGCTGCACCATGTCGAGCGCGCGCTTCACCCGAGTCGTCTGATCGTCCTTCGACACCTTGCGCACCGTGAGCGGGTAGGCCACGTTCTGCCCGACCGTCAGGTGCGGGAACAGCGCGTAGTTCTGGAACACCATGCCGAAGTGCCGCTTGTGCGGCGGCGTGCCGGTGATCTGCCGGCCATCGAGCAGGATGTCGCCCGAGGTCGGCGACTCGAAGCCCGCCAGCATCATCAGCGTGGTCGTCTTGCCAGAGCCCGACGGGCCGAGCAGGCTCAGAAACTCGCCGCGATGGATGTCCAGGTCGAGCTGGCGCACCACGAGATGCTCGCCGTCGTAGGTCTTCTGGACGCGCTGGAAGCGCACTAGGGGTTCGGCGGTCGTTGGAATATTCAATGGGGTGTCGCGAAGTTGCCCGCCATGATGAACAGACCTTGCCTCACTGGCAAGCAGACTAGCAAGTCGGATGCCTGCATCTGTCCCCGCGGGTGTGCCGGGCCTTGCCGAACCGTTAAAATTGAAGCCTCCGGGCCGGTCGACGACCCCCATCGACGATTCACGGACGCCCCCAAACTGCGAAGAAACAAGTCGCCTGCGCGAAGCCGGCGAAAAGCCACCACCATGTCCCAATCTCCTTCCAGCGCGGCGAACGTCACCGCCAACGCCAACGCCACCGTCGCCGACATCCGCAAGACCTTCCTCGACTTCTTCGCCTCCAAGGGGCACACGGTCGTGCCGTCGAGCTCGCTGGTGCCTGGCAACGACCCGACGCTCATGTTCACCAACTCGGGCATGGTCCAGTTCAAGGACGTGTTCCTCGGGGAAGACAAGCGCTCGTATGTCCGCGCAGCGTCGGTACAGGCCTGCCTGCGGGCCGGCGGCAAGCACAACGACCTGGAGAACGTCGGCTACACGGCACGGCACCACACCTTCTTCGAGATGCTGGGCAACTGGAGCTTCGGCGACTACTTCAAGCGCGAGTCGCTCACATGGGCCTTCGAGCTGCTCACCAAGGTCTACAAGCTGCCGGCCGAAAAGCTCTGGGCCACCGTCTACATCGAGGACGACGAGGCCTACGACATCTGGACCAAGGAGATCGGCCTGCCGCCAGAACGCGTGGTGCGCATCGGCGACAACAAGGGCGGACGCTACATGTCCGACAACTTCTGGATGATGGCCGACACTGGTCCTTGCGGCCCGTGCTCGGAAATCTTCTACGACCACGGCCCCGAGATCGCTGGCGGCCCGCCCGGCAGCCCGGACGAAGACGGCGACCGCTACATCGAGATCTGGAACAACGTGTTCATGCAGTTCGACATGCAGCCCGACGGATCGGTCAAGAAGCTGCCCGCGCCGTGCGTCGATACCGGCATGGGCCTGGAGCGGCTGGCCGCCATCCTGCAGCACGTGCACAACAACTACGAGATCGACCTTTTCGACAGGCTCGTCAAGGCCGCGGCACGGGAGACCGGCGAAACCGACGAGAGCAACAAGAGCCTGCGGGTCATCGCCGACCACATCCGCGCAACGGCGTTCCTGGTGGCTGACGGCGTGATCCCTTCGAACGAAGGCCGCGGCTACGTGCAGCGCCGCATCATTCGCCGCGCCATTCGGCATGGCTACAAGCTCGGGCAGAAGAAACCGTTCTTCCACAAGCTGGTGCCCGATCTGGTGGCGTTGATGGGCGAGGCTTATCCGAAGCTGGTGGCGGATGAGAAGCGCATCACTGCCGTGCTGAAGCAGGAGGAAGAGCGCTTCTTCGAGACGCTGGCCAACGGCATGGAAATCCTGGACGCGGCACTCGGCGGCGATACCAAGACGTTGCCCGGCGACGTCGCTTTCAAGCTGCACGATACCTTCGGGTTTCCGCTCGACCTGTCGGCCGACGTCTGCCGCGAGCGCGGCGTCACTGTCGACGAGGCCGGCTTCAACGCCGCCATGGAACAGCAGAAAGCCAAGGGCCGCGCGGCCGGCAAGTTCAAGATGGACCGCAACGTCGAGTACGGCGGCACCGGCAACACCTTCACCGGCTACGAGCACCTCGAAGAGCGGGCCATCGTGCAGGCGCTCTACTTCGAAGGCGTGCCGGTGTCCGAGCTCAAGGAAGGCCAGCCCGGCATCGTCGTGCTCGACACCACGCCCTTCTATTCCGAGAGCGGCGGCCAGGTCGGCGACCAGGGTTTCATCACGGCCGAAGGCGTGCAGTTCGGCGTCGAAGATACGCAGAAGATCAAGGCCGACGTGTTCGGTCATCACGGCACGCAAACGCAGGGCACGCTGAAGGTCGGCGATGCGGTCAAGGCGGCGGTCGATGGCGTGCGCCGTGCCGCAACGATGCGCAATCACAGCGTGACGCACCTGATGCACAAGGCCTTGCGCGAAGTGCTCGGCGAGCACGTGCAGCAAAAGGGCTCGCTGGTCGATGCCGACAAGACGCGCTTCGACTTTGCGCACAACGGCGCGGTCACGCACGAGCAGACGCTCGAAATCGAGAAGCGCGTCAACGCTGAGATTCTTGCCAACGTTGCGACGCAGTCGCGCGTGATGGACATGGAATCGGCCCAGAAGACCGGCGCCATGATGCTGTTCGGCGAGAAGTACGGCGAGTCGGTTCGCGTGCTCGACATCGGCTCCAGTCGCGAGCTGTGCGGGGGCACGCACGTGAGCCGAACCGGCGACATCGGCATGTTCAAGATCGTCAGCGAAGGCGGCGTGGCCGCGGGCGTGCGACGTATCGAAGCCGTGACCGGCGCTAACGTGCTGCACTATCTGCAAGACCTCGAATCGACCGTGCACAGCGTGGCCGCCACGCTCAAGACGCCGACCGCCGAGCTGCAAAGCCGGCTCACTCAAATGCTGGATCAGACCCGGGCGCTGGAGCGGGAAGTCACAGCCCTCAAGGGCAAGCTCGCCTCGTCGAAGGGCGACGAGCTGATCGCGCAGGCGATCGACGTCAACGGCATCAAGCTGTTGGTGGCCAAGCTCGACGGTGGCGATGCAAAAACTTTGCGCGACACCATGGACAAGCTCAAGGACAAGCTGAAGAGCGCGGTGATCGTGCTTGCTGCCGTCGATGGCAGCAAGGTGCAGATCGCGGCCGGCGTCACGTCCGACAGCGTGACCAAGATCAAGGCTGGAGAGTTGGTCAATTTCGTCGCTCAGCAAGTGGGCGGCAAGGGCGGCGGCAAGGCCGACATGGCGATGGCGGGCGGCACCGATGCAGCCGCATTGCCGGCGGCTTTGAAGTCCGTGCACGCCTGGGTGGCGGAACGCGCCTGAACACGGTGCAAGCCATCACCGGTGCCTTTGCCAACGGTGTGCCCGGCGAAGTGCCAGAGGTACTGGTGATGGGCGCGGGAACCATCGGCTGCTTCATCGGCGGCAGTCTCGCGGCGGCGGGCGTGCGCGTGACCTTCGTCGGCCGGCCACGCGTGCTGCAGTCGCTCGCGCAGCATGGCCTGTCATTGACCGACCTCGATGGCGCGAAGCATCACGTTGCCGCCGCCGATCTGCAATTGCTCGCCGAGGTGCCGGCGAATGCCCGGCCCGCACTTGTGCTGCTTGCGGTCAAGAGCGGCGCGACCGCCGAGGCGGCCGCACAATTCGGCGCCGTCTTGCCGCCCGGCACGCCGGTTCTCTCGTTGCAGAACGGCATCTCCAACGCGGCCGTGGCCTCGCGTGCTGCGCCGCATCTGAACGTGTTGCCCGGCATGGTGCCGTACAACGTGGCGGAGATCGGTCCCGGTGCATTCCATCGCGGCACGCCGGGCCGGCTCGCGGCGCAGGACGACGCATCGCTTCGTGAATGGACCGCAGTCTTCGAGCGCGCGGGTGTTCCGCTCGACCTGCATGCCAACCTGTTGCCCGTGCAATGGGGCAAGCTGCTGCTCAACCTCAACAACCCGGTCAATGCGCTGTCGGGTTTGCCGCTGCGCGATCAACTCCTGCAGCGCGGTTATCGCCGCTGCTTCGCGGCGTTGATCGACGAGGCACTGTCGGTGCTGCAGCGCGCGGGCATCGCGCCAGCGCAAGTGGCTGCCGTGCCGGCCCATCGCTTGCCGGGCTTGCTCAGGCTGCCCGACTGGCTCTTTCGCATCGTCGCCGCGCGCATGCTGAAGATCGATGCCAAGGCGCGTTCCAGCATGGCCGACGACCTCGCGCTGGGCCGCCGCACCGAGATCGATGCGCTGAGCGGCGAGGTCGTGCGGCTCGCCCAATCGCTGAACGCCACCGCGCCACGCAATGCGAAGATGGTCGCATTGCTGGAAGCGGCGGCGCAGGCGGGCCAGTCTTCCGGTGCGTCGCCGATGCGGCAGCGCTGGTCGGCACAGCAATTGCACGACGCGCTGGATCTGTAAGAAACGAACAAAGGTTGGAATGCGAGTCTTGATCCTGGGCAGCGGTGTGATCGGCACCTCGACCGCTTATTACCTGGCCCGCGCCGGCCATGAAGTCACGGTGCTCGACCGCCAGCCCGCACCGGCCATGGAGACCAGCTTCGGCAATGCCGGCGAAGTCTCTCCTGGTTATTCGGCACCTTGGGCTGGTCCCGGCGTGCCGCTCAAGGCCATCAAGTGGATGTTGATGCAGCACAGCCCGCTGGTCATCAAGCCGATGCTCGACCCCGCCATGTGGCGCTGGGGCTTGTCGATGCTGCGCAACTGCACCGAGGCGCGCTACGAGATCAACAAGGGCCGCATGGTGCGCCTGGCCGAATACAGCCGCGATTGCCTCAAAGCCTTGCGCGCCGACACCGGCATCCAGTACGACGATCGTGCACAGGGCACGCTGCAACTGTTCCGCACGCAACACCAGCTCGACGGCACCGCGCAAGACGTCGAAGTGCTGAAGAAATCCGGCGTGCCGTACCAAGTGCTCGACCGCGAAGGTTGCGTGCAGTACGAACCGGCACTCGCCGGCGTCAAGGAAAAGTTCGTCGGCGGCTTGCGGTTGCCGGGCGATGAGACGGGCGACTGCTTCAAGTTCACCCAGGCGCTGGCCAAGCTGGCCGAAGCCGCAGGCGCGACCTTCCGCTTTGGCGTTTCGATCCAGGCGATCGAACGTCACGGCGTCGGTATCACGGGCGTGCGTACCGATGCCGGCACCTTCGAAGCCGATCGCTATGTGGTCGCGCTCGGCAGCTATTCGCCGGCCGTACTCAAGCCGCTCGGCATCGGCTTGCCGGTGTACCCGGTCAAGGGCTTCTCGATCACCGTGCCGATCACCGACGTCAGTGGCGCACCCGAATCGACGGTGATGGACGAGACCTTCAAGGTCGCGGTGACGCGCCTGGGCGATCGCATCCGCGTCGGTGGCACGGCACAGTTGTCGGGCTTCGACCTCGCGCTCGATCAGGGTCGGCGTGACACGCTCGAACACGTCGTCACCGACCTGTTCCCGCGCGGCGGTCCTGTCAAAGATGCGACCTTCTGGACGGGCCTGCGCCCCATGACGCCGGACGGCACGCCCGTCATCGGTGCCACGTCCATCGACAACCTGATGTTGGCGACCGGCCACGGCACATTGGGCTGGACCATGGCGGCGGGTACAGGCCGCGTGATGGCGGATCTGATCGATGGGCGCAAGCCGGAGATCGATATGGAAGGCCTGACGGTCGCGCGTTATCGCTGATCGCGTCGGAGCGGGTGCGGCTTCCCCCCGATGTTGGGCTGGTGCTACCTAACGCGCGTTGACGATCCCCAATACAGCTCCGTTGTCGTCCGCATTGCAAACCACCTGGCGACGACCATCGGCACTGGCAATACGAATTTCATAGAGCCCATCGCGTGGTGACGATGCGCTGGTGATCGCCAGGCTCTCCCGCGGCACGCTGTATTGACGCGCGGCGGCGGCGATGCAATCGGTGCGCGCCTTGTCCGGGGCGCCGCCGACTTTCACGGCTGTGGAGGTGCAGGCGCCGAGCAGTGCTGCGATGAGCAATGCGCCGCCCAGACTCTTCGTTTGGATGAGAGTGGTCATATGTTCTTTCTTGCGAGTTCAGATTGATTTGGCGGGCGCCGGCTGCGATGGCGCCACAGCAGCCCCTTCAATGCGATGACGCTTCAGCGCATCGGCAACGAAGCCTGTGCTTTTCATTTCTTCGACGAAGGCGGCGAGCACGCTTTGCGCTTCTGCGCCGCGACCGGCCGGCAGTCCCATCGCCTGCTGAATCACCATGAAGCGGCCGGGCAGCATCCGCACTCCGGCCGCACGTTGCGCCTCGCCTTCAAGCAGTTGCCGAATGCCGGCCGCGACCTCGACTTGGCCGTCACGCAGTGCGGCAAGCACCGCCGGAGCCCCCGCCATGCGAACGATTTCGGCCTGCTTGATTTCGCGCGTGAGGAAGAGGTCGTAGGCGCTGCCTGAGCCGACGGCGATGCGCTGCCCGGTACGATCGACCTCGGCGTTGTCGGTGAGCGAAGACAAGTCCGGCACCAGGTAGCTGCCTTCGATGAGTACATAGGGCGCGGTGAATCGCAAGCCTTCGCTGCGTGCCGGATCGATGGCGAAGAAGCCGATGTCGGCCTTCTCGTTCTTGACGGCCTCGACCGAGGCTGCAGCCTTATCGAACAGCACCAGTTCGATGCCGACACCGAGCCGACGCGCAAGCTCGTGGGCCAGGTCGATCGACACGCCGACCGGTGCACCGGTCGCGTCCTTGTTGGCAAGAATCGGGTTGCCGAGGTTGATCGACGCGCGCAGCGTGCCGGTCGGTGCGAAGGCGGCGACGACCGCAGGAGAGATCGTATGGGTCATTGCAGACAAGTCTACGGTCGCCCGCCACGCAACGACGTAGCGTTCAATCCCGCCGATAGGTCAGCATGCGCCCCTTGTACGCAGCGCTTTGCGCCGTCGCCAGCCGGTCCAGCTTTTCTTCCTGCATCGAGAACCCCTCGTTCGCCATTTGACGATTGAAGGCCGGGCGGTTGCTGCGGTTCGGGTCGACGATCCACACCTCGGCGCCGACAGCGGCGTGGCGGCCGATAAAGCCCGCCAAGTGCGCATCGTCGTCCCGTTCGTAAAGCAGATCGCTGCCGATGATCAGATCGAAGAAGCCGTGCACCAGGGCGCGCGTCGAATGCGGCGGCGCCAGTCGCCAGTCGCCGTGCCGGTACTTCATCGGCGGCAGGTTGTTGAGCCGCAAGTTTTCGAGCAAGAACGCTGCGGCCAGTGGATGGCAATCGCTGGCCGTCATATCGTTGCCGAGTCGATGGCCGACCAAGCTCGCCAGTGCCAGTCCGCAGCCGATTTCAAGAATGCGGCTGCCTGCTATCACCGGTCGAAGTGCCATGCGTGCCGCGAGCTCTGCGCCCGAAGGCCAGAGCAGCCCGAAGAGCGGCCAGGTCGCCGAAGAGATCCCGAGGTCGTGCGCTTCGCCTTGCGGATCGGAGAATTGCTGGCGGTCGAGCAGCGAGCGAATGACGAGGTCGTGGACGCCCTCGATGGCGATGTGCTCCAGCTTGACTTGATAACCGGGCATGTGAGCCGGGCCGCACAGCGGTGGCCCGCAAAGTGCGGAGTATGCGCGCCGGGGCGCTGGCGCGTGCCCGGGTCAGCTCGGGCACGCCGCTATCGATCTTCCCGGGCTAGTCCTTGTAGGTCGGGTCCAGCTTGTCGAGCTTGCGGATCAGCGACGGCCAGACGAACGTGCCGCCCAGGCCGCCGGTCTGCACCTTCATTGCCAGGCCCACGCCTTCGACGATCTTGGGATTCACTTGCGTCAGTTCGCCACCGCCGGCCTGCGCCGCGATCTGGATCTGGCAGGTGCTTTCGAAGGTGTACATCGACAAGAACGCATCTGCGATTGTCTTGCCGCAGACCAGCAGCCCATGGTTGCGCAGCATCAGGAAATTGGCGGTGCCCAGGGCGGCCTGCAGGCGCGGTTTTTCCTCTTCACGGAAGGCCACGCCTTCGTAGTTGTGATATGCCAGCGAGCCCAGGACGAAGGTCGATTGCTGGCTGATCGGCAGGATGCCGTTCTTTTGCGCGCTGACGCCGACGCCCGCACGCGTGTGCGTGTGCATGACGCAGACGATGTCTTCGCGCGCTTCGTGCACGGCGCTGTGGATGACGAAGCCGGCCGGGTTCACCGGGTAGGGCGAGTCGATCACCTTGTTGCACTGCATGTCGATCTTCACCAGGCTCGACGCGGTGATCTCGTCGAACATCAGGCCATACGGGTTGATGAGGAAGTGGTGCTCCGGGCCGGGAATGCGCGCGGTGATGTGCGTGAACACGAGGTCGCTCCAGCCGTAGTGCGCGACCAGGCGATAGCAGGCGGCGAGATCGACACGCAGTTGCCATTCTTCGGCGGAGACGAGTTGCTTGACGTTTTGGGTGCTGGCGTTCATGGGGTGTTCCTTCAGACGGTTTCGGGGGTCGCGGGTGCGGTCTTGACTGCGGCCGCTTTGTAGATGCTTTGCCGTGGCTGCGCCATCACGCGCTGCAGCATCGGCATGAACTCGGCAATCGGCAGCGTCTCGGCGGTGGCGTCGAAGGCCGGGTTGTCGTAGAGCTCGCAAAATTCAGCCGTACGGTCGTAGTGCGGGCTCTCGCGGAAGTTGTCGCGCATGTTGCGATCGAGCCCGATATGGTGAAAGAAGTAGTGGCCCTGAAAGATGCCGTGGTGCTGCACCATCCAGAGGTTGTCTTCGGTCACGAAGGGCTTGAGGATGGCGGCAGCGATGTCTGGGTGGTTGAAGGCGCCAAGCGTGTCGCCGATGTCGTGCAGCAGTGCGCACACCACGTACTCGTCGTCGCGGCCATCACGCAGCGCGCGCGTCGCGGTCTGCAGCGAGTGCGTGTAGCGGTCGATCGGAAAGCCGCCGTAGTCGCCTTCCAGGATCTGCAGATGCTTGACCACGCGCTGCTGCAGGCCGCCTGCGAACTGCATGAATTCACCGCCGATCGTTTGCCAGTCTTCGCGTGTGCTGTCCTGCATGCGGACGAAGTTCGCTCTTGCATTCATCGTGTCTGTCTTCCGTTGTTGTTTGAGGGCGTGCGACCACTGTAGTCCTGCACCCGCTGTGCAACTGTCAAAAATTTGACAATAATCACCTCTGGTAAACCCCCGCTCTGCCTCCGGTACATCTCCAGTTCTCGCCCATGCCGTCGCCTGTCAAACCTCGTCTTTCAGCGCCGCATCGCGCCGCGATGGAGTCGAACCCGTGGTTTGCCGGCATCCCCCGCGCGCAACGCGACGCATTGCTCGCCGCGGCCGAGGTGGTGCATGTGTCGAAGGGCACGATGGTCTTCCGGCAGGGCGATGCGTTGCCGTCGACCGGTGGCGGCTTTCATGGCCTGGCCGCTGGCCGCATCAAGATCTCGACGTTGCGGCAAGACGGCCGCGAAGCGATCCTCGCTGTGCTGGAGCCCGGCAACTGGTTCGGCGAAATCACGCTTATCGACGGCTCGCCACGCACGCACGACGCCACCGCGCTCACCGCCCTCGATCTGCTGGTGGTGCCCCCTGAAACCTTCGCGCAGCAGATGCGCGACGTCGCCTTTGCCAACGCCATCGCGGCCCTGCTGGCGGCGCGCGTGCGCGGCCTCTACGCGATGATGGAAGACGCCACGCTGCGCGGCCTGCGGGCTCGTGTTGCGCGGCGTCTGCTCACGCTGGCGCGGGGTGACGCAACGCAAGCTGCCGAGCCTCGGCGCAGTGTCAGGTTGCCGCAAGAGGCGCTGGCAATGATGCTCGGCGTCACGCGGCAGACCCTGTCCAAGGAACTGAATGCGCTAGCAAAGGATCGAGTGATCGGGTTAGGCTACGGCCGCATCGAGCTGCGGTCGTTGGAGGCGTTGCAGCGGCTTGGGAGTGCGTCTTGAGCGGCTTGACGCGCGATGTTCGAAAACGTTTACATCGACAAAGAGCGGAGATGACGAAATGAGGGTGCGGCTGGCAGGAGCGGCGGTGGTGGTGGTGATGGCGGCGGCGGCGGCCTCGGCGGCGCATGCGCAAACACCCTTGCAAATTGAGTGGTTCACCGTGGCGGGCAATCCGGGTGATCCGGCCTCCAACACGGTGCAGGTCGACCCGGTGGCTATCGGCGTCGAAGGCGACAGCAGGCCGGCGTCCAAGCGCATGAACGTCCGAGTCAATCGATCGGCGGAACGCGTCAACTGGGACAACATCCCTTACCGGTCTTACGAGTCGCAGGTGGTTTTCGACTGCCAGGCGCGGCGTGCAGCCTATGTGCAGGCAAGGTACTACGCGCAGCCGCTGTGGCAAGGCGAGCCGCACACTGTGGCCGACTACGGCGGCAACCCGCGGCCGATGTTGTTTCGGGACATGGAGCCGAATCCGGTGAACAGGATTGTTCGGGCGGCGTGCCGGTTGAAGGCTGGATGATGCGATGCGATGCGGTGCTACATGACTTCGGTGGCAGCCTTCACGACGAAACTTGACCACTCGGCCAGCAAAAAGGCGCCGGCCAGCAATGTGGCGTGACGCACGAGGAAGACGATTCTCATCTGGTTCAACAGGCTCGAGCTACGACCGCTCAATCAGCGCGACTTGCAGCAACTGATCCACCGGACGGCCCCATCGCCTCGTACACGCCATCGCGTCGCACGAGCTTGTGAAACAGTGCCGCCGCCAGATGAATGAGGATCAACGCGAAGAAGGTGAATGCCAGGAACTGGTGCGTCTTCCACAACACGCTGTGCAAGCCTGGGTTCGGCGGCACGATGGCCGGCAGATGCAGGCCGGCAACGATCACCGGATAGTCGGCTGCCGACAACATCGCCCAGCCGATCAGAGGCATCGCGATCATTAGCAGGTAGAAAACGACATGCGACAGGCGCGCCGCCAGCTTCATCGGCTCGGGCATGCCGATCGGCAGCGGCGGTGCACCATCACGCCATCGAACGATCAGCCTAATGAGTGCGAGCACGAGGATGGTGATGCCCAGTGGCTTGTGGATCGACACCAGCGTGAGGTACTGCGGCTTAATCGTCGAGACCATGCCGACACCGATGAAGAGCATCGCGATGATGCAGATCGCCATCAGCCAGTGGAGTGCACGCTGAAGTGGCGTGAATCGATGCTTGATCGGGCTCGTGTTGGCAATCATTGCTTGGCTCCCGAAGCGGTACGCGGATAGCTGCTTTCTTCGGCGGTCCGGCGGTTGTAAGACACCGAGTAGGCAGCCGATCGCGCGGCCGGGAACGGGTCATCTGAAGTGCGCATGCCCGCGGGCAGCACGACCGGATCGAAGTTGATGTCGCGGCAGGGGCCGTCGGCTTCGGGCTCGATCTTGCGCACGACGAGTGCGCCCACATCGATCTTGCGGCGGTCTTCAGGCCAGGCCTTGCTCGGGTCTGCGGTGGGGTCGCCCGGATTGGCCGCGGTGACCATCAAGCTCCAGCGTTGAGGCGACTGCGCGACACGGTCTGTGATGTCCTTGCCCAGGAAATCGGGGCCGCGTTTCTTGAGCTCGTCTACCGGCACCGCGACCGGCGACGCGGCCGGAATGAACGACCAGCGTATTGCCTGATCCTGGCCCTGCGCGTTGGTAAAAATGAAGCTGTTCAGGCTGTTGTAGGCCTCCTCCGCATAGGAGCCGGTAAAGGGTGCGCTGCCCGCCCACTTGCCGAACACTGCCAGCTCCGGATGGGTGCCGACGAAGTTCTTCATCGCGTCCGGAGCCTTCGACTGCTGTGCCAATTGCAGGTCGTAGAAAGCTTGCGGACTCGCGACTGGAAAAAACGGCGCATCGATCATGGCGGAGCGCCACTCCTGCCCGTCAGGCGATTGAATGCGCAGACTCAACCCTCGCACGCGCGAGGTCGCGTCATCGGTATTCGGGTCGGCGACTGCAAGATTGAAGCGGCCAGTGACCGGAAAGCTGCCGGGCGAAAGGACCTGCGCCTTGGACAACGCAGCGCCTGCGCCATTGGAGTCGAAGGTGCCGGTGAAGCAGATGCCTTTCGAATGATTGCGACGGAAACCCAATGCTGCACCGCCGGGTGGCGCGAGGTTGTCGACGATTTTGGTCTGCGTGACGCGGTCGGGCGAAAGCCAGCCCGCGGTGTAAGCGAAGGCGGCTGCGATCACTGCGACGACGGCCGCGATCAGCGCCAGTCGAAGCGGGGTCGAGCCGGTGGATCGGTCAGGTGGGAGCTGTTGGTTGTTCATCGAGTCTTTGTTGTGCGAGGTGAACCTCGCTAAAAACTCTAACGGTTAGCGCGATAGTTCGTGTCGGTGGTTACTGGCAAGCCGAGTCGGCTGACGCCTTGTGCCGCCGGGTCATCGGGTCATCGGGTCATCGGACGGTCATGACGGACGATGTGGTCGAGGGCAAGACCTCTGAATCAGACGATCGACGTTCCATCGTGTGGCTGATCGGCAGTAGCGTTCGCAGAAACGCTGCTCGCGCAAGCGCTCTTGGCTCGTGCGATGTAGAAGCGCAGAGCGGCCAGAAGCCGTCGTTCCAGCCCGACCGATCGTTGCGCCATAATCGCGCCCTTTTCTTGAGGGGCGACATGCCATTGGAAATCGCGCAATCGACGCCAACGGCTGCCAGCATCGCCGCCTTGGTCCAGGACCGCTACGGCCTCGGCGACGTAGTCGAGAGTGAGTTCCTGCGCAGAAGTTTTAATCAGGTTTATCGCCTGAGCTTTGCCAGCGGGCGGCGCGTTGTGGCGAGGCTTTGTGCCGAGCGCCCGCGGGGTGGTCCTAACGTCTTGTTCGAGGCTGCGGCGCTCGAGCATTGGGCCCATGTCGGCTGCCAAGTCTCTCGGTGCGTGACTACGGCGACCGGCGCAGTTGCCATAAAGGTGCTGCTGCCGGAAGGCCCCCGGGTGCTGATGCTCTTCGACTATCTGGATGGGGAGTTCACCGGAGAGGCAGCTGCTGACATCCAAGCCTTTGCGCATGGAATGGTCGACTTGCACAGAGGTGGCGAAAGCTACCAAGGCCCGGCAAGCGACTACGTGCTTGACCTGGATTACCTTCTGCTGAAGCCGCTGGAGGGCCTGCTTCGCGCGCCGTCCATGACTGACGAATTACGTCCCCAATTCGAGAAGCTGGGCTTGCGACTACACGATGCAATCCTGGGCCTGGGTGAATTGAGTCGCGTGCTGTGCCACGGCGACGCACATGGCCAAAACAACTTCGTTGTTACCGACGCTCAAGGGCAACGTCGAGCCGTTTTTTTTGATTTCGACGAGGCGGGACCGGGCTACCTGGCATATGAGCTCGCGGTCTACCCATGGAACCTGTACCCGCGCGTACCGGACGCCAAGGTGACCGACAAGGCGGAGATGCAGTGGCGACATTACATCTCCGCCTACCGAGCTAAAAGACCGGTTGCAGACGCGGACTTTGCCGCCATCGCACGTTTCATGGCGGTGCGGCAATTTTGGTTGCTCGGAGAGTACGCAGGACGAGTCCCCGTATGGGGTTCGCAAACGATGCCCTCTGACCAGCTCCGCCGACAGGTCGCATTGCTGCGCCAGTGGGAGACGTTGGAATTGCCGGCTTAAGGTACAGGTACAACCCGACGTTTGAAGGTAACACTCGACAGACTATGTCCGCCGAACAAAATACCACCGCAATTTGGCCCGAGTTCATGAGTGCTCTGGAGCCGGAAGCTTCTGAGAGCACAGTTGAAGCTGCCGCGCCAGCCGACGTCGCGGTAATACAGCCGCCCAGCGATCTGCCGGCATTGATCTCAGCCTGGTCCGGGCAGTGGTCCGGATGGGCCGGCCAGGGCCGGAGCTTCGACGTCAAGCTGGTAGTTGAAAATCTTTCTCTCCACGCCGCCACCATCGTTTGTGCGCGCGCATCCGATGGTCAGGGTGTCTATAGCGAACGTGTACTCGCTCAGATTCATGGAAATGAACTTCGAGGTCGATTGACAAACGGCGCAAGCCTCTGGTTTCGAATGAGAAATCCGGATGTCGTTGAACTTTTGTGGCGCGAGGTCGACGGCAGATGGATAGCTGGTGTCCTATCACACGGGAGTGCAGGAGTAAGGCGCGTCATCGAACGCGTGCCTACCGGCGAGTTCGAGCATGGCGAAGAGATCACGCTCGAGATGGTGACGTTCAAGCCGAATGGGCCGGGTCCCTTCCCAACGCTTGTCTTCAATCATGGTTCGACGGGTGTTGGAAACGATCCGTCGCTGTTTACCAGCACGGTGACCAGTCCAACGTTGGCGAAGCACTTCAATGATCGCGGTTGGATGGTCGTCTTCCCCCAGCGACGCGGGCGCGGAAAGTCGGGAGGACTTTACGACGAAGGCTTCAAACCAGATCGGTCGCAGTACTCTGACGATCCCCAATACGCTCTTCCAGGATTCGAGCGCGCACTGCGAGACGTGGCGTGCGTTGTAGAGCATCTGCTCGCGAGAGCTGACGTGAGCCGCGACCACCTTCTGATCGGCGGCCATTCTCGCGGGGGCTTCCTTGCGTTGGCATTCGCTGCATCGCGCCCCGATCTCTTCGGCGGCGTTCTGAATTTTGTAGGCGGCTGGGTTAATGAACACGGATTCGCATCCGAGATGATCAATCCCGTCATCGCCAAGAGAGGAGCAAAGTTCCCCCGGGCTAGCCTATGGCTGTATGCGGAAAACGATCCTTTCTATAGCGTTACTCACAGTCGCAAGAGCTTCGACGCATTTGTAATTGACGGGGGTCAGGGGCAGTTTCATGTGCTCGAAACACGTTCGGGGCAAGACGGCCATCACATCCTTTCCTTGACCGGGCTGTGGGGACCGGTCGTAGATGGCTTCCTAGAACGCGTGAGCAAGCGGAGTAGCAATGCTCCCACGTCGAACTGACCGATAAGGGCAATCACATTGAATGGCCGCTATCGGCCCAGAAGCAGTCGGTTAGCGCAGGCCTGGAACGGGTTGACCAGATTTCGTGACGGCGGAGATGTGCTGCCACGCCGGAGGAATTCAGTACCGCGGAACGACCCTGTCACTGCGCTCAGTCCGGGTGCATTTGGTCCTCCAAAAAAGCTGGAGCAACCGCACGACTGCGCTGAGCCGAGGAAGTTGACGTGGCCTGTCGCTGGATCGCTCCGCGTTGCGAACGATCACATCCGCATCGACATCCTTTTCGCATTCAAGCATCGACGCGATGCGTGGCGGGCTTTCTGTTGGCGGTGTCCCGAACGACGTTGCAAACCTGCACGCGGTACTCCGAGAAGAACACCTGTCGCCCCATCTTCTTGGCCTCCACGTGCTCGGGATGGGTCGCCCAATCCCGCAGGCCTTCCTCAGATTCAAACTCAACGATCGTCACACGTTCGCCATCTGCGGCGGTGAATCCCTTGTGCGAGATGTAGCCGGTAATGCCCTTGGCAAGTTCACTCATCCGTGCGGCGGATTGTTGGTATTCGTTCTGGGATTCGGCGTTCAGTCTGGATCTGAAAACGGTCACGATCATGGGGCGTCTTTCAAGGAGCGTTGAGACTTCGGCAATGAAGTGAACGCAGTTTAGGAATCTGATGCTGTCTTATAAAGTGAATAATTAAAACTATTTCATTCTCGAATTTAGAACATGGACTTGTCCGATTTGCGCGTTTTCCAAGCCGTCGCCACAGCCGGCGGTATCACGCGGGCGGCCGCGCTCCTGCACCGTGTTCCGTCGAATGTCACGACGCGCATCAAGAATCTTGAAGACGACCTCGGTGTCGCACTCTTCGGCCGGGAGGGCCGGCGTCTCCAGTTGTCGCCGCAGGGCAAGGTGCTTCTTGAATTTGCTAACCGCCTGCTTTCGCTAGCCGAGGAAGCGCGTGGTGCCATGCACGAACAAATGCCACGCGGTGTACTTCATCTGGGCTCCATGGAAAGCACAGCGGCCATCCGTCTACCGGCGCTTCTCGGGCAAATCCACGAGCGCTACCCGGAGCTGTCGATAGAACTTCGGACGGGCGCGCCGCGTCCGCTGACGATCCGCGTGTTGTCGGGGGAACTCGACGCAGCACTGGTCGCTGAACCAGTCTCCGATCCGCGGTTGGACAGCCTTGCTGTGTGGACGGAGCAACTGGTCATCATTGGTCCTGCCGGTCACCCGCCGATTCGCTCTGCCCACGACATACGAAACGGCACGCTGTTGGTTTTCGAGCCCGACTGTCCACATCGTCAACGACTGGAAGCATGGTGCGCTCGAGACAACATGGCGCCGCGTCGGATCATCGAGGTCGGCTCCTACCACGCCATCCTTGGGTGTTGCGTAGCGGGCATGGGCGTCGCGCTCATTCCGGCCGCCGTATTGGACACCTACACCGAGCGCGCGAGGCTTTCGGAGCACAAACTCAAGGGTGATTTCCGGACGGTGAGGACCATGCTCATTTGGCGCAAGGACTCGCCGCAGCCCAAAGTAAAGCTATTGGCAGACCTGATCCGGGAGAAGCAGCGCGGCCGGCCAAAATCATCGGCGCAGATCGTCAAACGCAAGACTGCTTGAGAGCGCCTCATTTCGCGTCACACCAGATGCCCACTCGCCAACGCCGCCGCAGCAGAACGCGTCTCCACCCCCAGCTTCTCGAAGATGTGTTCCAGGTGCTTGTTCACCGTGCGCGGGCTCATGCCCAGGATGTCTCCGATATCGCGGTTGGTCTTGCCCTTGGCGAGCCATGACAGCACCTCGGTCTCGCGCGGTGTGAGCGCGGCTTCGGTGAGGCGCGCCAATGCGGCGGGGCCTTCTTTGTGCAAGGCCAGCAGCAGCATCGTCTCGCCCAGCGTGGCCGCGCCGAGGTTGCGCACCGACAGCCGCGTGCCGCCTGCGGTGGTGACGACGCGCGTGCTGCCGTGGACCAATGAGTCTTCGAGCGCCGCCGGCAAATGACCGGGCTCGGCGGGTTCGCCGAGCGCGTGCAGCCACAGCGCGGCTTGCGGTGAGCGCCAAGCCAGCCGGCCGCGCGTGTCGACGAACACCACGCCCATGCCCGCCACATCGACGGCGTCGCGCGCCATCCGGGTGATGCGCGCGTTGCGGGCATGCGTGTGCAGTCGCGCCAGCACCTCCTGCGCACGAATCGGTTTCACCACATAGTCGACACCGCCGCTGGCAAAGCCTTCGACCACGTCGTGCGTCTCCGACATGCCGGTCATGAACAAGACCGGGATGTGCGCCAGCGCCGGGTTGGCCTTGATGCGGCGGCAGGTCTCGAAGCCCGAGAGGCCCGGCATCATGCCGTCGAGCAGGATGGCATCGGGCACCACGAGCTCGAGTCGTTGCAGGGCCGATTCGCCGTCCGCCGCTACCAGCACGGTGTAGCCGCTGGCCTCCAGCGTGTCGCACAACATGCCCAGGCTGCTCGGTGCATCGTCGACCACCAGCACCACGGGGCGGTCGGCTTCAGGAATTGGGGGCATGGACCTCCTCGGCGAGTGCGTTCTTGAAACTGTCGAGATCGAAGCGAGCCACCATGCCGCGCAAGTGCGTGCAGGTGGCGGCCAGGTCGGGGTGCGCCGCTGCGAGCCGGTCTAGCGCCTGCTGCAGGCCGCGCACATGGCCGACCTGAACCAGCCGCATGAGTTCGTGCCGCGCTTCTTCGGGCAAGGTCAGCAACTCGGGCGCGGCTTCTGCCGATGTCTGCCCGCCAGCCGGCACCAGCCCTGGCTGCAGCCACTGCAGACCGAGGTGTCGCTCCAGCGTGGTGGTGAGTTCCGACTCGATCACCGGCTTGCCGACAAAGGCCTGGCAATCGTGCAGTCGCAGCCTGTCGGCCTGGTTCTCGAACACGTTGGCCGACACGATGATGATCGGCACGGCAAAGCCGGCGGCGCGCACGCGGCCTGCCGTTTCCCAGCCGTCCATATCGTCCATGCTGAGGTCGAGCAGGATGGCGGAGGGCACGTGCTGGCGCAGGCTGTCGAGGCACTCGGTGCCGCTGGCGGCCTCGCGCACATCGAAGCCCAGCGGCGCCAGCATGCCGGCCAGCATCTGCCGTTGCACCGGTTGGTCGTCGACCACCAGCAGCGTGCGGCGCGGGCCGAAGTAGCCGGAAATCACGCGCTGCGGGACGACCTGCGGACCGGGGTCGGCCACCCCGCGCAGGTACACACGCACGCTGAAGACGCTGCCTTTCGACGAGGTGTCCGCGAGTTGCAGATCGCCGCCCATCAGCGAAGTCAACAGGCCGGTGATGGTGAGTCCGAGGCCGGTGCCCGGCTCGCCGCCATGGCGCCGGCCGGCGGCACCGCGTTCGAACGGCAAGAAGATGCGCTGATGGTCTTGCGGTGCGACGCCGATGCCGGTGTCGACCACATCGAAGCGCAACACCTGTCTGCGTGCATCGACATGCAGCGTCACGCTGCCGGCATCGGTAAAGCGCACCGCGTTGCTCAACAGGTTGATGAGGATCTGGCGCAGCCGCTTCGCATCGGCCTGCACCCAGGGTGGCACCCTGCCGCTCTGCGTGTAGACGAAGGCCAGGCCCTTGCTCTCAGCCTGCGGTCGCACCATGCGGACGACTTCTTCCAGAAAGTCCGGCAGCGCGAGCGGCATCGACTCCAGCTGCAGGCGCCCGGCCTCGATGCGCGCCAGGTCGAGCAGCCCGTCGATCAGGCTCAGCATGTGTTCGCCGCTGCGGTGGATGGTCTGCACCGCTTCCCGCGGCGGGCGCGCGGTGTCGTCGTTCTTCAGCAGGATCTGCGAGTAACCGAGGATGCTGTTGAGCGGCGTGCGCAGCTCGTGCGTCATGCCGGCCACGTAGCGTGTCTTGGCCTGGTTCGCGGCTTCGGCGGCTTCCTTGGCGGCCTGGAGCGCGGCGCCGGTGCGGCCGTGCGCCTCGATCTCCAGCGTGAGCAGGTGGTTATGGCGGTTCGATTCTTCCTGCGCCATCTTGCGGCTCTCGCTGCCCAGCACGATCCACCAGGCGGCGACGGCCACCACCATCGACAGCATCGCGAAGACCTTGAGAAAGGGCGTTTGCAAAAACACGCCGGCGGCATCGGCGTTGAGCAAGCCTTCCTGCGCATAGACGATGCCCATGACCGTGGCGAGCAAGGCGATCAGCGATGTCGTGACGAGGATGTAGTGGACGACCCGGAAGTTGAGCCGCAGCGCAACCGCCGGTGGCAGCAGTGCCTTGAGCCAGACGCTGATCTGCTCCGACGCGCGGGAGTCTTTCTTGCACGCGTCGTGGCAGCGCGATTCGAGGGTGCAGCACAGCGAGCAGATCGGTGCGCTGTAGGCCGGGCAGTGCGCCATGTCCTCCGACTCGAAGCTGTTGTCGCAAACCGAGCAGCGCACGATCTGCCCCGGCGTCCAGTGCTGCAGGTCGGTGCGCGCCAGGTAGTAGCGGCCTTTGGTTTTCCAGGCCAGGAGAGGCGATACCAACAGCGCTGTCAACAGCGCGATGAAGGGCGAGAACGACTCGGCCCAGCGCCCGAGCAGCCCGGCATAGGCCACCATCGCAATCGTCGCCGCTACCAGCATCGACACGAGCCCGACAGGGTTGATGTCGTACAGATGGGCGCGCTTGAACTCGATCGATTTAGGGCTCCAGCCCAGTGGCTTGTTGATGACCAGGTCGGCCACCAGCGCGCCGACCCATGCGATGGCGATGTTGCTGTAGAGGCCGAGCACTTTCTCCAGCGCTGCGAACACGCCGAGCGTCATCAGCAGGAGCGCGATGAGCACGTTGAACACCAGCCACACCACGCGGCCCGGATGGCTGTGCGTGAGCCGCGCGAAGAAGTTCGACCACGCCAGCGAGCCGGCATAGGCGTTGGTGATGTTGATCTTCATCTGCGACACCACGACGAACAGCGTCGTGATGCCCAGCACCCATGCCGGGTCCTTGAAGACGTAGGCGAAGCCGGCCAGGTACATGTGCGTCGGCTCGACCGCGTGGTCGGGCTTGATCTCGTGCTGTAGCGCCAGGAACGCAAGGAAGGCGCCGCCCATCATCTTCAGCATGCCGGGCACGATCCAGCCCGGCCCGGCGACCAATACGGCAGCCCACCAGCGGCGCCGGTTGGCGGCGGTCTTCTCCGGCAGGAAGCGCAGGTAGTCGACCTGCTCGCCGATCTGCACCACCAGCGAGAACGCAACCGTGGCGCCGGCACCGAACATCAGCGGATCGAAGTCGTTGTTGCCCGAGATGCGCCCGACCAGCCCGGTGAAGTCGGCAAAGGCCTGTGGGTTCTTGATCGCCACCGCAATGAACGGGCAGAAGAACAAGACGAGCCAGATCGGCTGCGTCCATAGCTGCAGCTTGGAGATCATCGTGATGCCGCGCATCACCAGCGGGATGATGACGATCGACGAGACGAGGTAACAGGCTGCCAGCGGCCAGTCGAAATACATCTGCAGCGCGAGCGCCAGGATGGCCGCCTCCAGCGCGAAAAAGATGAAGGTGAAGCTCGCGTAGATGAGCGAAGTCAGCGTCGAGCCGAGGTAACCGAAGCCGGCGCCGCGTGTGAGCAGGTCCATGTCGACGCCGTACTTGGCGGCGTAGTAGCAGATGGGCAGGCCGGTCAGGAACGTGATGATGCCGACCACCAGGATGGCCCACAGCGCGTTCGAGAAACCGTAGCTCAGGGCGATGGCGCCGCCGATGGCCTCCAGCGCCAGGAAAGAGGTGGCGCCGAACGCGGTGTTGGCCACGCCGAACTCCGACCACTTGCGAAAACTGCGAGGCGTGTAGCGCAGCGCGTAGTCCTCCAGCGTCTCGTTGGCGACCCAGGTGTTGTAGTCGCGACGAATGCGAAAGATCTTCTGACCGGTGACGGGCGACGTCGTGGAAGACGGTGTGGAGGATGGGGCGGAAGAGGTGGCAGACGAGTTCGCGGGCGGCATGTTCCGTTCTATCAGGAATGGTGTTTGCCGAAGACTCTGCAAGAAGCGCTCCTTGTCCGTTCCGCCGGAGCAAGCGAACTCGACGACGGATCGCCAGTCTCGCCGCACGGCTGGTCGGCAAGGCTACGTTGATTGACGTATTCGGAAGTACGCATTCCGTTTCTAGAGTGCAGGCCATGGCGCTCGGTGTGCCGCACTCAGTGCGATCACTCAAAGCGCACAGCTGTGGTGCATACCCGGCGCCCGTGTTCGTTTTTGAACTTCAACCTGCCTGGAGATACCGCCATGTCCCGCGATCAAGACCCGTCCATCGATGAATCGCCCGAGCGCATTGCGATGCGCCGCCGCCGCTTGCTTCAGGGCGCCGCTGCCTTGCCCATGATGGGCCTGGGTGGCCTTGCCTTTGCGCAGCCAACCGCTTCGGTCAACACGACCAAGCTGGCAGTGACCGACACCGAAGTCATCGTCGGCCAGCTGCATTCGTCGACCGGCACCATGGCCATCAGCGAAACCGGCTCGATCCAGGCCGAGCAACTCGCCATAGATGAAATCAACGCCATGGGCGGCATCCTCGGTCGCAAGATCAAAGTCATCAAGGAAGACGGCGCATCCGACTGGCCGACCTTTGCCGAGAAGGCCAAGAAGCTGCTCATCAACGACCACTGCGCTGCGGTGTTCGGCTGCTGGACCTCGGCTTCGCGCAAGGCCGTGCTGCCGGTGTTCGAAAAAGAGAACGGCTTGCTGTACTACCCGACCTTCTACGAAGGCCTGGAGCAGTCGAAGAACGTTTTCTACACCGGCCAGGAAGCCACGCAGCAGATTCTGTACAGCCTGGAATGGGCCAAGACCGAGAAGAAGGCCAAGACCTTCTTCCTGATCGGCTCCGACTACATCTGGCCACGCACCTCGATGAAGATCGCGCGCAAGCACATCGAGAATTTTCAAAAGGGCAAGGTCGTCGGCGAGGAGTACTACCCACTGGGCAGCACCAACTTCGGCTCGCTGATGAACAAGATCAAGCTGCAAAAGCCCGACTGCATCTATGCAGCCGTGGTCGGTGGCTCCAACGTCGCCTTCTACAAAGCACTCAAGGCGGCCGGCATCACCGGTGACAAGCAACTGCTCGTGACGCTGGCAGTGACGGAAGACGAAATGACCGGTGTCGGCGGCGAGAATTTCGCTGGCTTCTACTCGTCGATGAAGTACTTCCAGTCGCTGGACAACGAGAACAACAAGAAGTTCGTTGCCGCCTTCAAGGCCAAGTACGGCAAGGACTCGGTGATCGGCGACGTGACCCAGGCCGGCTACCTCGGCCCCTGGTTGTGGAAGGCCGCTGTCGAGCGCGCCAAGAGCTTCGACGTCGACAAGGTCGTCGCCGCATCGCCAGGCATCGAACTCAAGCAGGCGCCAGAAGGCTACGTGAAGCTCGACGCCAACCATCACCTGTGGAGCAAGTCGCGCATTGCGATGGGCTTGCCGGACGGCAGCTTCAAGGTGGTGTCGGAATCGCCGGAACTCATCAAGCCGGATCCATTTCCTAAGGGTTATCAGTGATCTGACTCCCTCCCCTTTTGGGGGAGGGCAGGGGTGGGGGTGGCCCCATCCCAACCTTCCCCCAATGGGGGAAGGAGAACACACGAGGACTGCGCGATATGAGTTTTTCAGAGTTGCTGAACATTGGCCTGATGCAGGGCTTCGCGGGGCTAAGCCTGTTCGCGGTGCTGCTGCTGATGGGTCTCGGTCTCGCGGTCATCTTCGGCCAGATGGGCGTCATCAACATGGCGCATGGCGAGTTCATGACCATCGGCGCCTACACCATCTATCTCGGCTCGACGCTCGTCGAAAAGCATGCACCGACGCTGCTGCCGTACTACTTTCCGTTCGCCGTGCTGTTGGCGTTCTTATTTGCGTTTGTCGCCGGCTGGCTGGTCGAGTGGGCACTCATCCGCCACTTGTACAAGCGCCCGCTCGACACGTTGCTCGCCACCTGGGGCATCAGCCTCGCGATGCAGCAGTGCTTTCGTACCTTCATCGGCCCCAAGGAAGTGAGTCCGGTGCTGCCTGAGTGGCTGCTCGGTTCCTGGGCGCCGATTCCCGGACTCGACATTCCGATCAACGGGATGTTCGTGCTGGTGCTGACCACGGTTGTCACTTGCGGCATGTTGCTGGCGCTCAGCAAGAGCCGCTGGGGCCTGCGCGTGCGCGCTACGGTCGCCAATCGGGTGATGGCCAACGCCATCGGCATCAACACCAAGAAGACCGACCGCCTGACCTTCGCGATCGGCTGCGGCATCGCCGGTGTCGCCGGCGCCGCCTTCACAACCATCGGCTCGACCGGGCCGACCTCGGGCCAGCTCTACATCGTCGACTCGTTCCTGGTCGTCACCTTCGGCGGCGCGGCCAGCTTGTTCGGCACCGTGGTGTCGGCTTTCGGTATCGCGCAGACGCAATCGATCACCGAGTTCTTCATGGCCGGCTCGATGGCCAAGGTGCTGACGCTCACGCTCATCGTGCTGATTCTCATGATCCGGCCCCAGGGCCTCTTCGCTTCCAAGGTGCGCCGCTAAATGATCGCCCTCAAGACCTTCATCAAGCGCTACCAGCTCGGCAGCCTGTTGCTGCTGGCCATCCTGCTGGTAGTCATCCTGCCGTTGAGCCTGGACATCTTCCGGCTCAACCTGATCGGCAAGTACCTTACCTATGCCTTCGTCGCCGTCGGGCTGGTGATGGTGTGGGGCTACGGCGGTGTGCTGAGCCTGGGGCAGGGCATCTTCTTCGGCATCGGCGGCTATGCGATGGCGATGTTCTTGAAGCTCGAAGCCTCGGACCCGATCACCACCAAGATCCAGACGACGCCGGGCATCCCCGACTTCATGGACTGGAACCAGATCACCGAACTGCCGTTGATGTGGCTGCCCTTCAAGAGCCTGACGCTCACGCTCATTTTGGTGATCGCGGCACCGACGCTGCTGGCCTGGATCATCAGCTTCGCGATGTTCAAGCGGCGCGTCGGTGGCGTGTACTTCGCGATCATCACGCAGGCGGTCGCGCTCATCTTGACGGTGCTCATCATCGGCCAGCAGGGCTACACCGGCGGTGTCAATGGCATGACCGACCTGAAGACGGTGCTCGGCTGGGACACGCGCACCGACCACGCCAAGTACGTGTTGTATTTCCTGTGCGTCGGGCTGCTGCTCGCCAGCATCATTCTTTGCCGCTGGATCCAGACCGGCAAGGCCGGCACGCTGCTGCTGGCCATGCGCGACAAGGAAGACCGGGTGCGCTTCTCCGGCTACGACGTGGCCAACTTCAAGGTCTTCACCTTCTGCCTGGCGGCCGCGCTGTCGGGCATTGGCGGCGCGCTGTTCTCGTTGCAGGTCGGCTTCATGTCGCCGAGCTTCGTGGGCATCGTGCCTTCGGTCGAGATGGTGATCTTCGCGGCGGTCGGCGGACGCATGAGCCTGGTCGGTGCGGTGTACGGCACGTTGCTGGTGAACTTCGGCAAGACGTACTTCTCCGAGAGCTTTCCGGACATGTGGCTGTTCCTGATGGCTGGTCTTTTCATCGGCGTGACGATGGCGTTCCCGATGGGCTTGGCCGGCGTGTGGGAAGAGCACATCCGGCCGCGCCTGCAGCGCCGCAAGTTGCTGCCGCTCGGCGACGACGCACCGCAGTCGCCGGCATTGCATGCGGCCGCCGTGGCCGCCACGGTCGACAGCGCCGCCGAGCCGACGCTGCCCGACGGCGTCAGCACCCAGCGCGCCTGAACCCGTTCCAGGAGCACCCCATGAGCAACACCGACTTCGCCCTCGCAGTGGAAGACCTGACCGTCTCGTTCGACGGCTTCAAAGCCATCGACGCGCTGACGCTCTACATCGACAAGAACGAGCTGCGCGTGATCATCGGCCCCAACGGCGCCGGCAAGACCACGCTGCTCGACCTCATCTGCGGCAAGACCAAGGCGAGTGCCGGCAGCATCAAGTTCAAGAACACCGAGCTCACCAAGATGGCCGAGCACAAGCGCGTGCGCCTGGGCATCGGCCGCAAGTTCCAGACACCGTCGATCTACGAGAACCTGAGCGTTTTCCAGAACCTCGAAGTGTCGTTCCCGGCCGGCCGCTCCGTCATGGGCGCGCTCGCCTTCAAGTGCACCGACGAGGTCAAGAGCCGCGTCAAGACCATCGCCGAAGACATCCATCTGCACGACAAGCTCGACACCGAAGCAGGCCTGCTGAGCCACGGACAGAAACAGTGGCTAGAGATCGGCATGCTGCTGATGCAGGAGCCGGAGTTGCTGATGCTCGACGAGCCCATCGCCGGCATGAGCGCACGCGAACGAGAGCTCACCGCCGACTTGCTGCAACGCATTTGTAAAGGCCGCTCGGTCATCGTCATCGAGCACGACATGGACTTCGTCAAGCGCATCGCGCACAAGGTCACCGTCATGCACCAGGGCAAGATTCTGGCCGAGGGGCCGATGGAGCAGGTGCAGGCGGATCCGAAGGTCATCGACGTGTACCTGGGGCATTGATGAGGTTTGCCAGCATCCCGCAACGTTCCCCCCAACTCACCGCAGCATCGGAGAAGCAAAGATGAGCAACGTCATGCTGAAGGTAGAAGACCTGCACGTCGCGTACGGCCAGAGCGAAGCGCTTCACGGCATCAGCTTCGAGGGTTACGCCAACGAAACGGTCGCCATCATGGGCCGCAACGGCATGGGCAAGACGACGCTCTTCAAGAGCTTGATGGGCGTACTGCCGATCAAGAGCGGCAGCATCAAGGTGGCTGACCAGGAAGTGTCGCGCGACGAGAGTTATGTGCGCGTCGCCAAGGGCATTGCCTACGTACCGCAGGGCCGCATGATCTTTCCGACGCTGACCGTCGAAGAGAACATTCAGACCGGCCTCGAGAACTCGAAGACGCGCCGCATCCCCGAAGAAATCTACGCGCTGTTTCCAGTGCTGTGGGACATGAAAAAGCGCAAGGGCGGCAACCTCTCCGGCGGTCAACAGCAACAGCTCGCCATCGCGCGCGCACTGGTGACAGACCCCAAGGTGCTGCTGCTCGACGAGCCGACCGAAGGCATCCAGCCATCGATCATCAAGGACATCGCCAAGGCGCTCAACGAGATCCGAAAGATGCGCGGCATCACCATCATCGTGTCGGAGCAGGTGCTCAGCTTTGCGATGGATGTGGCCGACCGGCTCTTCGTGATCGAGGGCGGCATCTTCGTACACGAGACCGCGCGCGACAAGACCGATGTGAACCACATCAAGGCATACCTTTCCGTTTGACCACAACCCTGGAGCCATAGAGATGACAGACACGCTGATCAAGGTCGACCTGACGAAGTCGCCCACCGAAAACGAGAACATCCATAACCGCTGGCACCCGGACATTCCGATGGCCTGCTGGGTCAATCCGGGCGACGACTTCATCCTCGAGACCTTCGATTGGACCGGCGGCTTCATCAAGAACAACGACAGCGCCGACGACGTGCGCGACATCGACCTGACGACGGTGCATTACCTGTCGGGTCCGGTGGGAGTGAAGGGTGCCGAGCCCGGCGACCTGCTGGTGGTCGACCTGCTCGACATCGGCGCCAAGCAAGATTCGCTGTGGGGCTTCAACGGTTTCTTCTCGAAGAAGAACGGCGGCGGCTTTCTGACCGAACATTTCCCTGAGGCGCAGAAATCGATCTGGGACTTCAAGGGCATGTTTACCAGCTCGCGCCACATCCCGGGCGTCAACTTTGCGGGCCTGATCCACCCCGGCCTGATCGGTTGTCTGCCGGACAAGTCGATGCTCGACATGTGGAACACACGCGAGCAGCAACTGATCGACACCAATCCGACCGGTGGCCTGGCCAACCCGCCTTCGGCCGGTACCGCACACATGGGCCGCCTGACGGGTGAAGCCAAGGCCAAGGCGGCGGCAGAAGGCGCACGCACCGTGCCGCCACGCGAGCACGGCGGCAACTGCGACATCAAGGATCTGTCGCGCGGCTCCAAGGTGTTCTTTCCGGTGTATGTCGACGGCGCAGGCCTGTCGGTCGGCGACCTCCACTTCAGCCAGGGCGACGGCGAAATCACCTTCTGCGGTGCCATCGAAATGGCCGGCTGGGTGCACATGAAGGTCACGCTCATCAAGGGCGGCATGGCCAAGTACGGCATCAAGAACCCGATCTTCAAGCCGAGCGTGATGACGCCCAACTACAAGGACTACCTCATCTTCGAGGGCATCTCGGTCGACGAGTCCGGCAAGCAGTACTACCTCGACGTCAACGTCGCGTACCGCCAGGCTTGTCTGAACGCGATCGAGTACCTGAAGAAGTTCGGCTACTCCGGCGCACAGGCTTATTCGATCCTGGGGACTGCTCCGGTGCAGGGCCACATCAGCGGTGTGGTCGACGTGCCCAACGCCTGCGCGACGCTCTGGCTGCCGACCGAGATCTTCGACTTCGACATCAACCCTAACGCCAACGGGCCGACGAAGTTCATCGACGGCAGCATCAACATGCCGTTGTCGCACGACATCACTTGAGTGATCGCGCATGCCCACTTACGACTACGAATGCGGCGGTTGCGGGGGGTTCGACGCCCTCCGCAGCGTGAGCCAGCGAGACCTGCCGGCCGCGTGTCCGGACTGCGGCGGCGCATCGCCGCGGGTGCTGTCCGGCGCGCCACGACTTTCATTGATGTCTGATGGCACGCGCCGTGCCATTGCCGTCAACGAACGCGCTTCGCACGAGCCCAAGCGCTCTGGTGACTATGCTCGGCTCAAGCACCCGTCGGGTTGCGGCTGCTGCAGTACGGCCGGCAAGCGTGGTGCGACGGTGACGGCACCCAACGGAGCCAAAAGTGCGCCGGGGCGGCGGCCGTGGATGATCAGCCACTGACGTCGTCCCGATGGAACCGACCCAGCGCATCGTGCCGATCCGGCGCGAATACAACGCTTGGGTCGCCGACGAAACCATCGAGGACTACGCGCTGCGCTACACGCCGCGAAGCTTCAGGAAGTGGAGCGAATTCCGGGTCGCGAACACCGCGCTGGGCGCCACTTCTTTTTTGGCGCTCGAAGCCATCGGCGCCTCCATCGCGCTGGACTATGGCTTCTTCAATGCCTTCTGGGCCATCGCGCTCGTCGGCATCTTCATTTTTCTGACGGGCATCCCGATCAGCATCTACGCGGCGCGATACTCGGTCGACATCGACCTGCTGACGCGCGGCTCGGGTTTCGGCTACCTCGGCTCGACCTTCAGCTCGCTGGTGTACGCATCGTTCACCTTCATTTTCTTCTCGCTGGAAGCGTCGATCATGGCGTCGGCGCTGGAGCTGGGGCTGGGCATTCCGTTGTGGCTGGGCTATCTGATCTGTTCGGTGGTGGTGATACCGCTGGTGATGTACGGCATCACCATGATCAGCAGGCTGCAGGCCTGGACGCAGCCGCTGTGGCTGGTGTTGCTGGTGCTGCCCTACGCCTTTTTGATCATTCGCTGGCCCGACCATCTGACGGGGCTGATGCATGCGTCGTACGGCATCAACGACGGCCACTTCGACTGGCTGCTGTTGGGCGCGGCGGGTACGGTGGTCGCGTCGATGGTCGCGCAGATCGGACAGCAGGTCGACTCGCTGCGCTTCATGCCCAAGCCACGTGCCGGGCAGGCGTGGCGCTGGTGGACTGCGGTGCTGGCGGCCGGCCCGGGATGGATCCTGATCGGCGGCGCCAAGATGCTCGGCGGTGCAGTGCTGGCCTACCTCGCCATCCGCCAGGGCATGGCGCCATCCGAGGCGGTCAAGCCGACGCAGATGTACCTCGTCGGCTTCGCGCAGGTGCTTCGAGACCCGGCATGGATCCTGGCGTTGACCTGCCTGTTCGTCACGGTCTCGCAGATCAAGATCAACGTCAACAACGCCTACGCCGGGTCTCTTGCGTGGTCGAACTTCTTTGCACGGCTGACGCATGCGCATCCAGGACGGCTGGTGTGGCTGGTGTTCAACGTGCTGATCGGCGTGGCGTTGATCAAGGTCGGCATCTTCGACGTGCTGGAAGGCATGCTCGGCTTCTATGCGAACTTCGCGGTGGCGTGGATCGGCGCGCTGGTGGCAGATTTGGTCATCAACAAGCCGTTGGGGCTGAGCCCGCCCGGCATCGAATTCCGCCGCGCTTATCTCTACGACATCAACCCGGTCGGCTTCGTCTCGATGGGTCTCGGCACAGTGCTGGCGCTCAGTGCCTTCGTCGGCGTTTTCGGGCCGGCGGCGCAGGCCTTCAGCACGGCCATCGGCTTTTGCGTGGCCTTTTGCTGCGCGCCGCTGGTCGCGTGGATGACTGGCGGCAAGTACTACATCGCGCGGCAACCGGCGCCGTTTGCTGAAGGCACTTCGGTGGCTTGCGGGGTGTGCCAGAAGTCGTACGAGGTCGAGGACATGGCAAGTTGCCCTGCCTACGGCTGCAACATCTGCTCGCTGTGCTGCTCGCTCGATGCGCGCTGCAAGGATGTGTGCAAGCCGCGCACTGGCCTGGGGCATCAGTTCGTCGAAGCCTTCACATGCTGGGCGCCGAAGGTGCTGAAGGTCGCACTCAGCCGTCGCATGCACTACCTGGCATGCCTGCTCGGCCTCGCGTTGGTGCTCGGCGCCATTCTGTCTTTTATCGTGGCGCAGGAGGGGCAGGTGTTGCGCGAGCTGGCACCGGGCTCGCCCGCACTGTGGCACCTGATGCGCATCAAGATCGCCTGCGCGCTGGTCTTGCTGGTGGTGGCCATCGGCTCGTGCTGGTTGCTGCTGACGTCCGACAGCCGGCGCGTCGCGCAGGACGAGTCGAACCGGCAGGCGCTGCTGTTGCGCGAAGAAATCAGCGCGCATGAAGTGACCGACGCGGCGCTGCAGGCCGCGCGCCAGGTCGCCGAACGGGCCAACCAGGCCAAGAGCCGTTTCATCACCACGATCAGCCACGAGCTGCGCACGCCGCTCAACAGCATCCTGGGCTACGCGCAAATCCTGGAGCGCGACCTGAGCCTGCCGCCCAACCGCCGCGCCGCGCTGGAGGTAATCCGCAAAAGCGGCGACCACGTGGTGTCGCTCATCGATGGCTTGCTCGACATCGCGCGCATCGAGACCGGCCGGCTCACGCTGGTGCGGCAAGAGATCCATTTCGCCGACTTCCTGACGCAGCTCGCGGACATCTTTCAGCTCGAGGCGCGCAACAAGGGCATTGCGTTTTCGTACCAGCCGACCTATCCGTTGCCACCAGCGGTGCGCGGCGACCGCAAGCGACTCGCGCAGCTGCTCATCAACCTGCTCGCCAACGCGGTCAAGTACACCGGGCGCGGGCAGGTGATCTTCCGCGTGCGCTATGCGACGGAGATCGCGACCTTCGAGGTCGAAGACTCCGGTCCCGGCATCGCCGACGACGACATGGAGCGTATCTTTCTGCCTTTCGAGCGCGCCGACAACAGCGCGAGTCCGGCGGCCGGTGGCGTCGGTCTGGGATTGACGATCTCCAGTTTGCTGACCAGCCTGATGGGGGGCGAGCTGACAGCAAGCAGCCGCGTCGGGACTGGCTCGTGCTTCTCGGTGCGCCTCTTTCTGCCTTCGGTCGCACATCCGAAGATGCCAGTCGATGCCCCGGCACCGCGCCATATCACCGGCTATGCAGGCGAGCCGAAGCGCGTGCTGGTGGTCGACGATGCGCCGGCCGACCGGCAGCTGCTGAGCGATGTGCTAGAGCCGCTGGGCTTCACCGTGATGCAGGCCGCATCGGGTGTCGAGGCACTGCGAGTCGCAAGCCAGTTCGCGCCCGACCTGATCCTGCTCGACATCGACATGCCCGAGATCGACGGCTGGGAGACGGCGCGGCTGCTGCGCGCCAATCGCATCTCGATGGCGCCCGTGCTCATCGTGTCGGCCAACGCCTTCGACAGCGACTTGCGCAACGACGTGGGCGTGGCTCGCGAAGATTTCCTGATCAAGCCCTTTCGCATCGACGACTTGCTGGAGCGGGTGCGCACCAAGCTCGACCTGGTATGGGCGACGCCGGACGATGGTGTCGACTACGTCGAGACCGGCAGTAGTCGAACGATGTTGCCCGAAGCCAGCCTGCTGGTTCTGCGCCAGCTCGGCGACATGGGCTACGTGCGCGGCATCCTCGAGAAGCTGGAAGAGCTTGACCTGCTCGACACGCGTTATGCGCCGGTCACCAAGGTGCTGCGCGGTTGCGTGCAGCGCTTCGACCTGCAAGGCTTCGCACGCGTGCTGGAAGAGGGCAGCGTATGACGAGCGATCCCGGCGTGGTGCTGATCGTCGACGACGCCCCCGAAAACCTGGCGATGCTGCACGAGGCACTCGACGCCGCCGGCTACCGAGTGCTCGTTGCCACCGACGGCCAGAGCGCCCTCGACCGGGTGGCGTTGCTGATGCCAGACCTGATACTGCTCGACGCGATGATGCCGGGCATCGACGGTTTCGAGACCTGCCGGCGCCTGAAGACCGATCCGCTGACTGCCCACATCCCCGTCGTCTTCATGACCGGCCTGACCGAAACCGGCCACATCCTCGCAGGCTTCCAGGCCGGCGGCGTCGACTACCTCACCAAGCCGCTCAACCCGCCCGAGGTGCTGGTGCGCATCGTCGCGCACGTGCGCAATGCGCGGCAGATGGCCAGCGCACGCGACGCTGTCGATGCCGCGGGCCATGCGATGTTGTCGGTCGATTCAGCCGGGTGCGTGCGCTGGCAATCACCCGCCTCACGCGAGTGGTTGCGCGGTTATCTGTCTACCGATGGCCGTTTGCCTCCCGTGGCAATGGCGTGGCTCGACGCGCGCGGGCCGGATCCGCTGTCGGTCGTGGTCGATGGCCGTCGCCTGAGCCTGTCGCGCCTGGCCAGTGACGGCAGCGGCATCACGTTGCTGGTCCGTAAGCGCGCCAGCGTGCCCGAGCCGGAAGCATTGACCGGTGTTTGCGGACTCACCAGTCGCGAAGCAGAAGTTCTCTACTGGGTAGCGTGCGGAAAGATCAATCGCGATGTCGGCGAGATCCTTGGCATGAGTCCGCGCACGGTGGACAAGCATCTGCAGCACGTGTTCGAAAAGCTCAATGTCGAGACTCGGACTGCTGCGGCTTCTCTGGTGATGGACGGGACGTTATTTAGTCGCGCTTTTGTTTGAGTTGTTCGGTATGTGCAAATAGCTGTTTGCGCGGGCGTGTCTGGCGATCGTCTCCGTCATCAACACAAAACGCACTTATGCGCGATCCCACGTATTTGAGTAACTCAGTCGAGTCCCGACACTCGTCTTCATCGCAAACCCCTTTGGAGTGACACCATGACCGACGAGATCAACAAGCCCGCCACTGCGGTCACTGCCACTGCAATCGCGCCTGGCACCAGCCGCCGCAGCATGTTGAAAGCGGCAGCCGGCGCCGCTGTCGGTACCACGTTGGCAGGCATGCCGATCGCCGGATTTCCGCAGATCATGAAGCGCGACTTCCAGGGCATCACGCTTCGCCACATCGGCGTGTCGTACGCGGTGCAGCGCGAGATCGGCGAACAGGCTTCGAAGGACCTCGGTTTCAAGATCGAGATGCAAAATCTCGATACGTCGGCTTCCATCACCCGCTTTGTCACGCAGCCCAACAGCGTCGACATCGCCGACATGGAAGGCTGGCAGGTCAAGGTCGCGATGCAGCGGCAACTGCTGCAGGGCATCGACTCCAAGAAAATCAAGGAGTTCGACGGGATCTTGCCGATCTTCACGACCGGCGTGTATGAAGGTCGCAAGATCTCGCGCCAGGGTATTTCGCCCTACGAGGTGATGTACACCGAAAGCGCCGCGGCAAAGAAAATCGTTGAAGGCCAGCAGCAATATCTGACCTTCCTGCCGCAGGTGTTCAACGCAGATTCGCTTGGTTATCGCCCCGACAAGGTCGGCCGCGAAGTCACCGAATGGAAAGACCTGATCGACCCCAAGTTCGCCGGCCGCGCCGCCATTCTGGACATTCCCAACATCGGGATCATGGACGCTGCGCAAGCATTGGAGTCGCGCGGTGACCTGGTCTATGGCAACAAGGGGAACATGACCAAGAAGGAAATCGACATCACGATCAATGCGCTGATCGACCTGAAGAAGAAGGGTCACTTCCGCGCTTCGTGGAGCACCTTCGAGCAGTCGGTCGAACTGATGGCCAGCGGCGAGGTGTTCATTCAGTCGATGTGGTCGCCGGCCGTCACCGCCGTGCTGGAGAAGGGCATCCCCTGCGTCTACGCGCCAATGGCGATCAAGCCGAACGGCAAGGAAGGGTATCGCGGCTGGTGCAACGGCATGAGTCTGATGAAGCACCTGAGCGGCAAGAAGCTCGAAGCTGCCTATGAGTACCTGAACTGGTACTACTCGGGATGGCAAGGTGCGTACGTCGCACGTCACGGTTACTACAGCCCGGTGCCACGCACCGCCAAGTCGCAGATGACGCCGGCCGAGTTCGATTACTGGTACATGGGCAAGCCCGCGGCCGAAGTCATCAAGAGCGACCACGGCCAGCCGATCGGCGCGGTCAACACGGTGCGCGACGGCGGCTCGCTGGCACAGCGCTTATCGAACATCGCTTGCTGGAACACAGTGATGGACGAGAACCAGTACATGGTGCAAAGGTGGAACGAGTTCAAGGCTGCTTGATCGTTTGACGGGAGCGGAAGCGACGCATGCGCGAACGAACCAAGTCCTATCTTCAACTGACGCCGCTGGTGTTGGTGCTGCTGCTCTTCGTGGCGGCGCCGCTGGTGTTCGTGGTGATCGTCAGCTTCTTCAAGACCGACGGCTTCGACACCATTCCGGCCTTTACCTTCGAGAACTATCAGGCAATCCTGACCTCCGGCCTGACGGTGTCGCTCTACCTGAAGATGATCAAGTACGCGCTCATGACCTGGGCGGCGTCGGCGGTCATCGGTTTCTTCGTCGCGTACTTCCTGGTGTTCCACGTGCGTAATCGCACCGTCGCCATCGGCCTCTTCTTGCTGTGCACGGTGCCCTTCTGGACATCGAACGTGATCCGCATGATCTCGTGGATGCCGGTGCTGGCGGAGCAGGGCGCCATCAACACCGTGCTGATGAAACTCGGCCTCATCCGGGTGCCGTTGCGCATCCTGCTGTTCTCCGATTTCTCGGTGGTGGTGGCGTATGTACACCTGTTCACCATCTTCATGATCGTGCCGATTTTCAACTCGATGAGTCGCATTGACCGCAACCTTTTCGAGGCGGCGCGGGACGCTGGCGCGAGCCGCCTGAAGACGATGCTGCTGGTGGTGATGCCGCTCACCAAGTCCGGCATCGTGATGGGCTCGATCTTCGTCATCACGCTGGTGATGGGCGACTTCTATGTGGTCAAGGTGATGAGCGGCGGTGGCTCGGCGTCGGTGGTGTCGGCCATGTACGACAACGTGTCGACCTTGCTGTTCCCGCCGGCTGCGGCCTCGGCCGTCATCCTCCTGCTGATCCTGACGGCGTTGATCGCAGTGCTCACGCGTTTCGTCGACGTGCGGCAAGAACTCGTGCAGAAGCGGTAAGGGCATGGCGACACCTGCAGCAATGACCATGACGATGTCGGCCCCTGCGATCAAGCGTTCGGTGGGTGATGCACCTGTGCGCCCGTGGACCTTCTACGCACTTGCGCTGTTCTTCGCGGCCTACGTGCTGTTCCTTTACGGCCCGATGCTGTGCATGTACCTGCTGTCGTTCCAGGGCGAGCAGGGTGCCTTATCTTTCCCGATGCGCGGCCTCTCGGTGCACTGGTTCCGTCAACTGTGGGAAGGCCGCAGCGGCGACATCGCCGGCGCGGTGCAGCGCTCGATTCCGCTAGCGCTGGTGGTGATGGTCGTCACGGTGGTCTTCTCTGTCGCGGCCGGTCTCGGCTTCCGCCGCAACGTGCGCGGCAGCACCGCCATTTTCTATGGCGTGATCATCGCGCTGACGGCGCCGGGCTACATCCTTGGCATCGGCATCGGATTGATGTTCAGCATCTTCGGCTGGCAGACCGACTGGACGACGTCGGCACTCGGCGCTCAGCTGTCGTGGACCTTGCCGTTCGGTGTGCTCATCACCTTCGCGGTGTTCGGCCGCTTCAACCCGGCGTATGAGGAAGCGGCGCGCGACATGGGCGCGACACCGGCACAGACGCTGCGCCTCATCGTGCTGCCCATATTGGCGCCCGGGATCATCGCGATCGCGCTGTTCGGCTTCACGCTGTCTTACGACGAATTCGCCCGCACGCTGCAGACCACTGGCTCGCGCAACACCATGCCGATCGAGATCTGGAGCATGACGCAGAACGTGACGTCGCCGACGATCTATGCGCTGGGCACGGTGACGACGGCGATCTCGTTTCTCTTCATCGGCCTGGCAATCCTTGCCGTGGTGGTGATTCAGCGGCGGCGGCTGGCACCTTCGGCGCACTGAGGCGCCGAGATCGCACACACCGACTTCGCATCCATCTTCTATCGACTGCACGGCACCATGTACATGGACAACGCAACCTCAATTTCCGCCGTCACCTCACCACCGATTTCCGTCGGCGCAGTGGTGCCGACCGGAGCCCTTGATTCAGCACACGGCGGCGTCGTTCTGGCCGCACTGACCAAGCGCTACGCCGACGGCACCACCGCCGTCGACAACATCGACCTGCGCATAGAGGCTGGCACCTACTGCTGTCTGCTGGGTCCGAGCGGTTGTGGCAAGACGACGATGCTGCGGATGATCGCTGGTCACGAGACGCCGAGCGAAGGCGCCATATTGATCGACGGCAAGAACGTCATCGACAAGTCGCCGCGCGAGCGGGGCACGGCGATGATGTTCCAGAACTACGCGCTGTTCCCGCATCTCTCTGTGCGCGACAACGTGGCCTTCGCGATGCGCGTGCGTGGCGTAGCAAAGAAGGAGCGGATGTACGAGGCCGATCGCGTCATCGAGCAAGTGCAACTGACCGCATTGGCCGACCGCTTGCCGGGCCAGCTGTCCGGCGGCCAGCAACAGCGGGTGGCATTGGCCCGCGCCATCATCATGCGGCCGACCGTGCTGCTGCTGGATGAGCCGTTGTCGGCCCTCGACGAATTCCTGCGCCTGCAGATGCGGGGCGAGCTGCGCGGCATGCAGCGCGAGCTGGGCATTACCTTCGTGCATGTGACGCACACACAGCTCGAAGCCATCGCGGTGGCCGACCAGGTGGTCGTGATGGACAAGGGCCGCATCGCGCAGTCGGCGCCGCCGCGTGAGATCTATGCGCAGCCGCGCACCGAGTACGTCGCGGCCTTCATCGGCGGCCAGAACGTGATGCACGGCGAGGTGGTCGAGCTCGATGCCGGCCTCCTCACCTTGCGCGGTGCGCAGGGCGCTTGCTACCGGCTGCCGCGCGAGGATTTTGCCGGCTCGGCCTTGGGTTCGACCTCGGTCGCGATCGGCACCGGCGTCTCCTTTGCGGTGCGCCGCGACCGCATGCGCGTCACCGGCGAAGACGATGCGATGGTGCTGGCCGTCAACACCTTGCGCGGCCGCGTCCGTGAGCTGGAATACCAGGGTATCTACATGAAGGTGAGCCTGGTCACCGACGACCCGACCGCGCCCGGCTGCGTGGTCTACGTCGAAGAGAACACCTTCTTCGGCGACCCCGTGTCGGTGGGCCAGCGCGTGTGCTGCAGCTGGGCTGCGACCGAGGCGCACGGCCTGGCCGCGATGGCCTGAACCGAACTCTCCCTAATTTTCACCCCCGACCAAGGAACCACCATGACCGACTACAAGATGTTCGACCTCGGCGATGTCGTTCTGCAGTGCAAGAAGACGCTGCGCGGCGTCAAGCTGGCGTACAAGACCTTTGGCACGCTCAACGCGGCCAAGGACAATGTCATCGTCTACCCTACCTGGTATTCAGGCCAGCATTACGAGAACGAATGGCTCATCGGTGCAGGCATGGCACTCGACCCGGCCAAGTACTTCATCATCATTCCCAACATGCTGGGCAATGGCCTCTCGACCTCGGCCAGCAACTATCCGGCACCGTACAACGCATCGCGCTTTCCGGACATTACCGCCTACGACAACGTCAAGTGCCAGCACAAGCTGGTGACCGAACTCTTTGGCATCGAAAAGGTGGCGCTGGTCACGGGCTGGTCGATGGGCGCGCTGCAAACGTACCACTGGGGAGCGATGTACCCGGACATGGTCGAACGCATCCTGCCGTTCATGGGCTCGGCCAAGTGTTTGCGCCACAACCACGTGTTTCTCGAGGGTGCCAAGGCCGCGCTGCTGGCCGATGTCGCCTTCGAAGACGGCTGGTACACCTCGCCACCGACCAAGGGCCTGCGCGCCTTTGGCCGCGTCTATGCAGGCTGGGGCTTCTCGCAGGCGTTCTATCGCCACAAGCTCGACATGGAGGTGATGGGCTACGCCTCGCTCGAAGACTTCATGGTCGGGTTCTGGGAAGGACTCTTCCTGAATCGAGACGCGAACAACCTGCTCACGATGCTGTCGACCTGGCAGAACGGCGACATCAGCAACAACGAGCTGTTCAACGGCGACTTCGTCAAGGCACTCGGCGCGATCAAGGCCAAGGCGATCGTCATGCCGGCGTCGACCGACCTGTACTTTCCGCCCGCGGACAACGAGTTCGAAGTCGCGCACATGCCCAACGCGACGCTGCAAGTGGTCGAGACGCATTGGGGCCACTTCGCCGGCGGTCCGGGCACCAGCCCGGCGGACATCAAGGTGCTGGACGATGCGTTGAAAGGCTTGCTCGCCAGCTGAGTTCGGCTAAAGCTTGCGCGCAATCAGGTCCTTCATCACCTCGGTCGTGCCGCCGTAGATGCGCTGCACCCGCGCATCCGCGTACATCCGCGCGATCGGGTACTCTGCCATGTAGCCGTAGCCGCCGAACAGCTGCAGGCACTCGTCCGTCGCCTTGCACTGCTGCTCGGAGCACCACCACTTGGCCATGTAGGCGGCCTCGTTGTCGAGCGTGCCATCGAGCAGGCGCTGGGTGCAGTCGTTGACGAAGGTGCGCACCACGTGTGCCATCGTCGCGACTTCGGCCAGCTTGAAGCGGGTGTTCTGAAAGTCGAAGACGCTCTGGCCGAAGGCCTTGCGCTCCTTGGTGTAGTCGACCGTCACTTCGAGCGCGCGCTCGATCACCGCAGCGGCGGAGACGGCGAGCAACATGCGCTCGTAGGGCAACTGGCTCATCAGCTGGATGAAGCCGTCGCCCTCCTTGCCGCCCACCAAGTTGTCGGTTGGCACGCGTACGCCGTCGAAAAACAGCTCGGCGGTGTCGGAGGCATGCTGGCCGATTTTTTCCAGCCGGCGCCCCACGCGAAAGCCCGGCAGGTCTTCGGTTTCGAGCACGACCAGCGACACGCCACGGCTCCCCGCTTCACCGGTGCGCACGGCCAGCACCAGCAGGTTGCAGGTGAAGCCATTGGTGATGAAGGTCTTGGCGCCGTCGATGACGTAGTGGTCGCCGTCGCGCCGGGCCTTGGTGCGCAGTGCCTTCAGATCGGAGCCGCAACCCGGCTCGGTCATGGCGATGGCGGCCAGCATGTCTCCGCTCGCGAGCTTGGGCAGCCAGCGCTGCTTTTGTTCTTCGGTGCCGTAGGCCAGGATGTAGTGCGAGGCGATGGAGTGAACCGCTGTGTTGCCGGGGATCTCGGCCTTGGCGAGCTCGTCTTGCACCACCAGCTGATAGGCGAGATTGGCACCGGCGCCACCCCAGCATTCGTCGATTTCGGGCAGCAACAGGCCCATGGCACCGAACGGCTTCCACACCTCGCGCGGGATAAAGCCCTGACGGCGCCAGCCGTCGAGCTGTGGCGTCATCTCACCGGCGATATAGCGTCGCGCCTGTTCGCGGAACGCGTCGATCTCTTCACTCATCCATTCGTGGCGGTGCAATTGAGGCAGCATGTTCTTAGATTCCTGTGAGTCCGCCGGTGCACATCAGAGTTTGTCCGCTGACGTAGTCCGATTCCGGAATACACAGACGGTACACCGCGTCGGGGTCGTACCGGCGCTTTCACGTCGAGCCGTAAGGGGCTACGTCAATCAACGTATTCGCCGCCACGCGACCGCTTTGCAGAATGACTTTCGTCTAACAAGCCCCAGACAAGGTTGAATCATGATTCACGGAGACATATCGAGCAGCAAAGACACCGTCGGCGTGGCGGTCGTCAACTACAAGATGCCGCGGCTGCACACCAAGGCCGAAGTGCTCGACAACTGCAAGGCCATCGCCAAGATGGTCATCGGCATGAAGTCCGGCCTGCCCGGCATGGATCTGGTCATCTTCCCCGAGTACAGCACCCACGGCATCATGTACGACGCCGGCGAGATGTACGAGAACGCCGCCAGCATTCCTGGCGTCGAGACAGAAATCTTTGCCGAAGCCTGCCGCAAGGCCAAGGTATGGGGCGTGTTCTCGCTCACCGGCGAGCGCCATGAAGAGCACCCCAACAAGGCGCCCTACAACACGCTCATTTTGATGAACGACCAGGGCGAGATCGTCCAGAAGTACCGCAAGATCATGCCGTGGGTGCCCATCGAAGGCTGGTACCCCGGCAACTGCACCTACGTGAGCGACGGGCCCAAGGGCATGAAGATGAGCCTCATCATTTGCGACGACGGCAACTACCCGGAGATCTGGCGCGACTGCGCGATGAAGGGCGCCGAACTCATCATCCGTTGCCAGGGCTACATGTACCCGGCCAAGGAGCAGCAGATCCTGATGTCCAAGGCAATGGCCTTTGCCAACAACACCTACGTTGCGGTCGCCAATGCGGCCGGCTTCGACGGCGTGTACTCGTACTTCGGCCATTCGGCGCTCATCGGCTTCGACGGCCGCACCCTCGGCGAATGCGGCACCGAAGAAATGGGCATTCAGTACGCCGCGCTCAGCAAGAGCCTGATTCGCGACTTCCGCAAGCACGGCCAGTCGGAGAACCATCTCTTCAAGCTGGTGCACCGCGGCTACACCGGCCTGATCAACTCGCGCGAAGGCGACAAGGGCGTGGCCGACTGCCCGTTCGAGTTCTACGGCAAATGGATCGCCGATCCGCAGGGCACGCGCGAGATGGTCGAGTCGTTCACGCGGACCACCGTCGGCACATCGGAAGCGCCGATCGAGGGCATCCCCAACGAAGACACGGTCAGCGTGCACCGGTGATGTCGATGGTGCCGTCGGGTTCAGATGTGCTCGAGCCCTGGCGCATCGATACCGAGCCTTACTACCGCGCCATCGGCGACGAGTGCGAGATGTTCGAGGCGGCCTACGCGGGCCGGCTGCCGGTGCTGATCAAGGGGCCGACCGGCTGCGGCAAGACACGCTTCATCGAGTACATGGCGTGGCGGCTCGGCCGGCCGCTGGTCACTGTGGCGTGCAATGCCGACACCAGTGCGGGCGACCTCGTCGGCCGCTGGCTGCTCGATGGTGGCGAGACGCGCTGGCAAGACGGTCCGCTCACTTTGGCGGCGCGTCACGGCGCGCTGTGCTACCTCGACGAGATCGTCGAAGCGCGTGCCGACACGGCCGTGGTCATCCACCCGCTCACCGACACGCGCCGCATGCTCCCGCTGGAACGGCGCAACGAACTCGTGCATGCGCATCCCGACTTCGCGCTAGTGGTTTCATACAACCCGGGTGGCGGCAGCGGCTTGATGAAAGCGTCGACGCGGCAACGTTTCTGCGGGTTGGAGTTCGACTATCCCGATGCAGAGAACGAAGCTGAAATCGTGATGCGCGAGAGCGGCGTCGAGATCGAACTGGCGTCTGCACTGGTCGCACTCGGACGTCGCTCGCGCAGGTTGGCCGGGCATGGTCTCGACGAGGGCGCATCCACGCGCATGCTGGTGCGCGCCGCTGCGCTCGTGCGCGCGGGTGCGAGTCCGGCTGCGGCCTGTCGTATGGCGCTGGTGGCGCCGCTCACCGACGACGTCGCGTTGCGCGATGCGCTGGTGGCGGCGGTCGACGCTTCGTTCTGAACGCCTGCTGCGATGAGCGCGGTGGTTGACCTGGACTTGCGAGTGGACCTTCAAGCGGGCACGAACCCGTCTGTAGCGACGGCTCGCGCGATCACGGGTAGCGACAGCACCGAGCAAAGCGGTCAGCTCGATGCGCTGCGGCTTCCCATCGGCGCTTGGCTGCGGCTGCTCTGGAACGTGACGCCACCGTTGCTGCATCTTCCCGCAGGAATCGAAGGCGGGCAGACGCCGTTTCTTGCAGAGAGTGGATTGCACCTGCCATCGCCACCCGCCGGCGCGAGCAAGGCCGATGCCCGTCGCTGGTACAGCGCAGCCGCCGCGCACGCTGCAGCACACATCGTTTTTTCTCGCCGCGTGTTCGTGCGCGAAGGCACGGCGCCCATCACGCAGGCCTTGCTCGGCCTGCTCGAAGACGCGCGGGCCGAAGCGCTGGCATGCCGTGAGTTACCCGGCTTGCGGAGACTCTGGGCGCCGCTGCACACCGCAACGCCGAAAGACGGCGACGACTTCGAAACGCTGATGCTTCGGCTCGCACGCGGCCTCGTCGATCCCGGCTACGACGATCCGCATCCGTGGGTGCGCAAGGGCAGGGCGCGCTTCTATCTCGACGATGGTGGCGAGGTGTTGGCGCAGTCGCAACCCGATGCGCTGCGTGCGATGGCATCGGCCCTTGGCAACGACATCGGCCAGATGCGAATGGGCTTCAACGCGCGCATGTACCGGCCGGGGCCGAGCTACCGCGACGACAACCGATGGCTCTGGCAAGGCCATGCCGGCGAACAGCCCGAGCAGTCGCGACCGGTGTCTGCCGCAGCACGGCTGCAAGAGGGACCTGCCGATGCAACGCCTCCTGCGCCCGTGCAGTGGCGATATCCGGAATGGGATCGTCGGATCGGCAAGTTGCGGACGGACTGGTGCGTGGTGCACGAGCGGCATCCGCAGGTTGGGGAGTCTGTCGGCGCGCATGCATCTGCGGTGGCGACGCTTGAGGACGACGCACCGGTGCAGCGCGCATTGACCCTGTTGCTGCAGAAGTCTGCGATGCGCTCCCGCGTGCTGCGACGGCGTGAGCGCGACGGCGACGACATCGAACTCGACGAAGCCGTCAGTGCGGTGCTGGCACAGCGCAGCGGCAGTGCGGATGAGCTTCGGGTGCACACCCGATCGACGCAGGCGGCGGAGAGCGTCGCCGTGCTGTTGTTGATCGACAGTTCGGCCTCCAGCGCGCGGCCGCACGGCAGCGATGCGGCGGGCGGCACTCAGTTGACGACGCAGCAGCGTGTGGCCCGACTGCTCGCCGGCGCGTTGGCCACAACCGGTGGCTCACTCGCGATTCAGGGCTTCGATTCCGATGGCCGAGAGGGCGTCAACCATTGGCGCGTGAAAGACTTCGATGAGGCGTGGAGCGACGGCACTGCCGCGCGACTGGCCAGCTTGCAAAGCGGCCTGTCGACACGGCTCGGCGCCGCGTTGCGCCACGCGACGCGTGCACTGACAGCACAACCCGCCTCCCGTCGACTGGTGGTCGTGATGAGCGATGGCGAGCCGCACGATGTCGACATCCACGATCCGCATTACCTGATCGAAGACGCGCGACATGCGGTGCAATCGGCGCGGCTGGTGGGTATTGGCACGCTCGGTTTGTTGCTCGATGCGGAAGGGGCGGCGGCGAGCCGGCGGATCTTCGGGGCAGGGCAGAGCGCGCTGTTGGGTGACGCCGCGTCGTTGCCTTCGGTGCTGGGGCGGTTGTTGGGTTGAGTCGATGAGGCGGCTCCGATGGCCGCTCACGTTCGGTTCTGTCGATCGGTGCCATCAACTCGTCGGCCGCGTTGCCGACTGCTCGTCGCCGTGGTTCCGTACGACGCTGCCTTCGATGTCCGCTTTGCGGCGCGAAGCGGACCTACACTGTTGCTCGGCGTGTGTCCGCAATCGGGCCAGAACCGGACGTTGGAGGTCCGGTTAAGAAGTACGAAAAATGAGTCCGTTGTCAATGATCAATCAACTGCTCGAAGCGGTCTGGATGTGCCCGCCAAGAGGGACCCACCCCGCTTGGGTGGACCAAACCACAGCCGCTATTGCCACTGATCTTGTCAGATTGACTTTCGCTCAATCCCCGATGGTCCAGGTTGCACCTTGCGAGGTCGAAATACCAGGTGCCTACCCGGCCCTAGGCATCAAACTGCAGGAAGTGTCCGAGGCGACAGAGATGCCGGCAGGCTGGCCAGAGGATTGGAAGGCGTCGACCCAAATTGATGAAATTCAGAAGTACTTGCCGGCGACGATCTCAGAAGTTCGCGTTTGGGACGCCTTGGGCGAAGGGCCTGATTCCGCTGTTCAACTTGTCTTGGCAACTGGCTTGACGCTAACCGTAAGGCATCAGTATCCCCCGATGACCTTGGGCGTGGATCTAGGCGCTCGGAGCCGGACTCCAGATACAGCCTAGCCTGTGCCACCGTCGCAGCATTCGGCCAAAAAGCAGACATCAGCCACGAGGGGGCCAACTTGGGAATCGATACGGTATGGGTGAACGAAAAGCACGAGAAGATCCAGGCGATTTTTGATCCTTCGGGTTGTCTTACATCGCTCGTCATTGACCAGTGGGTCGCTCTTCCACCGATCTGTATGCGCTTCATCGACCCGTGGGGTGTCACCGTTTTCAATCAGAGACAGATCCCTGTCTTGCTCATCGAATTGAAGGAGGTCGGGAGCTCTTCCACGAATGCGGAACTGTCTGAACACCTTAAAAAGGTGATACGGCTTGCTCAACAAGCCGTCGACAGCGGCCACACATACATAAAGTTCCTGGGCGATTGATGGACAACAATCCGCCGCCAATACCGGACTTTCAACGCACCTTCCCAAACGTCGATGATGAGCCACCGTTGCGCCTTTGCTGATGTCGTTATTGAGCTTCCCGCAGGCTGGGTCGATGTGAGTCACGACATGCCGGAAGGTGCTCCTCCCACACTCGTAAGAACGGATGGAGTTGGAGCGCTGCAGTTTTCCGTGGCTAGGTTTAAATCCGGCGCTAACCCGAACGTCGATGCAGACGCACTTGGCGTTCTTCTCAAAGAGTTCGCGAGCACGCGCTCACTGGGTGTGCCTTCGGACGTTGAGCAAGGCGAATCTATCAGCCGCTACATCGGTGGAACGTTCATGCGAAACGACGACCTGACCCGCGTTTGGTATGCAAGCAACGGCTCGGACTTGGCCCTTGTGACCTACGTGGCTGAAGCTGGCAACCCTGCCTGTATTGCCGAGTTGGCCGACGCTGCCTTAATCGTCAAGTCCATTGACTTCGACTGACGATGCCGCTGGTCCAAGGGCACAATGCGGCCAGAAGCAGACCTTCGGCGAACACGTCCAGTAAATAACCAAATACAAGTATGAGCAGCATCGGTGTCATCGTTCGCGCATCGCAGGAAATTGAAGAGCTTGACGCCGACTGGCAGCCGCAACCGCTGGGCAGCCGCCCTCATGTCCACTCTGTCATCTACGAACTGACCGGCGTCACGACAAGGACGCAGCGGTTCGACCTGCGTGCACAAGGGATCGCCTTGGAGCTTGAAGTTGGCGACGACGAGCCACCGCTGTCCATCACTGCATCAGGAGTGTTTGACGAGGCGGCTGTCGCCATCCTGAAGAAGCTTTGCGCGGGCCTTTCAGCACGGTTTTACGACAGCGAGGACGGTCGCTTCATAATTTGAACCGCAGCCGCTTGCGGCCAAGACCGGACCACAGGTCAGCCAACCACATCGAGCAAGACTGAACATGAACTACGTGTCTGCAGTGCTAGCTAAGACAATCGAGATCAGTATTGCAGACAGCTTGCCGCTTGAGCTTTCAGTGATGGGTGCACACGTGCACGAGCGGGGCGCGTCTGTGCCATACGCATCAAGGGCAGAACTCAGCGTCGTGCTCACTGCTTTGCAGCGTCTCGGTTTTCTGTTCGCTGACGAGCCGGCAGGTTGGCCCCCTGCCGCCGTTTTCCAGCAACTCCGTGACGAGGCATTCGTGAGCGGGTCAGTACAAACTGTGACCTGGACAGGTCCGAATGAGCATGTTTTCGGCAAGGCGTGAAGAACTGCTTCCGGGCCATTAGCAGTCGTTCCCGAACGGCAGCTTTTTAGGTGTATCCGTACTAAATCCGATCGGAATCCTTGACGACCATGCACGCGGCAACTGAGCCAGTTCCATACATAGAACTTCAAAATACTTTGCTTGATGTCAAAAGCATTGAAGCGTTGTGGTGTTACCGGGCCAGTTCCTCACTTCCGCAACTTATCTTGCCTGATGGGCGCATGGATCTCGTTGCGCACTGCCTACCCGCCGAAGACGGCGTGCTGACTCGGGTTTGGCTCGCGCTGGCAGGGCCAGCCGATCAACCTGGAACCTTAAACGCGATTGTTGGCCAAGTCAGCGTAGGGGTACGCTTTCGCATCGGGTGGGGCGGTCTTTGCCTCGGCGTGCAACCCGCCATGCTTCGCAACCGGGTTATGGTTGGTCGCGATGTTGTGCGTCAAACTGGTGTACGCGCCGAGCCGATCCTCGAGGCAACTACCGTGCCTGCATTGCGCGATGCTTTGGTGAACGCTGTTCATGTGATTACCAACCGTGCGCGACCGGGTCCAACGCATGAGCGCGCACTGGCGGCGATCGCCGAAATGCAGGCGGCCCCGCCTGGAGAGCGTCGGGGCTGGGTTAGGCACGATGCAGCGCCGCGCACCTTACGTCGCGACGTGCTGGTTGCCGCCGGCCTGCCGTTGCGTAGTCTGGCCGGCATCCTGCGTTTCCAGCGTGCCATGCGCTTGTTGAAAGCGGGTGAGATGCGCTCCTTGGGGGAACTCGCGCTGGAGGCCGGCTTTTCGGACCAGGCCCACATGACGCGCGAGTTCCGCCGCTTCGGTGGCTTCACGCCGTCGCTTCCGCAGGCCGCGCCCATCGTCGGATAGGCGAGTCACGAGGACGACATGTCGGCATCGCGTGGCCGCAACCTTCAAGACGCCGAGCTACGACCGCAGCAGACTCATCAAACCGAATCTCCTGGCCTCACGCCTCCACCCATGCACATCCAACCTCTTTTTGCTGTCACGGCACACCCTGAGCTGCACGCCTTGATCCAGGCCTATCCGCTTGCGACGCTGATCAGTGCCGGCGGGGCAGGTCCGGAGGTCAACCTTCTGCCGCTCGAATTCACGCCCGGCGGGTCGCACGGCCGGCTGCGCGGCCATGTGAGTCGCAACCATCCGCTTGCCACCGGCACGGCGCCCGACACCGAATCGACCGCGATCTTTCGCGGCCCGGACGCCTACATTTCCCCGCGCTGGTATGTCAGCGGCCAGCGCAGCGGGCGCGTGGCACCGAGCTGGAATTACGTGGTGGTGCAGGCGCGCGGCCGCATCCGTTTTGTCGATGCCGCCGATTGGGTCGCGACCCACCTGACCGCGCTCACCGCGCAACAGGAGGCGGGCCGCGATTCGCCGTGGTCGCCCGCCGAGGCGCCGGCCGCGTACATCGACGAAGCCGCGGCGCACCTGATCGGCTTCGAGATTGAGCTGACCGATCTCGTGGGCAAGCGCTTTCTCTCGCAGCAGCGCACCGAGGCTGACCGGCACAGCCTCGTGGCGCATTTGGCCCGGGAGCCGTCCGGCGCGGCGCGGGACCTTGCGGCGCTTATACGTCCTTGAGTGGCCGGCCGCGAACGTATTCGCCTCAATTGGTAGCGCCGTTGTGAACAACGCTGACCGGCAGCTATGGGCCCGAAGCAGTCCTTAAATGCGACAGGTCTGCAGACGGATTTGCAGCGGTTGCTACCGGTGATGTCGGCCCCCCTGAGTTCACGGTCTTTGGCCACGCAGCGGTCATTCATGCGCCAGTGTCATGTCGGACCCCGTGGCCGGTTTCAAAGTACTGCTGACCTTGCCAGCCAGCCGGTATGTTCACGACGCCTGCACGTCTGCTGACCTCGGCCAATTCGGCGTGAACTTACTTGCGGCTCTTGCGGCCTAATGAACTCGCAGCACCTCAAACTGCTGTCGGATTGGGGCGACCTGTATCGACACCTCATCACCCTCGCATTTGCCCAGCATGGCCCTGCCCAAAGGGGCTTCGCTGCTGATGACCTGAACGCGTTGAGCGCCGCTGACCAACTTCATGCTGCCCCCATCCGGGCCGAGAAAGAGCTGTTGCTGCTTGTCCTCGGAATCGACCAGGCAGACCAGCGCGCCGAGCTGTATGCCTTTGCTGGCGTCGTAGGGACGCGGGCGGAATTGGCGCCAATTGGCCATCGCCTGGCGGATGGCTTCGGCGCGCCGAGCTAGGCCGGTGGCCAGGTAGGCGGCTTCGAGTCCCAATGTGTCGTATTTGTTTTCGGCGATGTTTTCTTCGTGGGTCGCCGTTTCATGGGCCGCTCGCACGGCCTGTTCGGCTTGCAGCAGGTCTTCGGCGAGCCGTTCCAGCACCTGCTGTTGCAGCAAGAATTTATCCATGATGAAAGGTAGGCGTCTGGAACAAGCGGGGGGGCAGGTCTTGATTATGAAGGGCTCCACCAGCCTTCGACGCTTCCGTTGGCTGCAGGTTAACTTCAGCTATGGACCCTCTGCCGACCATCGCACTTATCTGGCGGGCCGGGCGTCACGACCGGTGGTCATCCAGTGATGGCGACTGCGCTTTGGAGAAATCAGCCTGAACGCGATGTCGTGGTGCGGGTTTCAAACAGACAAAAGGCCCGTGTCGCCCCGACTCAGCCAGCGGCCTTTTTACGCTTGTCGTAGTGGTAGCGACCCGTTCCGCGTGCGAGCACGGTGTCGCTCGCCAGCACTGTGCCCGGATCAAAGTCGGGCTGGCCTGCGATGCGTTGATACAGCGGCGCGAAGTCGATCTTCGCGAGCTTTAGCAACTGCTCCAGGTTGTCGATGACGAAGTAACTTTCCTGGAAATCGTCGATACGGTAGTTGGTTCGCATCACCCTTTCCAGATTGAAGCCAATGCGATTGGGCGATGCGTCGTCGAGCGAAAAAGCCGTCTCCGTGAATGACGACGCGATGCCGGCGCCATAGATGCGCAGCCCGTCCGGTTGCTTCAGCAGACCGAACTCCACCGTGTACCAGTAGACGCGCGCGAGCTTGTCGAGCACGCCGAGCTTTTGCGCGCGCAATCCGCCTTCGCCATACGCCTGGATGTAGTCCGCTATGGCCGGGTTCATCAGCATGGGCACGTGGCCGAACACGTCGTGGAACACGTCGGGCTCTTCCAGGTAATCCAGTTCGTGCGGCTTTCGGATGAAATGACCCGCCGGAAATCGTCGATGCGCCAGATGTTCGAAGAACACCTCGTCAGGCACCAGGCCCGGCACCGCGACCACCTGCCAGCCTGTCTTCTTCATCAGCACGTCGCTGAGGCGCCGGAAATCCGGAATCTCATCCGCCCCAATGGGCAGATTGCGCATGCCTTCGACGAACTCGTCGCACGCACGGCCCGGCAGCAGTTTCGACTGGCGTTCGAACAGGGTCTTCCAGACGCCATGCTCGGCAGCGGTATAGGCTTCCCAGCCCTGGTCGATGGTCCAATCGGCGCGCCGGGGCTGGCCCGCATCGCCGGCCGCCAGACCGTGTTTGGCACTCTGGACTGCGGCGGTATCGAGGCAAAGCACGGACGCCACCTTCAGGCCGTTTGCAGCACGCCGCGTCGAACCTGATCCCGCTCGATCGACTGGAACAGCGCCTTGAAATTGCCTTCACCGAAACCGTCGCTGTAGTCACCCTTGCGCTGGATGAACTCGAAGAACACCGGGCCACCGAAGGCCGTCTGCGAGAAGATCTGCAACAGCAGGCGCGGGGTCCCGCCCTCGGTCGTGCCGTCCAGCAGGATGCCGCGCGCCTGCAGCTCCGAGATCGGCTCACCGTGGCCGGGCAAGCGCGTCTCCAGCATCTCGTAGTAGACGTCGTTCGGCGCGGTCATCAGCGGCACGCCGGCAAGGCCGAGCTGGTCGATCGTGTCGACGAGGTTGTCGCTCAGCAGCGCGATGTGCTGGATGCCTTCGCCGTTGAACTTCATCAAATACTCTTCGATCTGGCCCGAGCCTTTGGACGATTCCTCATTCAGCGGGATGCGGATCTTGCCGTCGGGCGCCGTCAGCGCCTTCGAGGTGAGGCCTGTGTACTCACCCTGGATGTCGAAGTAGCGGATCTCGCGGAAGTTGAAAATCTTTTCGTAGAAGTTGGCCCAGAAGGTCATGCGGCCGCGGTACACGTTGTGCGTCAGGTGATCGATCACCTTGAGCCCGTGCCCGACGGGATGGCGTTCGACGCCTTCGATGAATTCAAAGTCGATGTCGTAGATCGACTTGCCATCTTCGAAGCGGTCGATCAAGTACAGCGGTGCGCCACCAATACCTTTGATCGCAGGCAAGCGCAGCTCCATCGGACCCGTGGCAATCTCGATGGGCTGAGCGCCGAGTTCGAGCGCACGGGCATAAGCCTTGTGCGAGTCCTTGACGCGAAATGCCAGGCCGCAGGCAGACGGGCCGTGCTCGGCGGCGAAGTACGCAGCCGGGCTGTTCGGCTCGCGGTTCACGATGAAGTTGATATCGCCCTGCCGGTAGAGCACCACGTCCTTCGAGCGGTGCTTTGCTACCAGCGAGAAGCCGAGCTTTTCGAAGAACGGTTCGAGCGTGTTGGCCTCGGGCGCGGCGAACTCGACGAACTCGAAGCCTTGCAGTCCCATGGGGTTGTCGAAAAGGTCGGTGCTCATGCCGTCTCCATCAGTGGGTGGTTTGTGATGATTCGATCCTAAGGATGAGGCAAGCAGTTTTCCTGCAAGTTCACGCTGCGCTTGCGCATTGACGCAGGAATCCTGCAACATACCGCTGATGTCTGCACCAATCGAACTCGATCAAATCGACCTGCGCGTCCTTCGCGTGCTCCAGGCCAGCGGCCGAGCCACCTACGACGAGATCGCACAGGTCGTCAACCTGTCGCCTTCCGCCACGCTTCGGCGGGTGAAGCGCCTCGAGGAATCGAAGGTCATCTCGGGCTATGTCGCCCTGCTCGATCCTGAGGGCGTGGGGCTTGCACTCACGGCCTACATCAACGTCCGACTGGAAAAGCACTCCGCCGTGCACAAGCGCAGCCCGATGGATGCATTTCGCGCGTCCGTGCAAGCCTGGCCCGAAGTGGTCGAATGCAGTTCGCTGACGGGTGACATGGACTACCTGCTTCGCGTTATGGTGAGCGACATGGCGCACTACTCGCGCTTCGTGATGGAGACATTGCTCAAGCATCCGAGTGTTCAGGACTGCAAGACGAGCTTCGTGCTCGACACGGTCAAACGAACCACGGCGTTACCTTTTTAAGCAGCGGCAATGCCGCTGTCGTGGATTCCAAGGCCTGAAAATGCAGGCTGATCGAAACCACCGCTCCGATTCACCACAAATTTCGTTAAGCCCCTGACTCATGCAAACAATGCGCCTTTCCGCTCTTTCCATCGTTGTCGCGATCGCCTCAGGCGTCGTCTTACCGTACTCGGCGTCCTTCGCGGCCTCGGATCACGCCGCCAAGCCGGCAGCTGCCAAGAAGCAGGCGACCACCAAACCTGCGGCGGCGCCAGTCGCCGCGCAGGCCAGTACGGCCGGCGGCCCACCGGCGCTGCCCGCCAAGGCGTGGCTGCTGATGGACTTCGACTCCGGCGAGGTGCTTGCTTCTGACAACCCCGATGAAGCGCTGCCGCCGGCGTCACTGACCAAGATGATGACCAGCTTCCTGGTCGAGCAGGCGCTTCGATCGGGCAAGCTCAAGAAGGAAGACCTTGTTTCGGTCAGTGAGTACGCCTGGTGCCGCGGATCGAGCACCGAGTCGTGCATGTACCTGCCGCTCAACAGCCAGGCCACGGTGATCGACATCCTGCGCGGCATCATCGTCCAGTCGGGCAACGACGCGTCCAAGGCGATCGCCGAACACATGGCCGGCTCCGAGGAGAACTTCGCCAAGCTCATGAACGCCGAAGCCCAGCGCCTCGGTATGACGCACACGCATTTCGTGAACGCGACGGGCCTGCCCGCTCCGGAGCACAAGTCGTCTGCGCGCGACCTCGCTATCCTGGCGCGCGCCATCATCCGCGACAGTGCCGACTTCTATCCGATCTATGCGGAGCGTGAGTTCAAGTACAACAACATCAAGCAGGGGAACCGCAACGCGCTGCTCTACACCGATCCCACGGTCGACGGACTGAAGACCGGCCACACCGAGGAAGCGGGCTACTGTCTTGTCACGTCGTCCAAGCGCAACGGGATGCGTCTGATCACGGTGATCCTCAACACCAGCAGCGCAAAGGCACGTGCAGACGAGACGCGCTCGCTGCTCGGATGGGGCTTCGCCAACTTCGAGCAGGCCACGCCCATCCAGCCCAACACGGCGGTGACAGCTGCCAAAGTCAACTTCGGCAAGGCCGACACGGTCCCCGCGGTTCTGGGGTCACCATGGACAGTGACCGTGCCGCGCGGTCAAAAGGTGCAGACCGCAGTGCAGATCAAGCCTGGGCTGGAGGCGCCAGTGACCAAGGGCGCGGTGATCGGCAAGGTGGTTGCTAGCTCGAACGGCAAACAGGTCGGAGAAACACCGCTGGTCGCGCAGGCCGATGTGGAACGCGCGGGCCTGATGCTGCGCTCATGGCAGCGCGTGACCGGATTGTTTGGCAAGTAAATTTGCGGGTACGCCAACGGCGGCATAGCCGTTGCGCGTGCACTGCTCGCCCTGCAACCGCATCCTCCACCCACGGTAAGTTCTAGTTACCGTGAGGTGTCATGGTCCGTCGCGGATATCGGCCGGCGGGTAGTACGGCTTGTCGGCCCTTGCATCGAGGCGTGCCCAGAAGTCCGCACCAGCCGCCAGGCCTCGCGCGTCGCGCTCCGCGTGCTGCCGCCAGATCGCCCACGAGTCGGGATGCAGTTGCGACGCGGCGTCGAACTGCGCCCTGGCTTCTGCCTCGCGGCCATCGCGCAGCAGCACCTGTCCTAACCTGAAGCGCGCGTGCGCTTCGGCGATGCCGGCATCGGGAACTTGCAGGCGCTTCAACACTTCGTCGGGGCTCATGACATGGCGGCTGGCCGAGCCGTTCAGTGCCCAGTCGCGCGCCGCGTCGAAGTACGCCGCTTTGGCGCGGGCGCGTCGGGCCAGCACCTCGGCCGGCAATGCATTCGTGGTTCGATCGCGTTCGTTGAAGCCGTCGGTCGAGCCGGCGCTCTCGGGCGGACGCACCATGCGGCCGGTCTCGTCGATCCACACCGCCTGCGGCACGTTGACCAGGTTGTAGAGCTCGGCGACGCGGTGCTCTCGATCGATCAGAGATGGGAAGGTGAGAGCGGCTGCTTCGATCCAGGGCCGTGCGGGCTCGGGCTCGTCGAGCGCGATCGCCAGTACGGTAAAGCCATGGTCTTTGGCCGCTTCATGCAGGGACTGCCACACGGGCAAGTCGAACCTGCAGCCTCACCAAGAGGCCCACGTGCTTAGAAATACTCGCTGCCCGCGCAAGTCCGACAGGCGATGCATGCGGCCTTCCAGGTCGGGTAGCTCGAAGTCCGGGGCCTGCAGGCTGTTCAGGGCATCGGCGCGATTGGCGGCGCCTTCGCCGAGCACCCACACGCGGCCGCTCTCGTCATGCACGACCGGCCAGCCGGCGTAGCGCCAGAAGGCGGCAAGATCGAGCCGGTCGCCATCGACGATCGGAGCGTCGGCGTTGCGCGGCACGGGCATGCAGGTGTCGTCGCGGCACAGGCCTTGCGGCTTCCATTCCCAGCCGGTGGCCTCGTGGATCTGGGTTGCGTCGAGCCACAGAGCGTCGGTGGCTGGCGCATCGGTGAGTGGTGCGTCCGAGATCACAATCTCGCGCGTGTCGTGAAAGATGCGGATCATCTGCAGTACTCCGGGCTCAAGAGGTGGATGGGGGGGGACGGGACATCCTGCCACGGCAACTGGCGCAGGTCGGGTCGAGGGTCAATCCTTTTTGGCCAGTGGGGCCGAACCCAGCCGCGCGAACAGTTTGTCCGGCACCCGATAGTGGTAGCCATAGAAGTCTTCGAACCCCAGCTGGGCATACAGGCGCCGCGCGATTTCGTTTTGCTCACGCACCTGGAGGTAAGCAGACTCCGCGCCCTTCGTGCGGCCCCATTGCATCAGTGCGCAGGTGAGCACACGACCACGACCTTGCCCGCGTCGGTGCGGCGCCACGACGATGTCGTAGAGGCCCACTGCGCCACGTTCCAGCACCGCCAGCCCAAAGCCGATGGCCTCGCCGTGGTCCTGCAAGGTGGCGAAGGCGCTCGGCAGCGCGATGGAGCGCACCATAGCGTGGTGCAGTTCGTGGTTCGTCGACGCGATGCCATTGGCCGCGGCGATGCCATCGAGCCAGTCAGCTGATGGTGCGGCTGAGATGTTCACTGATGCGTGCGGCGCCGCAGCACTCAGCGTCGCACGTGCCACCTGCGTCGGGTCGAAGAACCCGTATCCGGCATCGGCCAGTTCGCGGTCGGCCTCTGGCGTCGCCAACGGTGACAAACGGAAAACAGTCGGAAGTCCATGCTGCGCATAGAAGGTTTCCGCCGCGCCCCGCACGCCCTCGAAAGATGCGCCCGCATCGGCAGCGTTGACCGAGTTGGCACGCTTTGTATAGCCGCCGCTCATGCGAAACAGCCAGCCGTTGAAGAACACCGTCTCGCGCGCAGGCCACGCGTTGAAGCTGCGCTGTTCGAACGCGCGGACCGTTGCGAGGTCGAGCAAGGTCACGCGTCCAGCCTCAACGCATAGATCCGCGCCGTCACTTCCTGGCCGCCCATGATGTCCTTGATGCGATCGGTGAGTTGCCAGCCGCGTGATTCGTAGAAACCGATGGAGGCCGCGTTGTCGTCCAGCACGCGCAGGTGCATGTGCGTGGCGCCGCGAGCTTTGGCCCACTCTGCCGCGGCCGCGAGCAGGGCAGTGCCGGCGCCGGAGCCCTTTTGGTCGGGCATCGCGTGCAGGTTGTCGAGGTAGGCGCCGCCGGTGTCGTCAGGCGCCAGCACGCGGACGAAAGCCATCGGCTGACCGTTGCGTTCGGCGATCAGCACGTTGCCGGTGTTGGCCCTGAGTTCGTCTGCGCGCGACTGCCAAAGCGCGAGGCTTTCGGCTGCCATGTCGTTGTCGAGATAGGTATCGGAAAGCATGCCGCGGTAGGTGGTCGCCCGGCTGCGGGTGTGGATGTCGGCGATGAGTGCGGCGTCAGGAGCGGTCGCCTTGCGCAGCACGATGGGTGGCTGCTGCTGCGTTTCCGCCCTACGTTCGAACACCACGTCCCACACGCCATGCCCCAGCTTGATGCCGCGGTTCTCGAACTTGGTGAGCGGGCGGTAAGCGGGCTTGGGGGCATAGCCACTGGCATCGACCGCCGTATTGCGCAGCAGCGGTTCGTGCGCGAGCACTTCGAGGATCTGCTCGGCGTACGGCTGCCAGTCGGTCGCGCAATGCAGATAGCCGCCGGGCTTCAGGTGCGCGGCCAGCTTGGCGACGAAGGGCGACTGCAGCAGGCGCCGCTTGTTGTGGCGCTTCTTGTGCCACGGGTCGGGGAAGAACACATGCACGCCGTCGAGCGTGTCGGGCTGCAGCATGTGGTCGAGCACCTCGACCGCGTCGTGGGCGCAGATGCGGATGTTGGTCAACTGCTGTTCGCCGATGCGCTTGAGCAGGGCGCCCACGCCGGGCTCGTGCACTTCGCAGCACAGGAAGTTGGTGTCGGGCATGGTCGCGGCGATGGATGCAGTGGCTTCACCCATGCCGAAGCCGATCTCGAGCACGGTCGGCGCCACGCGGCCGAACACGGTGGCGAGGTCGATCGACTCTTCGCTGTACGGCAGCAGGTACAGCGGACCCAGTTCGGTAAAGGCGCGCGCCTGGCCGTCGGTGGTGCGGCCGGCGCGGCGCACGAAGCTTTTCAGGCGACGGTGCAATGGATGGGTCGGGTCCGAGGATGGCGTCGGGTCTTCGGGGTCTTGGGGGGTGTCAGGCAGTTGGGTCATCACGGCGGCGGATTGTAGAGAGCGGCCCATTGCGGAACCCATGATGTGAGCGCGTCGGACGGCGATATCGCTTGTTGTGCGGGGGGCAGGCCGAGAACTCGCGCCGCCTTGTCGAGCTCGGCCAGCGCGGCTTGCGGCGTGCGGGTGTCGAACGAAGCCGCGCCTGTCTGCTTCGACAGTTTCTCGCCATCGGCACCTAGCACCAGCGGCGTGTGCAGATAGCGCGGCGTTGGCAGGCCCAGTGCGCGCTGCAGCAATAGCTGGCGTGCGGTGTTGTCGGTCAGGTCTTCGCCGCGCACGACGTCGGTGACGTGCTGTTCGGCATCGTCGACCACTACGCGCAGTTGATAGGCCCACGGTCCGTCGGCGCGGCGCAGTACGAAGTCGCCGACCTCCTGCGCCACGTCTTGCCATTGCGGGCCGAGCCGGCGGTCGATCCAGGTGACGCCCTCGGTCGGGTGCGCGGCTTCGAATCGGGCCGTGGCAAAGCGCCAGGCACGCGCGGGCTTGCCATCCAGTCCGTTGCGACAGGTGCCTGGGTACACGCGCTCGCCATGGCGCGTGTGCGGCACACCTTGCTGCGCGAGTGCGGCGTCGATCTCGGCGCGAGAGCAGGCGCAGGGGTAGGCAAGGCCGGCGGCCACCAATCGATCGAAAGCCTGTTGGTAAGCCAGCAGGCGTTGCGTCTGCCAAACCGGCGGCTCATCGGACACGAGCGCACATGCGGCCAACTGTTCGAGGATGCTTTCACCTACACCGGGCAGGCAGCGCTCTGTGTCGCCGTTTTCCATGCGCACCAGCCAACGACTGCCTTGCGCACGCGCATCGAGCCAGCTTGCCAGCGCGGCGACCAGCGAGCCCGCGTGCAGCGGGCCGGTGGGCGAGGGGGCGAACCGCCCGGTGCGGACAGCGCGCCCCGATGCGGTCACAGTGCGGCGAGAGCGAGCGAGAGTCCGGACAGAAAAGCGTCTTCGACCCGATGACCCATGCACCAGTCGCCGGCGATGCCGATGCGGGCTTTCGCATCCCACAGGTGCGACTTGCCGACCGGCACTTGGGTCTGCGCCTCGGCCCAGCAGCGCGTCTTGGCAAATGAAGGTTCGGCACGGATCCCAGTGATCTCGGAGAAGGCGCGCAGCAGCTTGGCCTCGATGCGGGCGCTGTCGTCGCGCAAGTGTTCTTGCGACCACGGTGCGCTGGCTTGCAAGGTCCAGCGTTCGACACGCTCGCGTCCCGGCTTGGACGATTCGCGCGTGAGCCAGGCCACGCGATGGTGCGTGCTGCGCGCCGCGTTCCACTGCGGACCGAGGTGCGACATGTTGGCCTGGTTGGCCTGCGGAAACGCGATCATCAATGTCCAGCATGGCGCGATGCGGACCTTCTCGATCTTCTGCGTGATCGTGGGCGAATGGGTGCCGAGCAGCTGCCGTGCGCGTGAAGGTGGCACCGCGAGCAACACCGCATCGAAGCCCGAATACACATGCACCGAGTCGTCTACACCGGCGGTACGCAACTGCCAGCGCTTGCCGTCGATAGTGTCGCGCTCGATCTGCACGACGTGCGTGTCGGTGACGACGCTGCTGCCCAGCGGCACAGCCCATTGCGCGACCAGCGCATCCATGCCCGGCTGCGCCACCCAATGCGGCTCCCGCGACGGCAGCGCGGCTTCAGCGACTAGACCATGGGCATCCAGCACGCGCACGGCGTTGGCGCTCCATCGCTTGCACAGGCCGGGCGTGGTTTCGATGGCGGCGGCGAAGCGCGGATCGCGCACGGTGAAGTACTGCGCGCCGGTGTCGAAGCGGCCGAACTGCGTCTTGTCGCTCGCCATGCGGCCGCCGACCTGCGACTCGCGCTCGAACACCGTGACGCGGTGACCGGCCTGCACCAGCGTGCGCGCGGCGGCAATGCCCGCGATGCCGGCGCCGATGACGGCGTAATGGCGCTCGGCCATCTTCGGCTTCGCAGTAGACGTCGAGGTCGAAGCCAAAGTTGCAGTGGTTTTGAGGGCCGGGGAGATGGCGCTTCGATGGCGCTTGGCAGTTGGGCTTTTGGTCATGGAAGGTCTCTCTTTTTTTGACGGGATGAATGACAGTCGGCTTGCACTCTACATCGGCTTCAGCGGCCCCGGTGCCACCCGAGCAGCGCCTTGCGAGTTCCCTCGTGGTCGAACTGCGCGAGCCACCATTCGAGGGCGCGGCCGGGCTTGCCTGCGCTGGGCACGCGCCAGGCGCAATGCATGGTCGCAACGGGCAACACACGCGAGGTCGAACGCTCGACCAGATGGCCGGCCTCGATGTAAGGGCGTGCCATCGGCTCGGGCAAAAAGCCACCGCCGAGCCCATGCAGTTGGGCGGCCAACTTGGCTGCCATCGAGCCGACGGTGAGCACGTCTTGCCCACCGACGAGGTTGACCGTCATGGTGGGCCCGGAGCGCGACGAATCGGCTGCGGCCACCGCACGATGCTGTCGCAGCACCTCGTCGGTCAGCACGCCTTCGAGGCGTGCCAGCGGATGCTGCGGCGCGACGGCGTAGACGAAGCGCAACTCGCCGATCGGGCGGCTGCGGATGCCGGTCGCGGTGAAGGCCAGGCTGGCGGCATCGAGCACGCTGCCGATGGCCAGGTCGGCCTCACCCGTCGTCAATGCCTCGATGGTGCCGAGCAGCGTTTCGTCACGCAGCTTCAGGCGCGTGGGTGGATCGATCGCATAAAAGGCGCAGGCGAGATCGAGGATCGGTTCGCGCGGGATCACGCTGTCGATCGCCACCGTGAGCATCGGTTCCCAGCCGGTTGCGACCCGCTTCACGCGGTTGGCGACGGCATCGATTTCATTGAGCATGCGGCCCGCTTCGCGCAGCAACTCCGTGCCGGCTTCGGTGAGGCGAGCTTGCCTTGCGCTGCGGTCGAAGAGAAGCACGTCGAGCGCGTCTTCGATCTGGCGAACGCGATAGCTGAGCGCGCTCGGCACCAAGTTGAGTGCGCGGGCGGCGCCGGCAAAACTGCCGGTGCTTACGACGGTCTGCAGCATCGACAACGCGTCGGGGGTCAAGACATCACGAGGGGTTGGCATGGCCGATCATCGTTCAAATAATTTGAATGGTGCCATCAAATCGCGATGCTTTTGCAAGTGACAACCCGGCATAAAGTCACTTCTATCCGCTACGCATACGGCGCGGCAGTTAGCAAGGCCCCTCGACAGGGGCAGAGGTAATCCAAATGTTGACAGTCAGGAAATCACAGGAACGCGGCTATGCAGACCATGGCTGGCTGCGCTCGTTTCACAGCTTCTCTTTTGCGGGCTATTACGACCCGGCGCACATGGGCTTCGGCAACCTGCGCGTCATCAACGAAGACCGCGTGGCGGCGGGTGGCGGCTTTGGCACCCACGGCCACAAAGACATGGAAATCATCAGCTACGTGCTGTCGGGCGAACTCGCTCATAAAGACAGCATGGGCAACGTGAAGTCCATTCCGCCGGGCGACGTGCAACGCATGAGCGCAGGGCGCGGCGTGCAGCACAGCGAGTTCAATCACAAGGCCGACGAGACCACGCACTTTTTGCAGATCTGGATCGAGCCCAAGGAGCGCGGTGTGGCGCCCGGCTACGAGCAGAAGAAGTTCGACGACGCCGAAAAGCGCGGCAAGCTGCGCCTCGTCGCATCGCCGGACGGTGCCGAAGGCTCGGTCACCATGAACGCCGATGCGCGGTTGTTCGCAGGTCTCATCGACGGCGACGAGAAGGCAAGCCTCACGCTCGACCCGACGCGCAAGAGCTACGTGCAACTGGTGCGCGGCGAGCTCGAAGTGAACGGCCAGAAGTTGTCGGGCGGCGACGCCGCGATGATCGAAGGCGAGTCGAAGATCGAACTCGGTGCCGGCAAGGATGCCGAAGTGCTGGTATTCGACCTCGCCGCTTAGTCCCAGAGGGCCGTCTACGGACGGCCCTTTCTCTTGTCAGACCCTTTTCTCTTTTTTTCAACTCAGGAGTATTTCAATGGCCTCAACCACCGCACCCATGTCGTCGTCCGGCGTCACCACCACCTCGATGCAAGACGTTCTGGCGCTCGTCGGCCGCATCCTGATCGCGTACCTGTTCATTCCTGCAGGCATCGGCAAGCTCATGGGTTTCGCCGGCACCGTCGGTTACATCACCTCGGCCGGCCTGCCGTTGCCCGAAGTGGCCGCGGTGATCGCGATCATCGTGGAACTTGGTTTCGGCATCGCGCTGCTGCTCGGCTTCAAGACCCGCATCGTCGCCATCGTGCTGGCTGTGTTCACCGTGGCTGCTGCGCTGGCTTTCCACAAGTACTGGGCTGCCCCTGACGCGATGAAGATGATGCAGACCATCAATTTCAACAAGAACATCGCCATTGCCGGTGGCCTGCTTGCGCTCGCTGCTTTCGGTGCCGGCCGTTTGAGCATCGACAAGCGCTGAGTCGCTGCATCCACTCCACCCAACACGTCCATCTCCGAAGGAATCAACATGTCCAAGATCGCAGTCGTTTTTCATTCCGGCTACGGCCATACTCTGCGCATGGCGCAAGCCGTGGCAGAAGGCGCCGGCGCCGAGCTGGTGCAGATCGATGCCGACGGCAATTTGCCTGAAGGCGGCTGGGAGACCCTTGCAGCAGCCGATGCCATCGTCATGGGCTCGCCGACCTACATGGGCAGCGTGAGCTGGCAGTTCAAGAAGTTCGCAGACGCTTCGTCCAAGCCATGGTTCTCGCAAGCCTGGAAAGACAAGATGTTTGCCGGCTTCACCAACAGCGCCACCATGAACGGCGACAAGCTCTCGACGCTGCACTACCTTTTCACGCTGGCAATGCAGCAGGGCGGTCTCTGGGTCGGCACGGCCATCATGCCGAGCAACAGCAAGGCGGCGCAACGCAACGATGTCAACTACGTCGGTTCGTTCAGCGGCGCCATGGCGCAGTCGCCTTCGGATTCGTCGCCGGCCGAAATGCAGCAGGGCGACCTCGACACCGCACGCCTGTTCGGCGAGCGCGTGGCCAAGGCCAGCGCACGCTGGGCTTCTGCAAAAGCCTGATGCAATATGTCGGCCATGACTGCACTTCAACTGCTGACACCGGCCGACAAAGACCTCGGCGGCGGCTTTAAAGTCCGCCGCCTCCTGCCTTCGGCCAAGCGCCGATCGGTCGGGCCTTTCGTGTTCTTCGATCACTTCGGCCCTGCCACCGAAACACCGGGCAGCGAGCACGATGTGCGACCGCATCCGCACATCGGCCTGGCCACGGTCACCTATCTTTTCGAGGGCGCGATGATGCATCGCGACAGCCTCGGCAATACGCAGGAAATTCGACCCGGCGCAATCAACTGGATGACGTCGGGTCGCGGCATCGTGCACTCCGAGCGCAAGCCGGACCAGCTCAAGGCCGACACCTACGTCAACCACGGCTTGCAGCTATGGGCCGCCCTGCCGCTGGCGCATGAAGAGGCCGAGCCCAATTTCGCGCACACGGCTGCAGCGGACATCCCATCGTGCGAAGAGCAGGGTGCCAAGGTGCGCGTGCTCCTCGGCAGCGCGTTCGGCGAGACATCGCCGGTCAAGACGTATGCGCCGACCGTCTACCTCGATGTGCAGTTGAAGGCCGGCGCGAGTTTCGTACTGCCGGCGCTGGCACCCGAGCTCGCGGTGTACGCGGTCGATGGCGATGTGTCGGTCGACGGCACCGCTGTGCCAGCGCACACGATGGCGTTTCTTCAGGAAGGTGCGGGAGCCACGCTGCACGCATCGGCCGATGTGCAACTCGTGGTGATCGGCGGCGAGCCGCTCGACGGGCCGCGCTACATCACCTGGAACTTCGTTTCGAGCCGTCGCGAGCGAATCCTGCAGGCCGGCGCCGACTGGGCCGCCCAACGCATGGGCCATGTGCCAGGCGAGACGGAGTTCATTCCGCTGCCGGGCCACCCGTTCGGGGTTCAGGAGCCGGACGTTAAAAGCACGCCCGCCTGATCGTCGGCTCGGATCGACCCCGCAGGGCCGATCGTTCGTTGCTTACTCGTTGACAGCCGGAGTCGCGTCGAGCGGTGGCTGGGGCAGGTCGAGACCCGGCACCGGTGTCTCACCATGGCGGCCGCGCCATGCCGAGAAGATCACGCCAGCCAGCAGCAGCACGCACAGACCGATGAAGGTGCCGCTGATCGGCCGTGTCACGAACACCGTCATGTCCCCGCGCGAGAGCAACAGCGCACGGCGGAAATTCTCTTCGACCATCGGCCCGAGGACGAAGCCCAGCAGAATTGGTGCGACCGAGAATTCGAGTGACATCAGCAATGCGCCGATCAGTCCGAAGGCCAGCACTTCCCAGATCTGGAACAGGCTGTTCTGCGTGCTGTAGACGCCCACCGCAATGAAGAACATCGCAGCCGGGAACAGGTACTTGTAGGGCACGCGCAGGAGCTTGACCCAGACGCCGATGAGCGGCACGTTGAGCACCACCAGAATGACGTTGCCGATCCAGAAGCTGGCGATCAGGCCCCAGAAAATGTCCGGATGCTCGGTGATCAGTTGCGGGCCCGGCTGGATGCCCTGAATCAGCAGCGCACCGAGGATCAGTGCCATCACTGCGTCGCCCGGAATGCCCAGGCTCATCGTCGGGATGAAGTCGACCTGCGTCTTGGAGTGGGCCGAAGCCTCGGGTCCCGCCACGCCTTCGATCATGCCGGTGCCGAACTTGTGCGGCGTCTTCGAGATCTTGCGTTCCAGCGCGTACGCGATGAAGGTCGTGATGGTCGGGCCGGTGCCCGGCATCGCACCGAACACGGTGCCGACGAGGGTGCCGCGAATCATCGCCGGGAAGGCACGCTTCAGCTCGGCTTTGCTCGGACGCATGTCGGCCAAGGTGAGCTTGGCGCTGCTGTCGACGGCTTTCATGCGGTTCACGTTGAGCAGGAAGTCGGCCACGCCGAACAGGCCCATCGAAATCGCGGTGAGCTCGAGCCCGTCGCTCAGCTCGGGCAGGCCGAAGGCAAAGCGGAAGCTGCCGCTGTTGACGTCGGTACCGACCACGCCGCACAGCAGGCCGAAGAGCGTCATCGCCACGCCCTTGAGCGGCGAGCCGCGCGACATGGTGGAGCCGGCCAGCAAGCCCAGCAACATGATCGAGAAGATCTCGGTCGGGCCGAACTTGAAGGCGATCTGCACCAACAACGGCGACGCGAAGATCATGACGATGATCCCGACCGACGCCGCGAAGAACGAGGCGATCATCGTGATGCCCAGCGCGACCCCGCCCTTGCCCTGCTTGGTCATCGGATACCCGTCGAGACAGGTCACCGCATGCGGCGGATGCGAGGGCATGTTCAGCAGGATGGCACCGATGGCGCCGCCGTACTGCGAGCCGTAGAAGATGCCGGCCAGCATCAGGATGGCGGGCACCGGATGCATCACGTAGGTGAGCGGCAGCAGGATGGAGATGGCTTGCAGCGCACCCATGCCCGGCAGTACACCGATCAAATTGCCGACCAGCACGCCAAAGAAGGACCACAGCAGGTTGGTGCCCTGAAAGGCGACGCCGAAGCCGAACCAGAGGTCATGAAGCGATTGCGAAATCATGATGTCAGCCGCCCCACTGGAAGAGCGGCAGCTGCAGTTGCAGCGCCCACCAGAACACCACCACGGCGATGGCCGACATGGCGAGCGACAGCAGTCCGGCTTCGATCAGCGTGTTGTCGCGGTCGCCCAGCGCCGAGATGAAGACGATGGCGAAGGTCGCCGGCAGCAGGCCGCCGTACACGCCCAGCAGCAAGAAGGCCAGGATGGCCAGCACGATGCAGACACCACCGCGAATGTCCGGCATGCCGCCGGGATGACCGTGCGACACGGCAGGTTCTGCGGATGGCTTCGGGTTGCGCGCGGACGCAGCGATCATGACGCCGACCAGCGCCAGCAGCGAACCCAGCGCGACCGGGAAGAAGCCCGGCCCCATGCGCGCGAGTTGGCCGACGCGGTAGTCGACGCCGGCGACTGCGGCAGCGACGCCGACGAGCACCATCAGCGCGCCGCCGTAGTAATCCTTCTTGAACCGGGCCTTGAGGGGCGATGTCGCCCCGGGCGTACCGGCGTGCTGCTCTTGCATAGGTCTCCTTCGATTGAAGGAGGCAGTCTAGAAATGGAGCCTTTCAATCGGCTTTCGATGGGCTCTCTGCCGCCCTGTCGGCGTTCAAAATACGTGTAATCACTTAAGGTTCACTAAGGGTAAACGAAGGGTCGCACGGAGCCCCGCACCCGCTGTGCTGGCAGGTCCGCTCGCGCCGTCCGCACTTCCGGCATCCGCCAGTTCGATGTCGCCGTGATTGCGGCGCGCGTAGCTGCGCGCGATGGTGAGCCCGAGGCCTGCGCCCTGCGTGGCGCGCGCCTCGCTCGACGCGTCTCGCTGAAAGCGCTGGAACACGCTGGCACGCCGATCCGCGCTGATGCCCGGTCCGCTGTCGCAGACCTCGGCCAGCGCGTAGCGCGCATCGCGCCGTACGGACACGGTGATGCTGCCGCCGCGCGGCGTGTACTTGATGGCGTTGTGCACGAGGTTCGACAGCACCTCGTGGAGCTCGGCTTCGTTCGCATGCACGGGCAGCACCGGCCGCGTGGGTTCGCCGTCTGCATCGAGCGCTGCGGCTTCATCCGTGCGCTCGAAGGGGAAGTCGCCACGCGCATCGATCCAGCCCAGATCCTGATCGTTTTCCCGCGCGAGCGGCAGGTATTGAAGCACCACGGCGCGCGCCACGGCGTTGAGGTCGACGAGCGCGGGCGCGCCACCCGCGTTGTCCTGGTGCGTCGCATGTGCCAATGCCAGCAATTGCTCGCTGAGCCGGCGCGTGCGCGCCAGTTGCGTCACGATGGCGCGCAGCGATTCGCGCATGCGCTCGGGGTCGGTTTCACGCACTGCATAGCCGGCCTGGATCGACAGGATCGCGAGCGGCGTGCGCAGTTGGTGCGATGCATCCGCAAGGAACTGCGAATGCTCCGCCACCATCGTGCGGTGGCTTTCGATGTGGTGGTTGACGGCGTCGACCAGCGGCATCACCTCCTGCGGCATGCCGGTCGGGTCGAGCGGCTGCAGGTCGTCTGGCTGACGCTCGCGCAGGGAGGCGCGCAGCCGTTCGAGCGGGCGCATCGTCCATGCGACACCCATCCAGATGAGCAGCGTGACGACCACCAGCATGCGGGTGTCGCGCCACAGTTCCTGTTGCAGCGATTCGTTGACGGCACGCGCGCGCGGGCCGGTGCTTTCGGCCGCCTGGATCAGTACCTGCCAGGCGGCGTTGCTGCTGCTGTCGCCGGCGCCTTGGATGTCGTGAGTGCCGCGGGTGTCGTACACGGTCTGACGCAGCGCCGCGATGCGCACCGGCCGCCCCTGGTACCAAGCGTCGTAGAAGACCGGCTTGCCTACGCTTTGCTCAGGCGGCGCGACCGGCGGCGGAGGCAAGTCGGGTACGCCCATGAGCGTGGTCTCCGGGCCGTCTGTGCCCACGGGCGTGATGCCGACATGCAGGTGCTTGTAGCGCGCACTGGTCGCCGCGAACATCGCTTCGACCGAGAAGGCTTCATGCACCTGCACCTTGCCGTCTGGCCGCACGACGATGCTGTTGCCGAGCGCCTTGACCGGTTCCAGCAGGCTTTGGTCGTAGGCGTTGGCGACGGTTTCCGAAAGGGCGTGATAGTCGTTCCAGCTGTCGAGCGCGAGCAGCGCGACGATGCCCGGCAGCAGCAACGCGAGCAGCCGCGCCCGAATGCCGAAGCGACGTGGCTCAGTGTTCTTGTCAGCGCGCGTTGGAGACATCGACATCGACCACTGCATCCCCGGTGCTTTCGAGCATGTAACCCAGTCCGCGCACGGTGACGATGCGAACGTCGCTGCCCTCGAGCTTGCGCCGCAGCCGGTGCAGGACGACCTCGATGGCGTCGGGCCCCGCGGTACTGTCGTTGGTAAACACCTTGCCGAACAGGTTCGACTTGCTCACCGGTGCACCACTGCGCATCAAGAGGGCGGTGAGCGCGGCCTGTTCGCGCGGCGTCAGCGGCAGCAACGCGCCTCGCAGCGAGAAGGCATGGCTCTCGCCGTCGTACGAAAGCGAGGCACACTGCATGCGCGGGTGTTGTCGTCCGCGACTGCGTCGGACCAATGCCGCAAGGCGCGCCTCCAGTTCGGCGACCTCGAAGGGCTTTGTCAGGAAGTCGTCGGCGCCGAGGTTGAGGCCGCGCACACGGTCTTGCAACGCGCCTTGCGCAGTCAGGATCAACACCGGCGTGCGGTTGTCGGCGTCTCGCATGTCGGCCAGCACGCTCATGCCGTGCTTGTCGGGCAGTTGCAGGTCGAGCACGATGGCGTCGTATTCGGTGCCGACCATGAAGGCCTCTGCCGTGCGGGCGTCGGGCGCGTGGTCGGCTACGAAGCCGCTTTGCGTCAGCGCGCGGACCAGCCAAGAGGCCATGTCGAGTTCGTCTTCAACCAGGAGGATGCGCATGGCGCGGACAATACCCGAGCCTGCCTGACGCCTACCTGCCGAGACTGGCAGGTGCGCGATCAGTGCTTGATTGCGAGGTCCGGGTCTTCGGGTGCGCGAGCGCTGGCGTGCGTCGAGCGCGCGCTCAGGTCGGGTGCGAGCGCCCGACGGCCGTCGAAGACGAAGCAGTCGCCGCGGTAGTGCGCGCCGCCCACGGTCTCGAAGTATTTGAGGATGCCGCCTTCGAGTTGGAGCACGTCGGCCACGCCTTCTTCGCGCATCAGGATGGCGGCTTTCTCGCAGCGGATGCCACCGGTGCAGAAGCTCACGACCGTCTTGCCGACCAGTGCTTCGCGATGCTCTTCGAGCGCTTGCGGAAACTGCGTGAACTTGTCGATGCGCCAGTCGACGGCGCCTTCGAACGTGCCTTCGTCGACTTCGAAGGCGTTGCGCGTGTCGAGCATGACGATCTGTTTGCCGGCATCGTCATGACCCTGGTCGAGCCAGCGCTTCAGCGTGAGCGCATCGACGCCCGGCGCACGACCGGCTGCGGGTTGAATCGCCGGATGGTCCATGCGGATGATCTCGCGCTTGCACTTCACGAGCATGCGACGAAACGGCTGTGTGGCGGACCAGCTTTCTTTGGTTTCGAGGTCGGCAAAACGTTCGTCTGCGCGCAGACCGGCCAGGAATCCGCGCACCGCCTCCGCCGCGCCGGCGAGAAAGAGGTTGATGCCCTCTGGCGCCAGCAAAATCGTGCCCATGAGGCCGGCCGACAGGGCGCGCGAACGCAGGTCTTCGCGCAGCATGGACGCGTCGTCGATGCCTACGAATTTGTAAGCGGCGATATTCAAAATTTCTTGCACAGCCCGCCATTTTAGAGAGCGCTGAATCGCATCGTGAAGTGCCGAGTTTCTACAATCGATCCATGTTCGTTCACCTCCGCCTGCACACCGAATTTTCCGTCGTCGACGGTACCAATCGAATCGACGAAGTCGTCGCCGCCGCCGCTGCCGACAAGCAGCCGGCGCTGGCCATCACCGACCTGAACAACCTGTTCGGTGCGGTCAAGTTCTACAAGGAAGCGCGCAGCAAAGGCGTCAAGCCCGTCCTGGGCTGCGAAGTCATGCTCGAAGGCCTCGGCGCCGAAATCGGTGCAGTGACGCGCATCGTTTTGCTGGTGCAAAACACCGAGGGTTATCTGCACCTCTCGGAGTTGCTGGCGCGCGCATGGACGCAGAACGTCGGCCGCGGTCAGTCGCAAGCGGTGTGCAAGCTGGCATGGCTCGAAGAGTTGCAGGGCGGGCTCATCTGCCTGTCGGGCGCGCAAGCCGGGCCGCTGGGCGCGCCGCTGTTGCAAGGCCATGCCGAGCGCGCAACGGCGGTCGCCTTGCAACTCGCCAGCCTGTTCCCGCATCGCTTCTATGTCGAGTTGCAGCGCGCCGGTCGACCCGAAGACGAGCCGCACGTCATCGCCGCAGTGCAACTCGCTGCACGCCTTAAATTGCCGGTGGTCGCGACGCACCCGGTGCAGTTCGCAGACCGCGAGGGTTATGAGGCGCACGAGGCACGCGTCTGCATTTCCGAAGGCGAAATTCTTGGCAATCCGCGCCGTGTTCGCAAGTTCACGCGGGAGCAATATTTCAAGTCGGTCGCCGAGATGCAGCAGCTCTTTGCCGATGTGCCGAGCGCTGTCGCCAACACGGTTGAAATCGCCAAGCGCTGCAACCTGACGCTGGTGCTCGGCAAGCCGCAGTTGCCGAACTTTCCGACGCCTGAGGTCGATGGCGCGCGCATGCCGATCGACGAGTTCTTCCGCGTCGAATCGTTCGATGGACTGGAGGCGCGGCTGGCGCATCTGTACCCCGATCTCGCAAAGCGCGATGTCGAGCGGCCGCGCTATGTCGAGCGGCTCGAGTTCGAGATCAACACCATCCTGAAGATGGGTTTCCCCGGCTACTTTTTGATCGTGGGCGACTTCATCAAATGGGCCAAGAACAACGGCTGTCCGGTGGGGCCGGGCCGCGGTTCGGGCGCTGGCTCGCTCGTCGCTTATGCGCTCAAGATCACCGACCTCGATCCGCTTGAATACAAGCTGCTGTTCGAACGTTTCCTGAATCCGGAACGCGTGTCGATGCCCGACTTCGACATCGACTTTTGCCAAGGCAATCGCGACCGGGTGATCGACTACGTGAAGGACAAGTACGGGCGCGACGCGGTGAGCCAGATCGCCACCTTCGGCACCATGGCCGCACGGGCCGCGATTCGCGACGTGGGCCGCGTGCTCGACATGAGCTACATGTTCTGCGATGGCATTAGTAAGCTCATCCCGAACAAGCCGGGACAGCCGGTGACGATCCAGTACCCACCCAACCCGAAGGTCGAGGGCGACAAGAACAACTACGCCATCGAGATGGAGCCGCAACTCGCGGCCCGCATCGAGAAGGAAGAAGAAGTTCGCATGCTGGTCGAGCTGGCGCAAAAGCTCGAGGGCATGACGCGCAACATCGGCATGCATGCGGGCGGCGTGCTCATCGCGCCCGGCAAGCTCACCGACTTTTGCCCGCTGTACCAGCAGCCCGGCAGCGACTCGGCGGTGAGCCAGTTCGACAAGGACGACGTTGAAGCGATCGGCCTGGTCAAGTTCGACTTCTTGGGACTCGCTACGCTGACGATCTTGGAGATCGCCAAGGACTTCATCATTGCGCGACACAAGGGGCAGGAGAAGTTCGCCTACGAGGACATCAAGCTCGACGACGCGCATACCTATCGCCTGTTCTCGGAAGGCAAGACGGAGGCGGTGTTCCAGTTCGAATCGCGCGGCATGCAGGGCATGTTGAAAGACGCGCGGCCGACGCGGCTCGAAGACCTGATCGCGCTCAACGCGTTGTATCGGCCGGGGCCGATGGACCTGATCCCGAGCTTCGTCGCGCGCAAGCACGGCCGCGAGCCGGTCGAGTACCCGCATCCGCTGGTCGAAGAGATGCTGTCGGAGACCTACGGGATCATGGTCTACCAGGAGCAGGTCATGCAGACCGCGCAGATCCTGGGCGGCTATTCGCTCGGTGGCGCTGACCTGCTGCGCCGCGCGATGGGCAAGAAAAAGCTCGAAGAAATGGCCGAGCACCGCGAGATTTTTCGGAAGGGCGCGGCGGTCAACAAGATCGGGCAAGAGAAGGCCGACGAGATCTTCGACCTGATGGAGAAGTTCGCGGGATACGGCTTCAACAAGTCGCATGCCGCTGCTTACTCGCTGCTGGCATATCACACCGGCTGGTTGAAGGTCCATTACACGGCCGAGTTCTTCTGCGCGAACATGACCGTTGAAATGGACGACACCGACAAGTTGAAGGTGCTGTTCGAAGACGCGATCAAGAACTTCGGCATCAGCTTCGAGCCGCCGGACGTGAACCGCGGCAACTACCGCTTCGAGCCGGTAACGGACAAGTCGATTCGCTATGGCTTGGGCGCCGTCAAGGGCACCGGGCAGTTCGCGGTCGAGGCGATCGTCAAGGCGCGCAACGCCGGCGGGCCTTTCAAGAGCCTGTTCGATTTTTGCGTGCGCGTGGATCGGCAGCGCATCAACAAGCGCACGGTCGAGGCGCTCATCAAGGCGGGCGCCTTCGACTCGATCCAGCAGAACCGCGCGTCGCTGATCGCGTCGGTCGACAAGGCCTTCGATTTCGCGAGCGCTACCGAAGCCAACGCTTCCCAGGTCGATATCTTCGGCGACAGCGAGCATGGCTCGGCGACGCAAGAGCCGGAGCTGGTCGACGCCACGCCATGGGGGGTGAAGGAGCGTTTGACACTCGAGAAGACGGCCGTCGGTTTCTATCTGTCGGGACACCTGTTCGACGAGGTCGCGCACGAGGTGCGGCGCTTCTGCAAGCGCGAGGTGGGTGACCTGATGGACAGCCGCGAACCGCAAATCATCGCGGGCATCGTGAGCGATTTTCGGGTCATCAACGGACAGCGTGGTCGGTTGGCGATCTTCAAGCTCGACGACAAGTCGGACTCGATCGACGCGACCGCCGACGAGGCACTTTTCAATGCCAATCGCAACACGCTGAAGGACGATGAACTGGTGATCGTGAGCGGCAAACTGCAGCCGGGTCGCGGAGGTTTCGAGGCGCGTTTTCAGGTGCAGCAGGTGTGGGACCTGGCCAGTGCGCGTTGCCGCTTCGGCAAGTTCCTGCGCGTGGCAGTCAATGGCAAGGCGCCGGACATTGCGCGTATCGCCCGGGACTTTCCACCGCGCACCGAGATGGGCGAGCACGGTGAATTGCGGCAGGGGCTGCCGGTGCGTTTGTCGCTGGCGCGGGGCGGGGCGCAGGTTGAATTGCAGCTGGGGGAAAGCGCGAAGTTCTTCCCGACCGATGCGGCGCTGGCCAGCTGGACGGCGCAGGCTGAAGCGGGCAAGGCCGCGGTGATCTACGAGTTGTAGATCACCGGCCCAGTCAACGCTTCGGCTTCTAATGCTTCGGCTTCAGCGAAACGATCAGCGACGGAAAGATCCGCCCGTCGTTGTCGCGCGGCAAACGATCCGTCTTGCGCAGGCCGCGTTCGGCGGCTTCGTCCCAACTCGGCAAGCCACTCGACTTGCTGAGCTTGACGTTGACGATGGTGCCGTCAGGCGCCAGGCTCACTTCGAACTCGGCGGCTGGATTGCCGTTGACGGTGTCAGCGTCGGGAAAGGTCACGTTGGGGCGCACTGCGGCGGCGATGCGTGCGCCGTAGCCGCCGGAAGGGCCTGACGCCTTCAGCGCCGTGCCCTGCGAGCCCTCGGCACCAGTGGCTCCGGCCATGCCCTGCATGCGCTTGAGCGTGGCGGCGCGATCGGCAGCGGCCTGCTTGGCAGTGTCGGCCTGCTTCGCTTCGGCCGCAGCAGCCTTCTGCGCTTCTGCCTTCTTGGCCTCGATGGCTTTTTGCGCGTCGGCCTTTTTGGCGTCGGCCAGCTTTTGCTGCTGCTCCAGCTTGCGGTCGGCCTCGTCTTCGGCGCGCTGCTTGGCGTCAAGGTCTTTCTTCTCTTGCGCTTTCTTCGCGGCCTGCTGTTGTTGCTGTTGCTGCTGCGCCTTCAGCTTGTCTTGCCGCTCTTCTTCCCGCTCGCGCTCCTTCTGTTCTTTCAGCTTCTTCTCGCGTTCGAGCGCGATGTCGGGTGCGCGTGGCACCGGCGTCGGGTCGGGCCTGACTTGCGGCGCAGGTGCAGGCGGTGGCGGAGGAGGTGGTGGCGGTGCCGGGGTGGGTGGAGGCGTCGGCGTCGGCGGTGTCACCGGCGTCGGCGGAGCGGAGAGCCGCGGCGCCGCTTGTTGCACGGTCGACGACCACAGTTCCGCTTCGACCGCATCGTCCTCGGCTTCACGTTTCCAGTGCACCCCCCAGGTCAGCGCCGCGATCAGCAGCGCATGCGCGATGAGCGCCAGGATGACGGCGCGCGGGGTGCCGCGCTGCGGCGGCGGTGCGAACTCGGGACGATCGGCAGCGAGCGACATGCGCTTACTTGCCCCTGGCCGGCGCCGCGCCGGTGCCGGTGGTCGTGACCGACAGGCCGACGCGCTCGATGCCGATCTTCTTCAGCTCGTTCATGGCGCGGACCACGGTGTCGTACTTGACCGTCTTATCGGCACTGATCACGACCGGCCGCTGGTCGTCGCCGCCTTGCGCTGCCTTGGCGGCCGCTCCGATCTGCGTTATGGGCAACGAAGTTCCGCCGGTGCCGGTCGACGGGTCTTTCTTGATCTGCACTTCGTCGTCGCTCTTGATGACGATCTCGATCGGCTTGTCGGGCTGCTTGTTGGCGCGGTCGACCGTCGGCAGGTTGATGACGCTGGGGGTGATGAGCGGGGCGGTCACCATGAAGATGATCAGCAGCACCAGCATCACGTCGATGAACGGGACCATGTTGATCTCGTTGATGGTGCGGCGTCCGCGGCCGCGTGACGATACGGCAGCCATGCTCAGCGCCCTGCAGTGGCCGAGACCGCGGCGGTCGCCGGATTGACGTTGGCCGACAGGTTGCGCTGCAGGATGTTCGAGAACTCCTCGATGTACGTCTCGAGAGCGATGGCGATCTTGTCGATCTCGCGTGCGAAGCGGTTGTAGCTCACGACGGCCGGGATGGCGGCGAAGAGGCCGATCGCGGTCGCGACCAGTGCTTCTGCGATGCCGGGTGCCACGGTGGCCAACGTCACCTGCGTGAGCGCAGCCAGCCCGGTGAATGCATGCATGATTCCCCATACCGTGCCGAAGAGCCCGACGTAGGGCGAGACCGAGCCAACCGTCGCGAGGAACGACAGGTTTTGTTCGGCCGCATCGAGTTCACGCTGAAAGCTGGCCCGCATCGCGCGGCGGGCGCCGTCGAGCAGCGTGCCGGCATCGGTCACATGGCGCTCCCGGAGCTTCTGGTATTCGCGCATGCCTGACGCAAAGATGCGTTCCATCGGCCCCGCGAGCTTGGCGTTTTGCGCGGCCGAAGCAAAGAGTTCGTTCAGGCTGGTGCCCGACCAGAACTCGCGTTCGAATTCGTCGTTCAGCGCGCGCATCCGCTTCAGCGCAAAGAACTTGCGGAAGATCGCGGCCCAGCTGGAGATCGAAACGATCACGAGCAGCAGCACGACCAGTTGCACCACGAAACTCGCGTGGATAAGGAGATTGATGATCGAGAGGTCTTGGTTCATGGCTTGGATGGTTCTTCAATGGAGCCGATGGAGTGCTCGAGGGTTCCCGAAACGTGTGCCGGAATGCGCGCGGGGCGCAATGTGGCGGCGTCCACCCAGCCGATGCGGATCGTGCCTTCGCAGAGCAAAAGTCCTTGCTCTGATTTTGATAGCACGCGCTGGCCGATTATCAAGGACGCTGAGCCCATCTGCCGCGCTTCGGCTGTAACGAGCAGTTCATCGTCGAGGCGGGCCGGGCGGTGGTATTTCAACGTGGTTTCACTGACGACGAACTGGCCGCCGGTTTCTTCGCGCAAGGCATGCTGCGAGATGCCGAGCGAACGCAGCCATTCGGTGCGCGCGCGTTCCATGAACTTCAGGTAATTGGCATAGAACACGATGCCGCCCGCATCGGTGTCTTCCCAATACACCCGAATCGGAAACGCGAAGCTCATCGGGCCAGTGCCTTCAGTCGTTCGACGGCTTCCTGCAGATGCGCCATCGAACTCGCTGTGGAGAAGCGCACGAAGCGGCTGGTCTCTGCGGTCCCGAAATCGCGGCCTGGCGTCACCGCCACGTGCGCCCGCTTCATGGTCTCGAAGGCGAAATCCCAGCTGCCTTCGATACCCAGCTTTTGCGCGAACGAGGTGCAATCGGCCCAGGCGTAGAAAGCGCCGTCGGGCATCACCGGCACGGTCAGCCCGAGCGCGTTGAGCTGCGGAATGAACCAGTCGCGGCGCGCCTTGAACTCGGCACGGCGCCGCTCGTACTCGGCGATGCTTTCGGCTTCGAAGCAGGCCAGCGCCGCATGTTGCGAGATGGTGCTGGCGCAAATGAAGAGGTTTTGCGCGAGCCGCTCGATCACTGGCACGAGGGCGTCGGGCACCACCAGCCAGCCGAGCCGCCAGCCGGTCATGTTGAAGTACTTGCTGAAGCTGTTGATGCTGATGACCTGGTCGTCGATGGCGAGCGCGGTCTGGCCGAATTTCGCGTCGTAAGACAAGCCGAGATAGATCTCGTCGATCAGCGTGATGCCGCCGCGCCGTGTCACCACCTCGTGAATGCGGCGCAGCTCATCCGGAGCGATCGAGGTGCCCGTCGGGTTCGATGGCGACGCGAGCAGTACACCGCGCGTCTTGTCGGTCCAGTGGGCTTCGACCTTGTCGGCGGTGAGCTGAAAACGCTCGGCTGCCGTGGTCGGCACGAGTACGGCTTTGCCGTCGGCTGCGCTGACGAAATGGCGGTTGCACGGATAGCTGGGGTCGGGCAGCAGGATCTCGTCGCCCGCCTCGATCAACGCCAGGCAAGCCAGCTGCAGCGCCGCCGAAGCGCCGGCCGTCACGACGATACGGCGCGCCGGTACATCGACGCCGAAGCGCTCTGTGTACCAAGCGCTGATGCGCTCGCGCAGTGCATCGAGGCCGGTCGCTTGCGTGTATTGCGTGGCGCCGTCGTGGATGGCGCGAGCGGCCGCTTCCTGCACCAGCGGCGGTGCCGTGAAGTCCGGCTCGCCGATGTTCAGGAAGATCATCGGCCGATCGGTGTGCGCGACTTCGCGGGCAAGGGCAGACGCGGCCTTCGCCACCTCCATGACGTAGAACGGCTCGATGCGCTCGGCGCGCGACGAAATCTTCATCTCTTTACTTGGCCTTGCCGGTCAGCCGGTCTGCTTCGACCTCGGCACTGCGAAGCTGTGGCGCCAAGCCATTGAGCACGGCGTTGACGTACTTGTGGCCGTCGGTGCCGCCGAATTCCTTGGTCAGTTCTATGCATTCGTTCAGCACCACGCGCCAGGGCACGTCGAGGCAATTCTGGAACTCGTAAACGCCGATCCACATGACTGCATGTTCGATCGGCGAGATGCGTTCCATTTCGCGGTCGAGCAAGGGAAGAATCAGCACGTCGAGTTGCGCCGCGCCCTCGATGCAACCGTGCAGCAGCGCGTCGTAGTGCGCCGAGTCGGCCTTGTGAAAGCCGGCCAGATCGCGTGTGAAAGCGTCGATGTCGGCCGCATCGTTCTTGCCCACGATGTACTGGTAGAGGGCCTGCAAGGCGAACTCGCGCGCACGGCTTCGGCTCGACTTGGCCGAAGCTTTGCGAACGCCCGTGGCGGTGAGGCCGGTGCGAATTTGTTTGGGCGGGCCGGTCTTGGCGATCGCGTCTTTGGTGGTGTCTTCGGTCATGAAAGTGTGGCTAGCAGCTGCGCCATTTCGACGGCGACACGGGCCGCATCGCGACCTTTGTCGGTCTGACGGGCCACGGCTTGTGCGAGGTCTTCGGTGGTGAGAATGGCGTTGGCGATGGGCAGGCGGTAGTCGAGTGCGACGCGGCTCACGCTGGCGCCGGACTCGTTGGCGACCAGCTCGAAGTGGTATGTCTCGCCGCGGATGATGCAGCCGAGTGCGACCAGCGCGTGATAACCACCGCGCTCGGCCAGCGCCTGCAGTGCAATCGGCACTTCGAGTGCGCCGGGCACTTGCACATGGTCGATGTCTTTTGCGGCGACGCCGAGCGCTTCGAGTTCGGCGAGGCAAGCCTGCGCGAGCGCGTCGGTGACGTCCGCATTGAAGCGCGCCTGCACGATGCCGATGCGCAAGCCGGTGCCTTCGAGCGGGGTCCCCGCTCCTTTGTTCGAACCTTGCATGTCGTCAGTCTTTCGAGATGTAGCCCGCAATTTCCAGGCCGTAGCCTGCGGCCATGCTCGGCATGCGGCGTGGCGTGCCGAGCAGGTTCATTTTGCGGACGCCGCATTCGCGCAGGATCTGCGCGCCGATGCCGTAGCTGCGCAAGTCCATGCGGCCGCGCTCGGGCGCTTGCGCCGGGCGCGCGGTGCCGTCGAACTGGGCCAGCAAGTCAGCGCCGGATTCACCGCAGTTCAAGAGCACGGCCACGCCTTTGCCTTCGGCAGCGATGTGCGAAAGGCTCGAGTCAAGGCCCCATGAATGCAGCGAGCGGTTGACCTCGAGCGCGTCGAGCACCGAGAGCGGCTCGTGCACGCGCACGTCGACGGTATCTTCCGGCGACCAGCTTCCGCGGACCAGCGCCAGATGCACGCCGCCGCTGGGTTTGTCGGTGAAAGCGTGTGCGGTGAACACACCCCAAGCCGTCTGGATTTCGCGAACACCTACCTTTTTGACAAGCGATTCGGTGCGGCTGCGGTGCTCGATCAAGGCGGCAATGGTGCCGATCTTGATGCCGTGCTCCGCTGCGAACAGTTGCAGGTCGGGCAGGCGCGCCATCGTGCCGTCTTCGTTCATGACTTCGCAAATGACCGAAGCGGGCGAGCAGCCGGCCATCGCTGCCAGATCGCAGCCGGCTTCGGTGTGCCCCGCGCGCATGAGCACACCGCCATCCACCGCCTGGAGCGGAAAGATGTGGCCCGGTTGCACCAGGTCTGCCGCCACCGCTTTGCGCGCGACGGCCGCCTGCACGGTGCGGGCTCGGTCGGCGGCCGAGATGCCGGTGGTCACGCCTTCGGCCGCTTCGATCGACACGGTGAACGCGGTCGAGTGCTTGGCGCCGTTGCGCGACACCATCGGCGGCAGTTGCAGGCGTTCGCACATCTCGCGCGACAGTGTCAGGCAGATCAAGCCGCGAGCGTGGCGCGCCATGAAATTGATCGACTCCGCCGTGATGTGGTCGGCCGCGATGACGATGTCGCCTTCGTTCTCGCGATCTTCTTCATCGACCAGGATCACCATGCGGCCGGCACGCAGGTCTTCGACGATTTCTTCGATGGGCGAGATTGGCGCGGTGACGCGACCGCTGCGCGAAGCGGTGATCGGCGATACAGACGAAATCGACGTGACGGAGGCGTTCATGGCTTGTCTTTCTTGTTCGGGATGGAGAGGGCGCCCGCTTGCAGCATGCGCTCGACGTAGCGGGCGACGGTGTCGACCTCGAGGTTGACGTTGCTGCCGGCGCGCAAGGTGCCTAGCCCAGTGTTCTCGACCGTGTGCGGTATCAGGTTGATGCTGATCTCGCTGCCGTCCGGAACGTCTTCGAGAACAAGATCGGTCACTGTGTTGACGGTCAGGCTGACACCGTTGACGGTGATCGAGCCTTTGTACGCAAGGAAGCGTGCGAGTGCTTGCGGCGCGACGATTCGGAGTTCCCAGCTTTCGCCGATCTCCGCGAAGTAGCTCACCCTGCCGATGCCATCGACGTGGCCCGAGACGATGTGGCCGCCCAGCCGGTCGTTGGCCCGCAAGGCTTTTTCGAGGTTGACGGCGCCGTCGGGCACGGAAAGACCGGCGGTCTTGTCGAGAGATTCAGCGGAAATATCGATGCTGAACTGCAGTTGCGCCGCGTCGAGCGACGTGACGGTCATGCAGGCGCCGTTGAGCGCGATGCTGTCGCCGAGGCCCACGTCGTCCAGGTAACCTGGAGGCGTCGCAATGCTGAGCCGCTTGCCGTGGGATGAAGAGCTTCCGAGGTCGTGGACTGCGGCGATGCGCCCCACGCCGGTGATGATTCCGGTGAACATTCGTGGATTTTCGCAGAACGCGCGGCCTGCGTTCGCCGGATGCGCAAGAACGGCGCCAAAAGGGCCGCCGAAAGGACGCTAGAACGCGTCTTTGCCGGTCACTCGCGCGACGATCCGGAGGTCGGGGCCAATCAACTCCACCGAGCGGAATTCCAGAGGCAATGCGCCCGTCAGCGACGTCAGCGAACCGCCGGCATGGGTGTGGCTGGCCATACCGAAGCCGCTGCCGACGAACTTGGGCGCGAGATAGACCACAAATTCGTCGACAAGGCCTTCTCGGATAAGCGAGCCGTTGAGCTTGTGGCCGGCCTCGACGTGCAGTTCGTTGACTTCGCGCATCGCGAGGTCTTTCAGCAGGGCAGCGAGATCGACTTTGCCCTGCGCGTTCGGCAGGCACGTGATGGTGGCACCGCGCGCTTCCAGTGCCGCTGCCTTGGCTTCATCACGGGCCGCAGCGTAGATCCACACATGACGTGCAGCTTCAAAAATATGTGCGTCGGGCGGCGTCTGAAGATGGCTGTCGACCACGACCAGCGGAGGCTGACGTTCTGTGTCGACCAGCCGTACGTCGAGACGCGGGTTGTCCTCGAGCACGGTGCCCACACCCGTCAGCATCGCGCCAGAGCGCGCCCGCCAGGCGTGACCGTCGGTGCGCGCAGGTGGGGAGGTGATCCATTGGCTGGTCCCGTTTTCGAGCGCCGTCTTGCCGTCGAGCGACGCGGCGACTTTGACGCGAACCCACGGTGATTTGCGGATCATTCGGCTGAAGAAACCGATGTTGAGTTCACGGGATTCGGAAGCACCCGGCCCGACTTCGACATCGATGCCGGCGGCGCGAAGTTTGGCGAATCCCTGTCCGGCCACCAGCGGATTCGGGTCGGCCAGCGAAGCGACGACTTTGCCGATGCCGGCGGCGATGAGTGCGTCGCTGCAGGGGCCTGTTCGGCCGTGGTGGGAGCAGGGCTCCAGCGTTACATAGGCTGTGGCGCCCCGGACAGCATGACCTTTGGAGGCAGCGTCGCGCAGCGCCATGACTTCGGCATGCGGACCGCCTGTGCGCTGCGTTCGACCGACGCCGATCACCTCGCCGGTCGGCGACACGATCACGCAGCCGACGGCGGGATTGGGCGGAACGGCCCATAGCGCGGCGCGTGCCGATGACAAGGCGAGTTGCATGGGCGCTGCCGTGTTTGCCAAGCGCGTTGCGGCAAAGGGGACGGCAGCGGGGTCGGATGGGGCGGTCAACGTTGGGTCAGTGTCGAGTGAGTGACGAATCAGCAGCGCGCCACACTAACCGATGAGTAAACGACGGTCAGCGAGTCCAGCAGTCGGCAATCAAGTCGGCGCTGCCAGCGGTCGCAGCCGAAGTGATGCCGCGAACACTGGACTGGTCCAGCGTGAACGTCCCGCATTTGTCGTCTGACTGCGCGCCCGAGGGCACTGCAATTAGAGTGTAGGCGGAGTCGGTGGCTGTCTTGAGCGACACGGCGTACCGCCTGCCGGGAACGGTCGTCAGCGACAGGGGCAACGGCGTCACGTCCGCACCGTTCTTGGGTGTCGTCGCGGGATAGACGCCGTTGGCCGTCGCCACGCGTTCCATCCACTGTGCTGCTTGGAGCAGCCCCGCGCGCGCTTCGGCCCGATGACCGCGGCGTACATATTCCTGGTAACTGGGCAGCGCGAGAGCGGTGAGGATGCCAATGACCGTGACGACGGTCAGCACTTCGACCAGACTGAAGCCGCGCTGCCAAGTGCGTTGTTGTGCACTCATTGAATTTGCCGCCACGACGGGCGCAGTGCGGTGCGGCCGAGCAATTTGCGATCGGCGCAGATCTGACCAGCCGCACAGAGGGCCTTTTCTGTGTTGGTCGCGCTGTCCCTGATGCTGGACCGGACGCCGGTTTCGCTTCGCGAAGCAGTTCCCGTCGCGCTTGTTGCGCCGCCCGCGCCGGCATAGGCGTAGATATCGGACTTTGGCGCGCTGCCGTTGATGGCGTTGATCGTCGTCAGAAAGTGCCGTGCACCTGTGATGCTGGGGGAGCAGGTTTCACGTGTGATGTCTTCACCGGCCGCGGGCAGCGTGCTTGCCACGTCGATCAATTGGCCGTCGAACCACGTTGGATTGCCGAGCACACGTTCACCCGGCGGCAGTTCGAGGTACCAGCCACGTTTGGCGGGCGAGCCGGCGTAGTCGACAGGGTTGGACGACACCGCCCAAAGCGGGATGGTGTGGCCGGATGCCGATCCGGCGACCGCCGTGGCCGTGGCGGCAGCGGAGCTGATGGTCTGCTGCACCAGCGCACCGCGACCGCCGGCGAGGGCGCTGCCGCCAGTCAGGATGAGCTTGCCGGCGCTGCGCGTCACCGCGGTGCTGTCGTACACGCCGTAAACCGTTTGCAGTGAGGTGTCGGTTCTGTCGGCGTCAGTCAGATTGGCACCGGTGCCGAAGACGACCATCACTCCGCCTTTCGGATGCGGCAACCACACTGGCGCACTGGTGATGGGCTGCGGCCGTTCGGGCACGACTCCGGCTGCTGCGGAAGTCGCCGAGTAGAGCGGCGCGCCGTTGAAAGCGGTCTTCCATTCAGATGGCGCGTGGGCGCTGAGGTCGAACTTCCAGAGGTTGCCGTGAAGATCGCCCGCATAGGCCACATCGGACACGCTGTCGCCGTTCAGATCGACGAGCCGAGGGGCTGAAAGGCCGTTGCCTGTCAGCCCGCTTGCAGTGGTTGCATGGATCTTTCTCAACTCGCGAGCGCCGTCGAGGTACTGGATCATCAGCACGGCGTTCTCGCGCGTGCTGTTGTAGCCGTTGCCTGTGACCAGTGCCCAGCGGCCGTCGTTGAGCTGAGTGATTTGACGTGTAACTCCGGTGTCTCCTTGCTCGCGAACGGGTTCGCTGAAGATGTGGCCGATGTCCGCGTCGACGGCGGAGGTGGAGGTGGATGCGGTCTGGTCCAGTACGACGATGTTTCCCGCATTGCCTGCGACAAACGCGCCAGGGTCGGTCACGTCGAGTACGAAGTAGCCTTTGCCGCCCGCGCCCATGAAGCCGGCCAGATAGGTCTTCCAGCTTCCGCCGACGTAGAGATCGCCGGCTAAAGGTGAGCCGTCGACGAAGTAGCGATGGGCGTAGCCGGGCTGGGTCAGCTGCGACAGCCCGGCATAGGATGCCAGCGGTACGTAAGCGATCTTCTCTTTGCCGTCGACGGCCGAAAAGCCGTGCAGCATGCCGTCGTTGGCGCCGACGTAGAGCATCGATGGCCGCGTCGTGCTGGCTGCCCTGAATGCGGCATAACCGTATGCCGTGTAGCCTGCGCCCGCCTTGCCGGCCACGTACCAGGGCTTGGAGTTCACGACATCGCCATGACGCGAATCGCGGTTACGAAAGTTGCCGCCGTTCGATTGCTCGTCGTCGCGAAAGCCGCGCACGAAGGCGAGGCGTTCCTTGCCCAGGCCGTCGATCGTGGCGTTCGATGTGTCGAGCGCGCGTTGCTGTGCGGTTGCAAGTGCGCTCCAGACGAACGAGATACCGTTAACGGCGGGGCTGTCGCCAGCCGCCGACGGGCGCCTTGCAGACATGACCACGCGGGCGCTCGGCGAGAAGGCCACGTCATCCATCAACGTCGAGGTGGAAATGGGCTTCGCAGCGCTTGTTGCCGTGGCCGGTACCATCCCCCAGAGGCCTTGGGCCGACGCGACACCCGTGCCGGCGGCCAGCTTGTGCGCAGTGATGGCGCCGCTCCAACTGGCAGGGTCGTAGGAAGAGGTGAACACTGCGGCATCGAGCCTCGTGGAACTGGCGCTGACAGACACCGAACTAATGGGCGAGGACTTTTCGGCGGCAATCGAATCGAGGATGTCCTTGAACGACCCGGCAAGCGAACTCGCGGTCGGCGCCGGCACGAACTTGCCACGGCCGTTGAGCGCCATGTGCCAGAGCTCTGGCATTCGCGTGGTCTCGTCTCCGTCTATGGCATCGGTCCATTGGGTGCGCCCGGCAATCAGTGCCGTGTAATCGCCGCCGGTCCATGTGTCCGTGCCGAACTTCGGCGTGGCGCTGGTGGCGTTCCAGTTGGCGGCTGCATTGAAACCGACCGTGTAGGTCGTCATGTGCTGCCAGGTCGCCGGATCGTTGCGCGGGTTCCAGAATTCCTGAACGGTTCTGCTCGAGCCCTCGCTGGTGAAGGTCTGGTCGCCTTTTTGGGTGATCTTCGCAGGGACATCGTTGGCGAGAGACGGTTGAAGATCGGTCGCCCAATAGTGGAAGGCGAGGTCGGAGAGCGTCGGCAACGTGCTCGTGCCGAAGCGGTCGCGGTAAATCGCCGTGCTTTCGCTTTCGACGTCGTACACCGTCTTTCCATCACCTAACGTTCCGGTCGTCCCATCCCTGTTACCGATCGATCGCGCAGCGGTGCTGTCGGCTGCATCCCATGATGTCGTGTCGTTCCAGCCGCCGTCGGTCATGAAGAGGTTGTAAGACTTGCGGCAGCTCAACATCGGTTGTTGCGTGCTTCCGGGGACGCTGGCCCAGGGGCTGTCGACACCTGGCGCCGACTTCAGATATTGGCCGGCGTTGAACAACATGCGGTGCGAGGGCGTCGCCCCCTCAGGCGCCAATGTGTCGACCCACTGCTGGAAGCGGCCTCGCTGCGTTGCATCTAGCACTCTCATCGCGTTCTGGTTCTTGCAGTCACCGCCGGCAGGGATCGTGTAGCAGCCGGTCATCGCTTGCCATGCAAGGCGGATCGAACCGTCCGGCACGTTGGCGGCAGAGAACGTGTCTTTCAGTGCGCTGCGCAGGGTCGCCATGCCCGACACATTCATGCTGCGAGAGTCGTCGACCGACACGATGACGTTGGGTGCGGGCTGTCGGTACGCCGTCCCGGCCGGCGACATGCTCAACGACAGTGGCGCGGCTTCGATGTCCGCGCTGAAGAGGGCGAACGCCGTGGCGAGCACAGCGCAGATGGCGAGGCTCAGCGCAGGCCGCGCGAGCATTGGATTCGTTTTCATGGTGACTCCCCTTATTTCCTCGCCAGGCACGAATGTCTGCCTCGACTCACGAACTGACTTTTTTCCAGACAAAAACCGACTGCACAACTGCCTGGGTGCCCGGCTTAAGCCCCTGTGCCACAGCGGTGATGCGATAGATGTTGGGCCGCGTGCCGTCGGGCGCGAAGGTCTGGGCCGGGCCGGCGGTAACCGCCGAGGCGGTGTCGTAGGGCAGCACTTCGACCCAATACCAGGCTTTGGCGCCAGCACCGGCGTTCGCCCTCAGCAATGGGTTCCCGACCTCGCCGGCCTGCGCGCCTGTGTACCGGCCATAGGTCGCTGCCGAGGCTTTCATGGCGCTCAGTGCCGTCGCCGTTGTCCAGAATTCGGCGGCTACGTTGGTCGCCGTGCAGATGCCGGCAACGCATGAGGGAGTCTTCGTGACCAACACGGCGTCCAGATCTTGAAAGTCGTTTGCACTCTCGGGGTAGAAGGCCTGACCTTGGCTCGGATCGATGACGGGAGACCGGCAAAAGGAGCCAGTGCACGCGGACCCGTCGGGCTTCTGCCCCTGAATATCGAACTCGGCATCGCGCACCATGGACTGAGCAGCTTCGAGCGCACGCTGGTAGTCGCTGTCGGTACCCGTAAGCAGTTCGTTGAACAGGGCGGTACGCGATGACCAAAGCACCAGCAGCATCGACAGCAGCAACACCACCATCACGACAAACAGTGCGATGCCCTGCTGGCGCAAGCGTGGCGTGCCCATCAGGTGCCCTGTGTCCGCAAGTCGAAGACATTGCGAAAGACCAGATGCAGTCGCCCGTTCCTCGGCGACTCCACGCCTTGGCAGTTGGCATAGCTGCCGACATCGGGTTGCCCGGCCTCATCGCCTTGCAAGTCGAGACATATTTCGATCGATTTAACGGAGCGCCACAGCCCGGCGGCATCGACTTGTTTCGCGGTCATGCGTTGCGTGGTGCTGGCCGCGGAAAGGATGCGATACCAAACCTGAAAGTCGGCGACGTTGCCGATCAGGGCCTGGTTCTTGGCGCCGCTTTTGCACTTGAGTTCGTGCGCTTCGCCGTCGAGCCAAAACGTGCTGTCGATGCGGGCACCGTTTGCCTTCTCGCCGAGACAATCGCGCGGACGTGTGTCGGGGTTGCCATCGAGCGGCTCGTTGCTGGTCGATACGGTGTCGGCGCTGTCCCCGGCGCCATCGGCACCAGTCACCACGCTTGAATTCCCACCGAAGCCGATGAAGGTGTCCTTGAAACTGTAGAGCGAGTTGACCGAATCCTTGACGGGCGCGACCGACCCGGCCTGACGAATCTGAATGCCCATGACACGCAGCGCGTAGGAGCCTTGCTGCTGCAATTGGCTCAGATCGCCGACCGTGCCTGACGCAGTTCTTGAGACGATCAATGTGCCGATCGCGGCCGCGACGACCATCAGGCCGAGCGTCAAACCGACGAGCAACTCGATCAGGGAGGCGCCGCTTTGAGCCCGACGACCTCGGGCAGATGAAAATTCAGGGCTGCACATAGACGAGATGGCAGATGAGTCCCTCGGGACAAGCGACACCCGCAGCATCTACTTTCAGATCGAACGGCGAGACACCATCGCCCGTCCGCTCGTTCGCGCGCCAACCCACCATCACACCCAGCTGACGTCGGTCGGCAGCGGCAACCGATTCATCGGTGAAGACTTTGGCTTGTCCCAGTGGCAAGGTGCGGGCGATCGTTTTTCGCCACTGGGCGATGTCCGATCGGGCCAGCTCAGCCGGGCTGCATGCGTTGACATCGCAGGCATCCGACGCAGCGATGGGTGTCGCGTCCCATGGGCTTGCGTATGCGCCAGTGCGGAGCTGGCCGAAGCCGTCCGGGTTGGCCTTGATGCGCTCTGCCAGATCCTCGATGGCGCGAACGGCCTGGGCCCGGTGCACGCTGGTCTGCGTTTCGGCCAAGGTGCGGATCTGGACGGTGAGCAGCCCAAGGCTGCCGATCGCCAGAATCGTCGTCGCGACCAGCGATTCGATGAGCGAGACGCCGCTTTGTCGTTTCAGGCCTGGCATGAGGTCACCCCTTTGCGTGTTGCCAGACGACCGCCGCTGCTCATGCACAGCGCCGTTGTACTGGCGGCCGATGTGTTGCCAGAGGGCCGCACGATAAAGCCGAACGCGCCGGCACCGCTGAACTGTCCCCAGCGGTCGACAGACGCCAGCGCGTTGTGCAAAGTGAAGGTAATGGAGACGCCCGTCGCAGCGGGCGCGGTTTGAATCGTTTCTTCACCCGGGTCGATGAGCTTGTTGCCGTTCGAGTCCACAAAGACGAACCAGCCGCAATCCCACTGCTCGATTTGAGTGGCGCCGCTGCAATTCGCTGCGGCAGCCTTGCGAAGCACGATGCCGCCACCGCGCTTGATGCCTTCCGCGCGCGCCAGGTAGATGGTGGAGACGAGGTCCTCGGTAGCGCGTCGGACGCGGTAGTTTTCGATGACGCTACGGAAGCTCGGCGCGGCGAGCGCGGCCAGTATTCCGACGAGCGACACGACAACCATCAACTCGATGGCCGTGACGCCAGAGACGAGGTGAGTCGACTTTGACGAATAGGCGGTGAGTAAGGATATGCGTCGCATAGGGCCCGCATGCTACGGGCCGTTACACGAAAGAAGGAGGCAAAAATGCCTCGCCGGTCGATCTAGATGGACGATCGGGCTGGTTCGATGCAGATGCGACCTTTTAGAATCTTTGCAAACTCGAATTGACGAAGTTCGCAGAAGAAAACGACGTTTGGTAACGTCGATGCGCTTCTGATGCGCTACAGATGCGCCACTAAATGTCGCGCAGCAACTGCCTGAATTCATCCACGTCTTCGAAGCTCCGATACACCGACGCGAAGCGGACGTAAGCGACCTTGTCGAGCCGCTTGAGTTCGCGCATGACCAGTTCGCCGACCTTGGCCGAGTCGATCTCCCGCAACCCGCTGGACAGCAGCTTTTGCTCGATGCGCATAAGGGCGCTGTCGATTTGCTCGATGCTCACTGGTCGCTTGCGCAGCGCCAACACCATCGACGCACGAACCTTGCGCGAATCGAAGTCGGCACGGCTGCCGTCTTTTTTGACGACCGCAGGAAAGTTGACCTCCGGCCGCTCGTAGGTGGTGAAGCGCTTGTCGCAGTCGGCGCACTGACGGCGCCTGCGCACAAAGTCCGCATCTTCTGAAACACGGGTCTCGACGACCTGCGTTTCGAGGTGACCGCAAAAAGGGCATTTCATGCGGTCACCGTGCGCATGTTCAGCTGTAGACCGGGAAGCGGCTGGTCAACGCATGCACCTTGACGCGTACCGCGTCGATGTTCGCTTCATCGCGTGGGTTTTCGAGCACGTCGGCGATCAGATGGGCTGTCTGGCGCGCCTCTTCGTCCTTGAAGCCGCGCGTCGTCATGGCCGGCGTGCCGATGCGAACGCCGCTGGTCACCATGGGCTTTTCAGGGTCGTTGGGAATGGCGTTCTTATTGATCGTCATATGCGCGCTGCCGAGTACCGCTTCGGCTTCCTTGCCGGTGATTCCCTTGGCGCGCAGGTCGACCAGCATGACGTGGCTTTCGGTGCGGCCGCTCACGATGCGCAAGCCGCGTTCGGTTAGCGTTTCGGCGACGATCTGCGCGTTTTTCACGACCTGCTGCTGGTAAGCCTTGAACTCGGGCGTCATGGCTTCCTTGAAGGCAACGGCCTTGGCTGCGATCACGTGCATCAGTGGACCGCCTTGCAAGCCAGGGAAGATCGCGCTGTTAATGGCTTTTTCATGCTGCGACTTCATCAGGATGATGCCGCCGCGCGGGCCGCGCAGGCTTTTGTGCGTCGTCGAGGTAACGACATCCGCGAAGGGGACCGGGTTGGGGTACACGCCCGCTGCGACCAGACCGGCGTAGTGCGCGATGTCGACCATGAAGATCGCACCGATGTCTTTCGCCACCTTGGCGAAGCGCTCGAAATCGATGCGCAGCGAATACGCCGAGGCGCCGGCAATGATGAGCTTGGGCAGATGCTCACGCGCCTTGCGCTCCATGGCGTCGTAGTCGATCTCTTCCTTGGCGTCGAGCCCATAGCTCACCACGTTGAACCACTTGCCGCTGATGTTGAGCGGCATGCCGTGCGTCAGGTGACCGCCTTCGGCCAGACTCATGCCCATGATGGTGTCGCCCGGCTTCAAAAAGGCCAGCATCACGGCTTCGTTGGCAGACGCGCCGCAATGCGGCTGAACATTGGCAGCGTCGGCGCCAAAAATCTGCTTGATACGGTCGATGGCCAATTGTTCGGCGATGTCCACGAACTCGCAGCCGCCGTAGTAACGCTTGCCAGGATAGCCTTCAGCGTACTTGTTGGTGAGCTGTGAGCCTTGCGCCTGCATGACGGCAGGTGAAGCGTAGTTTTCGCTCGCGATCAGCTCGATGTGCTGTTCCTGGCGAGCGTTCTCGGCCTGGATAGCAGCCCAGATTTCAGGATCGGTCTGTTCGACCAGAATATTGCGCGGGTACATGGCAGTCCTTTGAAGACGATGTCCTTGTTCTTCAACCAAACAAGGGCTGCCCAGGCGAACGGCTGAACACCTGCTGAAGGCCGCAGGCGGTACGCTTCCCAGTGGTATTCCACGTCAGCGCGAGACCCCGAAGCGGGGTGCGCCTATCGCCAGTCGCGTACCGCGCGAGTGTAGCCGACGATGAAAGATTCAGCGCCCAGGAGCGCCGCATCGCTTACAAATCGCCCAGCAAGGCCAGCTTGTCTGCGGCAGCTTCGGCGGGTTTTGCCAAGGGAGCCGGGGCTGGTGTCGCTTGTGCACGCAAGGCTGGGGTGGGTGCGGTCGTTGTCGGTGGCGAGCGCCCGTCGGCGACCTGACGCAGCCGTCCGTGCTCGGCCAAGACCTTGCCAGCATAGCCGCCGTCGTCTTCTAGGTTGGCCGCGCCCACGTAATAACGCAAGCCGCCTTCGAGCGAACCGGCGCGCGCGATGCATTCCTGCAGCACCTTGACGCCTACACGCATGTTGGTCACCGGATCGAACGCCGTCAGCGTGCCGCCGGCGCTTTCGTACTTATCGCCGTGCACCCGCGTCATGACCTGCATCAGACCTTGAGCGCCAACCTGGCTCTGCGCAAACGGGTTGAAGCTGGACTCGACGGCCATGATCGCTAGGATCAAAGTCGGATCGAGCTTGCTTCGCTTGCCGAGGTCATAGGCCTCGGCGACGAGTGCGCTCAAGGGCTCTGCTGCAACGCGGTATTTCTTGCTGAGCCAGTAAGCCACTGCGGCTTGCTGCTTGGGCAAGTCGAGCGGACTGGTCGCCGTCGTGCGCTCGATCGCGGTGGGATCGAGATCGCTCACGAGGACTTCAGGCACGGCGGGCACGGGCTTGCGCGACTGGAGCCAGCTCATGAGCTGCTCTTCGCCTTGTTCACGCAAGTCGGGCCGCGCTACCAGGGCTATGGCCGCAAACACTATGGCCAGTCCTACCAAGGCAAAACCGTTGTGGGTCATCTCGAAAAAACCGTCGGCCACGTCGGACACGAATGTCCTGAATCCTTGGGCTGTGGCTTCGAATGCCAGTTTCATCGCTCTTCCTTTCTGTGCGGCGCCTGCTGGCGGTTCACCCCGAGGGGCGGAGAACCGGTACAAAAGGCGAAATCGCTGGATTGGTACAAATCAGGCCCGCGCGAGGAGGAGGGAGCGCGGGCGCCTGATCAAGCCGAGAAGTTCGGCGGCGGATTTCATGGAGGCCCGGGCGCTTGGCATCACGGGAGAAGCGGATTCTAGGAGTGGCTAAATACACGGTCAAGAATAACGCCTAGGTATGTTATTCTAAAATCAGTCTAACAAAACGTGGTGAGTAAATCCAAAGTATTGCTGCTAATAGCGGTTTGCAAGAAATTGAAAATGCGACTTGCATTGACTCGGGGCAGGGCCTAATCTGGAAGAGCCAGTTAATTTTGGCATCGCCAAAGTCCAGTGACCAAAGAACAATTCGGCGGTCCAGCGATAGAGGCACTCTTGGTGGCAATCTCTTGCCGCCAGCTTGGTCGGAACGATTGAACTTCCGGTCGAGCGAAAAGATGGCATGAGCCTCGTGCCCGCCATCGAGCCCGGTAGCAAGACACCATGTCCTGCCACCGGGCTTTCTTGCTTCTGGAATGGCAATGGGAACGACAAAGCCTTTGCGGCACACTCACTTCAAATGAATGCTGCATCGCTAAGAAAAAATAAGTGGGTGCGACGCGGGATCGTCGCTTTGGCATCGCTGCTCGGCCTTTGGCTCGTCGCCTGGTTGGCGGTCCCGCCGATTGCGAAAAGCCAGATTCAAAAGATCGCCAGTGAAAAGCTGGGTCGAAAAGTAACTGTCGGAAAAATAGATTTCAAGCCGTGGACGCTGGAACTGACAGTCGACGATCTGAGCATCGCCACTGCTGACGGTAGCCAGCCGCAGTTCCACGTGGCTCGGCTGTACGCCGACGCGGAACTCCAGTCAGTCTTGAGGTTGGCACCGGTGATCGACGCCGTCCGCGTCGAGTCGCCGGTCGTCAAGCTGACCCATCTGGCCGATGGCAAATACGACATCGACGACATTCTCGCCAAACTGGCTGCTGCCCCTGGAGCGCCCAAGAGCAACCCGCCGCGCTTTGCGATCTACAACATCGCCATCTCTGGCGGCTCCGTCGACTTCAACGACGAGACGGTCAAGCGCACGCACACGCTGCGTGACCTGGTGCTCAATGTCCCATTTCTGAGCAATCTGGCGTCCAAGCGCGAAGTAAAGACCGAGCCCAAGCTCGCCTTCGTGCTGAACGGCAGCAAGTTCGACTCGGCCGCTTTCAGCACGCCTTTCGCCGACAACCGCAAGACCGATGCGCGGGTTCAGTTCAAGGGGCTGGATCTAGCACCGTACATCGGCTACATCCCGAGCGGCCTGCCGATCAAGCTGCAGGCCGGCACGCTCGACGCCGATCTAAAGATCGACTTCGAGCAGGCTGCAACGGCCGGCTTGAAACTGAGCGGGACGATCGAGGCGCACGGTACCAAGCTGGCCGACGGCAAGGGGCGCGACTTGCTCGGCTTCGACTCGTTGAAAGTCGAACTCGCCGATGTGCGGCCGCTAGACCGCATGGTGCATCTGGGCGAGGTTTCGCTGACTGCGCCGCGCCTGGTGGTGGCGCGCGACGCAGCGGGTCAGCTCAATCTTCTGGCGACCGACCCTGCTACCGGCACGGCGGAGAAGGTTGCGCCTCCGGCGGCAGCAGACAGCGCGGCTGCTCGTACCGACACGCCGGCACCGGGCTGGAAAGTTCAGGTCGACAAGGTCGCCTTGAACGGCGGCAACATCGGGTGGCGCGATGCCACCACGCAGCCGGCCGCTGCGATCGATGCCAGCGAGTTGGCCATCCAGGCGACCACGGTGACATGGCCGATGGCCAAGGCCGCACCCTTCAGCGGCTCAATGACGCTGGCCGGCGCGCACCTGAAATTCAAGGGTGAGGCCACCGACAAGGCGGCCACCGTGCAGACAGATGTCGATGCGTTGCCGCTTTCGTTGGCAGCACCGTACCTCGCGCAAAGCCTCGAGCCAACGGTGGACGGCAAGCTGAGCGGGCAGATCGACGTGGCCTGGACCAAACCGGAACTCAAGTTCAAGGCGGTTCGTCTGGCGCTCGACGGTCTGGCACTGACGCAAGGGAAAGCGGCAGTCGCCAGCGTCGGGCGCTTCGAGTTGACCGATGCCGAAGTCGACATGACGAAGCACACGCTCGCCATCGCATCCTTCACCGCGACCAACCCCAAGGTGGTGGTCGAGCGTGACAACGAAAAGCGCTGGATGTTCGAACGCTGGTTGAAGGCGCCAGCGTCGGGTAGCAAGGCTGCGGACGTGGCCAAGGTGGCTGCGCCGAAGCCGGTCAACGCTTCAGCCACGCCGGGGGCGCCCGCGGCCGACGCCACGCCTTGGGCACTGACCATTGCCACCATGGCAGTCGACAACGGCGCAGTGTCTTATTCAGACAAGGCCGGCAGCACGCCGGTGGCCATTGAACTGACCGCCCTCAAAGTCAGCGCCCAGAAGATCGCACCCAACACCGCGACCGTGTCGCCACTGCAGGTCTCCGGGCGCATCGCTGTGACCGGCGGGCGAGCCGACGCGGGCAGGTTCGACTACAAGGGCAACCTCGTGCTGAAACCGCTGGCGGCTGAAGGGCGCGTCGAAGTGGCGGCCTTCCCCGCGCACGCCTTCAAGGCGTACTACGCCAACGCGCTCAACGTCGACATCCGGCGTGCTTATGCGAGCTACAGTGGCACGGTGAAATACGCCGCGGCGCCGGCCGGCATGAGCCTGAAGCTGGCAGGCGACAGCGCACTCGAAGACTTTCGCGCCAACAGCGCGAGCCTGACGCAGACGCCGGGCATCGACCGCACCAACCAGTTGCTCAGCTGGAAAGCCCTGGCCCTGCGTGGCCTGCAAGTGACAATGGCGCCCGGCACGGCGCTGGGCGTCGATGTGCGCGAGACCACGCTGACAGACTTTTTTGCCCGCGTCATCGTGGACCCGACAGGCCGCATCAATTTGCAGGATCTCGCCAAATCGCCGGAGCAGGTCGCCTCGGGCGCGGCAACGCCGAACGGGGCAGTTGCCGCGCCGACTGCGGCCACGCCAGCGACGCCAGGCACAGCAGCCGCTCCAGCCGCGGCGGTCACGACACGTAAACCCGGTGGTGGCACGACGACCACGGCGGTGCGTCCCGCCACGTCGTCCGGCCGGACAATCTCGGCCGAAGAGAGGGTCGGTGGCGATCCGGTTGCTGCGGCGCCGAAGGCGGCCGCATCGGCGCCTCAGGTGAGCGACGCGTCGACCGGACCCAAGCCGATCATTCGTTTCGGCCCGATGAGCCTGATCAACGGCAAGGTCGACTTCACCGATCAGTTCGTCAAGCCGAACTACTCGGCAGACCTGACCGAACTCACCGGTAAGCTCAGCGCGTTCTCGTCGCAGCCGGAAGCAGGCGCAGGTGGCACACCCGCACTGGCCGACCTCGAACTCCGCGGCAAGGCCGAGCAGACGGCATCCCTCGAAATCGTCGGCAAACTCAATCCGTTAGCCAAGCCGCTCGAACTCGACATCACCGGAAAGATGCGCGACCTCGACCTGCCGCCGCTGTCGCCGTACTCCGTGCGCTACGCCGGCCATAACATCGAGCGCGGCAAGCTGAGCCTCGAGGTCAACTACAAGATCGCGCCCGATGGCCGACTCACCGCGACCAACAACATGGTGTTGAACCAACTGCAGTTCGGCGAGGAAGTGCAGGGCGCGCCGAACAGCCTTCCGGTGCGGCTCGCGGTCGCGCTGCTGGCTGACCGCAATGGCGTCATCAATGTCGATTTGCCGTTGTCGGGCTCCATCAACGACCCGCAGTTCAGCGTGGGACCGCTGATCTGGAAGGCGCTGGTCAATCTCATCGTCAAGGCCATCACGTCTCCTTTTAGCTTGCTCACCGGCGGGCTCGGCGGCGGCAGCGGCGAGTCGAGCACCATCGCATTCGACGCCGGCAGCTCGGCGCTCTCGGACAGTGCGAGACAGGGCCTGGACAAGGTGGCCAAGGCGCTGACGGACCGGCCGGGCTTGCAGATGACCGTGGTGGGCACATCGAGCCTCGACAAAGAAGCCGAAGCGTTCAAGCGTCAGCGCCTGCGGCAACTGGCCCAGGCTGAAAAGCGCCGCGGGGCGGCGCGCGCCGTTGCGAATACGGGTGCGAGCACGGTGACGGATGCGGCCGGCGCAGACACCGCGGCGGACTCGGCGGCTGCCGTACCGCCCGTGACGGATGCCGAATACCCCGCGCTGCTCACCGCGGTATACAAGCGCGCCGACATCACCAAGCCGCGCAACATGGTCGGTCTTGCAAAAGATCTGCCGCTCAAAGAGATGGAAGACCTGCTGATGGCCAGCGTCACCACCGACGAAGAAACGATGCGTAAGCTCGCCGTCGAGCGTGGTGCGGTGGTGCGTGACTACCTGCTGGAACAGAAGGTGCCGAGCGATCGGCTCTTCCTCGGCGCGGTGCGAACGCGGGCTGCAGATGCCAACTGGAAACCCGGCGCAGAGCTCAATCTGGCGACCCGATAGACCCCTCATCGCCAAGTCGGTGAAAATGCGATGTGCGCCGGCCTTCGCTGGCGCCTTCGCTTATCCAATTCAACAAGACAAAACGTTCTTCGCGCAGTGACTTCAACTTCTTCCAAGCCCCACGATCTTCAGGCCCTCGACAACCTCACCGGCGGCGCTTTCACGGCGTCCACCTCTGGCGAGAGAGCGGGCCGCATCCGTGACTGGCTCGCGGGCAATCCCTCAACCGAGCAAATGCAGGAGGTGTTCAAGGAGCTGAGCGGCCGCGATAAGGGCGCCGCCCGTCTGCTGCGCGAGAAGCTCGACGAACTCAAACGCGCCAAGGGCCAGGAAGCCATCGGCGCCGAATGGGCGCAAAAGGCCCAGGCGCTGCTGGCGCAGCCCAAGCTCAACATAGCCGACGCATTGGCCTGGCAACGCGACGCGGCCAAGGCCGGTGCGCCGTTGTCGCGCGAACCGCTCGCGAGCTTCAAGAGCCAGTTGACCGAGCGCGTGAAAGGCATTGAAGACTTGCAGCATCGCGCACAGGTGCACCGTGAAGCGGCCGTGCTGCTCGCGCAGCGTTTCGAAGTGCTGTCGACCAAGTCATGGCACGACGCGCAAGCGGCCGAAGAGGGTCTCCGCGGCGACGTCGTTCACTGGAAAGAGCAGGCCGACGCGATTGCCGCCGACGGCAACTGGAACAGCCTCGACGCGCGCTTCGCGCCTCAGCTCGATGCGTCAAAGGCGCAGTTGCTCGTCGTCTCGGATGCTTTCCATGGTGCGCTGACGCAGGCGCAGGCTGCGGCCGCTGACGCTGGAGCGCCGCTGCCGCCAGTTCCGGTGTGGGCGGACGAATTGCGCGCCGCGCGCGGCGAGGCTGTCGCGCCGAAGGCTGCGCAGGCCAAGCCCGCAGCGCCGAAGGTCGATCCCTCCGTGCGTGCCGCAGCGCAAGAAGCCGTTCAGGCTGCGCTGCTCAAGCTCGAACAGGAAACTGCAGAAGGTCATGGCAAAGCCAGCGCCGGCGCCGCCGCCGCCTTGCGCGCCGTGCTGAAGCAACACGGCAAGCAAGTCGAGCCCGAACTGGAAGCACGCGTCCACACGGCCCTGGTGGCTGCCGGCGAACTCGAAGGCTGGCAGCGCTGGAGCGCCGACAAGGTCCGCGAAGATTTGGTCGCTCGGGCTGAAGGTTTGCTGAAGCGCCCTGAAGGCCAGGCCCTGGGTGGCCGCAAGATGCAGGAAACGCTGCGCATGTTGCGCGATCAGTGGAAGCAGGCCGACCAAGGCGGCGTGCCGAACCACGCGCTGTGGAAGCGCTTCGACGAAGCCTGCAACGAAGCGCACAAGGTCGTCGAGGCCTGGCTCGACAAGGTGCGTGCGGACGCTGCCGAACATCGCGCGCAGCGCATCGCGTTGATCGATGAGGTCAAGGGCTGGGCCGAGGCGCATGCCGACGCATCTGACCTCAAGGCGCACAACCGCGCGCTGCACCAGTTCGCCGATCAGTGGCGCGATGCCGGCCATATCGGTGAGAAGGTGTTCGCCGAACTGCAACCGCTCTGGAACGCAGCGTTCGACGCGGCGCGTGCACCGTTCGAGTTGGCTCAAAAAGAGAGTGTCGATCGGCGCCAAGCCATGATTGCCGAAGCCACCGAACTCGGTGGACAGCCGATGTTGCGCATCGACGCGGTCAAGGCGCTGCAGCAGCGCTGGCAGGCCGAAGCGCAAACTGTGCCGCTCGATCGTCGTCATGAACAAAAGCTGTGGGACGCCTTCCGCGCGCCCATCGACGACGCGTTCAACCGCAAGACGGCAGAGCGCGAAAAGGCGTCTTCGGCGATGAGCGAGCACGACCGCTACGTGCTGGATGCGTCGAAGGCGCTCGATGCTGCCAACGCCGCTGGCGACGTGCAAAAAATTCGCTCTGCGATCGCCCGGCTCGAAGGGGCGATTCGCGGTGAAGCGCCGCCGCCAGCTCCGCCACCGGCACCTGTTGCACCAGCGGCTGCAGCAACTCACGCGGCGCCGACCGAAGGACCCGATGGGCCCGATGTCGGTGCGACCGAACAGGTGGGTGTCGAACAGGCTGCGATGGAGTTCGGAGAGAGCACGCAGCTCAGCACACCACCGGCCGACGCTGCGCTCGAAGGCGGCCGCGAGGTTGCTGCCGAGGCGCAAAGTGAAGTGCCGGAGGTTGCGACCGCGCCTGCTGGCCCGCGCGACCTGATCGCACCTGCCGACAGTTCGGACGCCTCCTCGCGCGCCGACAACGAAGTGCGTGCGGAAGAAGTTGCGGAGGAAACAGCAGCGGTCGAGCCGGTCGAGCCCGCCGCACCGCCCAAGCCTGCCCCCAAGCCCGTGGTGGCAGCACGCCGCGGCGACGATCGCCCCGGCAGCAAGCGAGGCGATGTCGCGCCTGCTCCGCGTGGCGGTGGCAAGTTCGGCGACCGCCGCGACTCACGTGGCCCCGGCGGCCCCGGTGGTTCGAACGATCGTGGACCGCGCTCGGGCGATGCCCGTGGCGGCGATCGCTTTGGCGACCGCGCTCCTCGCTTTGAAGACCGTGGTCCGCGTCTCGGCGATGCCGCATTCCGCGCGCAACGCGAGGCGCTCGAACGGGCCGACATGGCTCTTCGCAAACTTGCAGCACAAGCGCACGGCGAGGCGTTGTCGCAAGTGATGGGCGCATGGGAAAAGCGCGACGCGTCGCAGCTGCCCTCGGTGCAGGAACTGGGTCGGGCTGTGTCGCCAGCGGTGCGAACTGCCTGGTCGCAGTCGTTGGCTGGCGCGCCTGCAGCCAAGGCAGATGAAGCGTCCGAAGCTTTGCTGCGTCTCGAGATGGCGGCGGAGGTTCCGACGCCAGCCGATCAGCTCGATGCACGACGTGCTCTGCAACTCAAGTTGCTCACCAAGCGCGGCGACCCTGCACCGGCGCAAACCTGGGGTCTGGACGCAAGCAAGGTGCTCGCGATGCCGCACGATGCTGCAGCGGCCCGTCGTCTGCAGAACGCGCTGAAGGCGCTGCTGCGCAAGTAACGGTCAGCCGAGGTCAGGCCCGATCGGCCTGACCGGCTAAGAAAAATTCATCGAACAGCGCGAGCAACGTCGGAAACTCTTCGGCGAAGCGAACCCTGTTCACGAAGTACGCCTCGCACGCGACCGCGAAGAACTCGCTGATCGACTCGGCCCCGTATGCGTCGAGCCACGGCGGCGCGCCTCCGAATCGCTCGGCGACGATGGTCTGTTCTCGAAAGACTTCATAAGCCGACTGAAGCGCGCCGAGCCATGCGCTTCGCGCCTCCCGCGCGTTAGCTGTCCCGGCAAAGCCCGCAGGCAGCGGCGGACAGCCGTCTGCAACGCCGCTGCGCATATCGATCTTGTGTGCGAACTCGTGAATGACGACGTTGTACCCGGTGTCGCTGGTAATGCTGCTGGCGAGCACGTCTTGCCAACTGAGCATCACCGGACCGCGGTCCATGGCTTCCCCTGCGACCACTTCTTCGTATTCGTGAACCACGCCGGCCATGTCGGTGGTCGTGCGCTGCGCGACCACTTCAGACGGGTGCACCACAACGCCGACGAAGTCGTCGTACCAGGTTAGTCCGCCCTCCAGGTGCAGCAACGGCAAGACGGCCTGAGCGGCAATGGCAAGCACGACTTCGTCGGTGATCGCAAAGCCGTGCGCACCGTGAAATTCCTTCTTGCTCAAGAAGCCAGCAGTGAGCGTGCGCAAGCTGTCTCGCTCGGCGTCGGAAAGGTCGTTCAAGAATGGATAGCGCGCCAGCGTGCCCTGCCATGCAGCGTCGGGAATGGAGGGAAGGGCGCGAAGACGGCGCAACCAACGAAACATCAGAGGTCAACGCAGATCAGCGCAGATCAACGCGCTGAGCGCCCGCGATCGACAGGCAGAGCACTTGCGCGCGAGGCGGGTGCGCTGAGGCATCCCAGTCGCTCAAAACGACACGACGCAGGCCATCGCCAAGATCGTGCTCTGCCGGCCGATGGGTGTGACCATGAACCAGCGTGCGGGCATGAGCCTGCCGCAGCCAGTCGCGTGCGGCAGTGGCATCGACATCGGCCCACACCACGTCAGGTCCACGCTTATGGTCTTCGCTCTGCGCGCGCATCGATCTCGCCAGCGCGCGGCGTTCAGCCAGCGGTTTGGCCAGCACTGCACTTTGCCATTCCGGCTTCCGTACCCGTGCGCGATACGCAAGGTAGTCGGTGTCGTCGAGGCAACGCAAATCGCCATGACTCAAAAGCCAGCGTTCGTCGTGTAGCACCAGCACCGTGGGATCTTCGAGCAAGATGAAGTTCGCCTGTGCTGCCAGCCCGGCCCCGACCAAAAAGTCGCGGTTGCCATGCATGAAATACACCGGCAAGCGCTCGGCGGTAAGGCGCAGCAGTTCGGCGCACTCTGCCTCGAAGCCGGGCTGCGTCGCAGCATCGTCGCCGACCCAGACTTCGAACAGGTCGCCGAGGATGAACAGTGCGTCAGCCGACGTGGTCTGCAGGTACCCGCGCCACACTTCGAGCGTTGCGGCATCTCCAGCCTGCAGGTGCAGGTCGGAGATGAGGTCGACGGTCCGCCATCCGACGGGCGCGATGATTTCGGGGAACGTCGACGAGGAGCTCAATGGGTTCATGCGATCGCCGCCCAACGCATCGTGCCGCTTGCTCCGCCTGGTCTATCCGTCCGCTTATTCCGCAGTGATGACAGCCTTTTCAAGGACGACGTCTTCGAGCGGAACGTCGTCATGAAAGCCCTTGCGGCCGGTCTTCACGGCCTTCATCTTGTCGACGACTTCCTTGCCGGCGATGACCTTGCCGAACACAGCGTAGCCCCAGCCTTGCGCCGACGGTGCCGTGTGGTTTAAGAAGGCGTTGTCGGACACGTTGATGAAGAACTGAGCCGTGGCCGAATGCGGCGCGCTGGTGCGTGCCATCGCGACCGTGTAGTTGTCGTTCTTCAGGCCGTTGTTGGCTTCATTCTCGATCTCGGCGCCGCTGGGCTTCTGGGTCATGCCGGGCTCGAAGCCGCCGCCCTGAACCATGAAGCCGGGGATCACGCGGTGGAATACCGTGTTGTCGTAGTGACCCTTCTTGGCGTAAGCGAGAAAGTTGTCGACCGACTTCGGCGCCTTGGCGCGGTCGAGTTCGAGCGTGACGACGCCGTAGTTCTTGATGTGCAGTTCGACTTGGGGGTTGCTCATGATGGCTCCTTCAAAAAAGTTGGGTCACGCCAGTCACTTGACGATGCTGGCCGACTGGATGGTGATGGTATCGAGTGGCACGTTCTCCATGCCGCCCTTGGTGCCGGTGCGTGCGGCGCGAATCTTGTCGACGACTTCAGTGCCGGCAACGACTTTGCCGAACACGGTGTAGCCATGGCCGTCCGGGTTGGGAGCGTTCAGCATCGCGTTGTCCTTTACGTTGATGAAAAATTGCGATGTGGCCGAGTCAGGGTTTCCGGTGCGCGCCATCGCGATGGTGTACTTGTCGTTCTTCAGGCCGTTGGCGGCCTCCAGCGCGATCGGTGCGCGCGTCGGCTTTTGCTGCATGTCGGCAGTGAAGCCGCCGCCCTGGACCATGAAGCCGTCGATGACACGATGGAACACCGTCCCGTCGTAGTGCTTGTCTTTGACGTATTGCAGAAAGTTGTCGACGGTCTTCGGTGCCTTGGCTTGATCGAGCTCGACGACGATGTCGCCGGCCGACGTGGCGAGCTTGACTCGTGGTGCGGATTGCGCCCAAGCCGCGCTTGAAAAGGCGATCGAGCCGGCTAGCGACGCTGCAAGCAAGAGAGCAGTGCGGCGCGAAAGGGCACCTGCTTTACGTGTGTTTGTAACCATGATCTGTCCGGTGAAAAGATGAATCGGGAAGCGTGCATCCGGCCGTAACCAGCGCACCTGCGAACAAAAAAGTCTACTTCGCGCGCACCGGCTTCTTGGCGGTCACAGGCGCCGCTGGCAATTGAGCCGGGTCCGCGCTCGTCGTGGCCGGCCCGAACAGTTCGCGAACCGTCTTCAGCTTCGACGTCACGCTCGGATTGGTCGACGCGAACTGTTGCGCGCGCACGTACTGCTGAATTGCGAGACGGGCATACACGTCGCCGAGGTTTTCGTAGGCCGTCGCATAGCCCGGATTCAGCTTGATCGCCATTTCGAGGGCGGCACGTGCCTTGTCGAACTGGCTCTGCGATGCATAGAGCGCAGCCAAGTTGTTGTACGGCTCGGGCAGTTCCGGGAAGTCCTGCGTGAGACTGGTGAAGGCGGCCGTGGCGTCGGCTTGCTTGCCCTGTTCGGTCAGGATCACGCCGCGCAAAAAGCGCATCTGCGGATCGCGTGGTTTGCCGGCGATGTAAGCGTCGGCCTTGGTCAGTGCTTCAGGTACCTTGCCTTGCCGCAGCAACTGGTTGACGTCGCCGTAGTCGTCGGCGTGTGCTGGGCCGACCGTCAGGCACAGCAGCATGGCAACGAAAGGTGCAGAAAGAAGACGGAAGATGGGGAGGATGGCGTTGGAGGGGGAGAGCGCGAAGTGCTTCATGAAGCCTCGGGAGGTAGGGGGGTCGAGCGCCTTGCAGCAAGCTCGAAAAACACCCGAAAAATATGCGGCGGCGGCCGTTTATACTGAGGCCGATTGTAGCCGAGGGGTCGTTTCCAGCCTCCGGTGCAACCCCACCTTCACCCCTGAAAATTACCCTTGCGCACCCGCTCCGGCCGGCCGTAAGTCCGATGCTTTCCGAGTCTCCATGAGCCTGCGCATTTACAACACGCTATCGCGTCAGCTGGAAGAATTTTCGCCGCTACAGCCGGGCCATGTCCGCATGTACGTTTGCGGCATGACGGTGTACGACCTGTGCCATATCGGCCACGCGCGGATGATGATGGCCTTCGACGTGGTGCAACGCTGGCTGCGTGCGAGCGACTACGCCGTGACCTACGTGCGCAACATCACCGACATCGATGACAAGATCATCGCGCGCGCGCTGGCACGGGGCATCACCATCCGGGCGCTGACCGAAGAGACCGTAGTGGCTATGCACCAGGACATCGGCGCCCTCGGGATCGAACCTCCGACGATCGAGCCGCGCGCGACGGACTATGTTCCGCAGATGCTCGACATCATCCGCACGCTGGAAGACAAGGGGCTGGCTTACCGCTCGGCCGATGGCGATGTGAATTACGCAGTGCGCAAGTTTCCCGGCTACGGCAAGCTCTCGGGCAAGTCGCTCGACGAATTGCATGCCGGTGAACGCGTTGCAGTACTCGACGGCAAGGACGATCCTCTCGACTTCGTGCTCTGGAAAGCCGCCAAGCCGGCCGAGCCCGACGACGCCAAATGGGATAGCGTGTTCGGCGTGGGCCGGCCCGGTTGGCACATCGAGTGCTCGGCCATGAGCTGCGCCACGCTTGGCGAGACCTTCGACATCCACGGAGGCGGCGTGGACTTGCAGTTTCCGCACCACGAGAACGAGATCGCGCAGAGCGAAGGCGCGCATGGCAAACCGCTGGCGCGTTTCTGGGTGCACAACGGCTTCGTGCGTGTTGACAACGAGAAGATGTCCAAGAGCCTGGGCAATTTCTTCACCATCCGCGAAGTGCTGGAAAAATACGACGCCGAAACGTTGCGTTTTTTTCTTGTGCGCACGCACTACCGTAGCGACCTCAACTACAGCGACGTGCATCTGGACGATGCACGCAATTCCCTTAAGCGCCTGTACACCGCGCTTGATCTGGTCCCGCCTGCGGACGCAGCCATCGACTGGAACCAGCCGCACGCCACGCGCTTCAAGGCTGCGATGGACGAAGACTTCAGCACGCCGGAGGCAGTCGCCGTGTTGTTCGACCTTGCGGGCGAAGTTAACCGTACCAAGTCGCCTGAGGTCGCGGGCCTGCTGCGCGCATTGGCCGGCACGATCGGATTGCTGCAGGGCGATCCCAAGGTTTTTCTCCAAGCTGGGTATCAGCAAGCTGGCGGTTCACTCGACGCTGCGGCCATTCAGATGCTGATCGCCCAACGTACTGCGGCCAAGGACGCGAAGAACTTTTCCGAAGCTGACCGCATTCGAAAAGACTTGCTTTTGCAGGGGATCGCGCTGAAAGACTCCCCCACCGGCACGACTTGGGCCGCAGCTCAATAGAACGCAAAGAAGAAGCAACCCGAGCGCCCATGCCTTCGCCAAAGAAACCACCGCCTGTCGAGATTTTTACGCCCGATTACTGGGAAGAAGCCTGTAAGCATCTCGCCAGGAAAGACCGCGTGATGAAGCGGCTTATTCCTCGCTTCGGCGATGCGTGTCTGGAATCACGTGGGGATGCTTTCACGACGCTCGCGCGCAGCATTGTTGGCCAGCAGATCGCGGTTCCGGCCGCCCAGGCGGTATGGGACAAGTTCGCTGCGCTGCCGCGCAAGATAACGCCCGCGAATGTCCTCAAGCTCAAGGTCGACGACATGCGCGGCGCCGGTCTGTCGGCGCGCAAGGTCGAATACCTGGTCGACCTCGCAATCCACTTCGATGCCGGCGCAGTGCATGTGGACGCCTGGAACGCGATGGCGGACGAACTCATCATCGAAGAGCTGGTCGCGATCCGTGGCATCGGCCGCTGGACGGCCGAGATGTTCCTGATCTTTCATCTGATGCGGCCCAACGTGCTGCCGCTGGACGACCTGGGCCTGCTCAACGGCATCAGCGTCAACTACTTTTCGGGTGACCCGGTCAGTCGCAGCGACGCGCGCGAGGTGGCGGTTGCCTGGGCACCGTATTGCAGCGTCGCGACTTGGTATATTTGGCGCTCGCTCGACCCGGTACCGGTCGCCTATTGAATAACAGGAGAAGACGTTGGCGAAACGAACTTTTCTCGACTTCGAACAGCCCATTGCGGAGCTCGAAGGCAAGATCGAAGAGCTGCGGTATGTCCAGACCGAATCTGCGGTGGACATTTCTGAAGAGATCGATCAGCTGGGCAAAAAAAGCCAGCAACTCACCAAAGACATCTACAGCGACCTGACGCCTTGGCAAATTACCAAGATTGCCCGGCACCCGGAGCGCCCCTACACGCTCGACTACGTCAGAGAAATATTTACCGACTTCGTCGAACTGCACGGCGATCGGCATTTTTCCGACGACTTGTCGATCGTAGGCGGCTTGGCCCGCTTCAACGGCACGCCGTGCATGGTGCTGGGCCATCAAAAAGGTCGCGACACCAAGGAGCGCACCGCGCGCAACTTCGGCATGAGCAAGCCCGAGGGCTATCGCAAGGCATTGCGGCTATTGAAAACCGCCGAGAAATTCAAATTGCCGGTGTTTACTTTTGTAGACACGCCGGGCGCTTATCCAGGCATCGATGCGGAAGAACGCGGCCAGTCCGAAGCCATCGGCCGCAACATCTTCGAGATGGCGCAGCTCGAGGTGCCGATCATCGTCACGATCATCGGCGAGGGTGGCTCCGGCGGCGCGCTGGCGATCTCGGTAGGCGACCAGCTCGTGATGCTTCAGTATTCGATTTACTCGGTCATCAGCCCTGAAGGCTGCGCCTCGATTCTCTGGAAGACGAGCGACAAGGCGAAGGAAGCGGCGGATGCACTGGGCATCACGGCGCATCGTCTGAAAGCCCTCGGGCTGGTCGACAAGATCGTGAACGAGCCGGTCGGCGGAGCCCATCGCGACCACCGCCAGATGGCGGCTTTCCTGAAGCGCGCGCTCAACGACGCATTCCGTCAGGTCAGCGACCTGAAGGTCAAGGAACTGCTCGATCGACGCTACGACCGACTGCAAAGCTACGGCCGTTTCTCGGACACCAAAGCCGACATCAAGTAGGGCGCGCAGCGTGTCGAGGTGACTGCATCCGGACAGGCCTTCGAGCAGGCTATCGCCGCGTTCGAGCCGGCGCTGCCCCTGGCGGTAGGGTACAGCGGCGGGGCTGATTCGACTGCGCTTCTGGCGGCGTGCGCTGCGCGTTGGCCCGGGAGAGTCCGCGCGTTTCATGTGCATCACGGCCTGCAAGCTGCAGCCGACGATTTCGAGCGGCACTGCGCCGATGTTTGCGCGCAGTTGGCCGTGCCGTTTGTCAGCCGACACGTCGATGCACGTCATGCTGCGGGAGACAGTCCCGAAGCGACTGCACGCGATGCGCGCTATGCCTCGTTTCACGATATGGCCGGTGCGCACACAGAGCGCCCGTCGGTCCGGTCGATCGCCATCGGCCACCACGCCGATGACCAGGTCGAGACACTGTTGCTGGCGTTGTCGCGCGGTGCCGGCTTGCCGGGCTTGGCCGCCATGCCGGCCATCGCAGTGCGTCGGGGCTTGACCATCCATCGCCCGTTGCTCGGCGTCTCGGCCGCAGACATCCGCGCCTGGCTGGCAACGCGCGGCTTGCCTTGGATCGACGACCCGACCAACGACGACGCGCGCTACACCCGCAACCGGATTCGCGCTGTTCTTTTGCCGGCGCTGGTGCAGACATTTCCGCAATTTCGGTCGACCTTTGCGCGCAGTGCCGCGCACGCTGCCGAGGCGCAAGAGCTCCTGAAAGAACTGGGCGCGCAAGACCTTTTCCTGGTCGGCAATCCGCCGCGCATCCCGGCACTGCAAGCGCTCTCGCGCGCGCGCCAGGGGAACGTGTTGCGCCACTGGTTGCGAGAGTCGCACGCGCGCGCGCCGAGTGCGTCGCAGCTCGACCAACTGCTCGACCAGATTGCCGCCTGCACCACGCGTGGCCATCGCATCCACATCAAGGTCGCCGACGGCTTTGCCCAGCGGCAGTCCGAGCACCTGCATTGGTACAATTCCGCGCCCTTGCCTAAGGCCTAGCGCCCGGTTTCTTTCTCTTCCCAATTCACCCATGGCATTGATCGTTCACAAATACGGCGGCACGTCGATGGGCTCCACCGAGCGCATCCGCAACGTCGCCAAGCGCGTCGCCAAATGGGCGCGCGCCGGCCACCAGATGGTCGTGGTCCCCAGCGCCATGAGCGGCGAAACCAACCGCCTGCTCGGTCTCGCCAAGGAGCTGGCATCTCAGCAGACCGGCAGCCGCGGCCACGACCGGGAACTCGACATGCTTGCCTCGACCGGCGAGCAGGCTTCGTCGGCGTTGCTGGCCATCGCGCTGCAGGCCGAGGGCATGGAAGCGGTGAGCTATGCCGGCTGGCAGGTTTCGGTTCGCACCGACAGCGCCTACACCAAGGCGCGCATAGAGAGCATCGACGACGAGCGCGTGCGCGCCGACCTCGATGCCGGCCGCGTCGTCGTCATCACCGGCTTTCAAGGTGTCGACGACGCCGGCAACATCACAACGCTGGGACGCGGCGGCAGCGATACGTCGGCTGTTGCCATTGCCGCGGCCATGAAGGCGCACGAGTGCCTGATCTACACCGACGTCGACGGCGTCTACACGACCGACCCGCGCGTGGAGCCGGACGCTCGCCGCCTGAAGACGGTGAGCTTCGAAGAGATGCTTGAAATGGCGAGCCTAGGCTCAAAAGTGCTGCAGATTCGCTCGGTCGAATTTGCCGGCAAGTACAAGGTGCCGCTGCGCGTGCTTTCGAGCTTTACGCCGTGGGATATCGACATCGTTGAAGAGGCCAAGTCCGGCACGCTGATCACTTTCGAGGAAGACGAAAAAATGGAACAAGCCGTCGTATCCGGCATCGCGTTCAACCGTGACGAGGCCAAGATCTCGGTGCTCGGCGTGCCCGACAAGCCGGGCATCGCGTATCACATCCTCGGTGCCGTCGCCGATGCAAACATCGAAGTGGACGTCATCATCCAGAACCTGAGCAAGGACGGCAAAACCGACTTCAGCTTCACGGTGCATCGCAGCGAGTTCGCCAAGGCGATGGACCTGCTCAAGGCCAAAGTGCTGCCCACGCTCGGCGCGGCAGAGATCGTCGGCGACACCAAGATCTGCAAGGTCAGCATCGTCGGCATCGGCATGCGCAGCCACGTGGGCGTGGCCAGCAAGATGTTCCGCGTGCTGAGCGAAGAGGGCATCAACATCCAGATGATCTCGACCAGCGAGATCAAGACATCGGTCGTGATCGATGAAAAGTACATGGAACTGGCCGTGCGCGCGCTGCACAAGGCCTTCGATCTGGATCAGCCGCCCGCTTGAAAGCGGCGTGGAAGCTGGCATAATTGCGGCTTCTTTCAGGAACTGTGACCGAGTGGCCGAAGGTGCTCCCCTGCTAAGGGAGTATGGGGTGTAGAGCCTCATCGAGGGTTCGAATCCCTCCGGTTCCGCCAGCTATAGCTTTCAGATCACTTCACGGTGCATCAGCAAGCGCTCTAAAGCCCCGCCTGTCGGGGCTTTTTTGCGTCTGGTCACTTCACATCGTGTTTTGACACTGCATTCTTTCGGGGGTGCAAATTCGGGTGAACAGAGGCGACAACTCGCGACATTCGCGCTTGAATAGGTGGGCTCTCCGCCCGTCACCATCACCTTGCCAGCCAGCATCAAGGCCGCGGTTCACCGGCCAGATCGCTCTGGTACCGGCATCGAAGATCTGTGACGCGAACGACCTGCGGCGCCGTGTCAATGGAGGCGCCCGTCGCTTCGATCGCACCCCAACGGTTAAGTGCCATTTCAATGCCATACCGCGCTTCCCATTGCTTTCCCAGGGTGCGCTCAGTGCACTTCTGAACATCGTGGTACTTGACGTTCAGTTCGGTCGCGTCGTGGGTTGTGGCGCTCAGGGCCGAGGCGCTCACCAGCGACAGCGCCAGGACGAAGTTGAAACGAAAGCAAACGATCATGATCAGACAAATCTGTTGGGCGGCACTACGGTATTCACAGAGATCGACCGCGGCGAACCCTGCCATTGCGGAAATCGCAACCCTCAGTCGCACCGGAACACGGCTTCGGCCTCAGGCAGATTTGTAAAGGGCGTCAGTCCACTGGAATCCACCTGAAGGATATCGACTCGTTTGCCGTTCTCTCGACATTGTCTGGACGCTTCCAGGATCGCTGTCGTACGCAGGGCGAAACGATGTGGGCTGCTCACTTCGAGGGAGTGAATCCCATTGGCTGACAGGCCCGAACTCGCGCAGGCTGCAAGCAAGAGGAGTGGGCTCACGATGACGAGACGTTTCATTCGTCCTCCGATGCTCGCCCAGCGCACCGTCGCCAAAGCGATCCGAGAGGAGCGTTCAGTTTCAGGGCGGCCCACGATGCCCGGTCGACGACGGCAGCCGGGTTGGCATGCCCATCGATGCAAGTGTGAACCGTTGTTCAGCGGTTCTGCTTCAGGCATTTTTGTGTACGAGTGAGCGCGGCTTGTCATTGGGCATCTCGATCGGATCTGCCAGCGTGCCGGCACCTAAAGGCACTGCTGCACTGTGAGATCACCGACGATGCTCACTTGGCGGGAGCGACAGCCTCAAGTTGGCCCGTCGGCAGCGGCTACGGCGTTCTGCCGATCGCGCCGCACGAACTCGGCGAAGCCTGGATCGGTGTATGCGGCAAGCGGCAGCTTGCTGGTCAACAGCCTCAGTTCGATTTCCGCGATATCGCTTGAAAGGTTCTCGATGGTGACCGTGTCGATCGTCCAGAGACCCGCCGCGAGCAGAACAAACGGGACCACCGTCGCAAGCTTCAGTCCGCGAGAGCTCAACTGCAGCCACGACGGGATGCGGCGGGCCGTTGATCGCATCGGGCGACTCAAAGCCTTCTTCTTGCGCCCGAGTGCGCGGCTTCGAGCAGCTTCAAGTCGGGCGAGTTGGGCTTCAGGCAGTTCGTCGGTGCCCACCGTCAGGCACGCCGCCACACGCCCTCCGAACCTGTCGGAGGGAGACGCGCTTCCCAGAGTTTCTTGACGTGATTTCATACCCGTAAATTGATGCTGCTGTGGCGTGAAACGCTGTGATTGCGAATCGCGCGGACGATCCTTGCCCAATCCGAAACAATTTCGGCGTGCTCGGTATTTTCCCGCTGCGAGCCTAATAGGTCACATTGTGATGCATTACGCGCGCAGCTCCAACATGAAAAGTTCTGTCGTTGGCGACGGCGTCTGGCCAACGCCCTCAGGATGGTGTGGTCGAGAGCGTGGCTGTCGCTGTCTAAGGTCGCGCAGGCCTATGGTCTTGATCCTTTTATGGCCCAGCATCGCCTGACGAGTTCCTGCAGGTGATCCCTGAATGCGATGTTGAAAGGAGAGTAAAGCAGTGAAGCGCAACGTGCATGCGTTGACCAGCAGCGCTTCGCGTGAGGCGTGGTCTGGATCGGACGCCAACATACCGTTGATTGCTGCCAGATGTTGCGCGGCGCCCATGCTTCGTGTGTCCGGGGCATTGGACGTCGGGTAGCCTTGGCTGCAGCCGGCCAACACCAGAGTGGCAACAACATAGGCAGACCACTGCCTGCCTGTGGCGAAGATCAGCCCCAGGGAACCTGAAGCGAAGCGCAATCGGTCAGCGGGGACGAAGGCGGGATGCATTGCAAGACACTCTAGCTACCGTCGCGACGTATTCACGTCTTTCGCAGGACCGTTCTGTCTGTCACTGCGCTGAATCTCTTCGCCGACGTTGATGCTGTCGCTGCGCTCAAGGCAGCACATGATCGAGCACCGCCTGGGCCTCGAGGGCACCGCCCGGCAGCCGCACCGGCAACGCCGGAGCCGAGCCGTCCTTGCCTACGCCCGCATAAACGGTGACATGCGGAAACGGGATCTCAATGCCTTGTGCGTCGAACGCCGCCTTCATGCGGCGCAGGTATTCGCGTCTGACCGTCCATTGCTGGAGCGGTGCTACCTTGAAGCGGCATCGCAGTACAACGGCGCTGTCATCAAGGCGCTCCACGCCTGCAATCTCCAAGTCGCCGAGGATTTTTACGGCATGGTCAGGATCCGCTCTCAGCTGTCGACCGACCTCGGCCATGAGTGCCATCACCTGATCGACGTCTTCGCGGTAAGAGACGCCCACATCCATCACGGCCTGTGCGAAGGACCGGGACATGTTGGTCACCGAGGTAATCAGTCCATTCGGTACGAAGTGCACATTGCCGTCGTAGTCTCTCAGGCGGACATGACGCAGCGTGATGTCTTCAACAGAGCCACCGATGCCCGCGATGCTGATGACGTCGCCGGTGCGGATTTGATCCTCGAACAGGATGAAGAAGCCCGTAAAGTAGTCCTTGACCAGGCTCTGGGCGCCGAAGCCTATGGCGAGACCCACCACGCCGGCAGCGCCCAGGATGGGTGCCAGCGACACGCCAACTTCCGCCAGCACCAGCATGACCGCGACGGCGCTGATCACCATGGCGATCAGGTAGCGCACGACGCGACCCAATGTCTCGGCGCGTCGCGCGCTGTCGGTGCCATCCAGGCGCCCTTCGACCCGCAGGCGGACCACGCGCACTGCGCGCTGCAGCACGCTGATCGAAATCCACGCGACCACCACGATCAGCACGATCCGAAGCCCTGAAAGTGCAGGGGTGCTCCAGCGCTCCCAGTTGATCGCCTGGATGGTTTGCATGAAGTCGTTCATGTGCGTGCAATCCGTTGGTAAGCGTGGTGTTCAAGGTGATTCACGGCGCTCACCATCCCCAGAGCCTGCTCTTCACCACCCAGCCAACCGGGCCGTGTTCGTGGCGCACCTTGATCCAGCGCCCGCGTTGGCGAAGCTTGCGCAGCACATCGCCCCGGGCGGCCCTGAAGACCACGGCACTGCGTGCGTTGGGGGCTGCGCGCAGCGTCGCCGAGGCCGCACTCACGATGTAGTGCCGCGTCTTGTTCATCAGCGGGCCATAGACCCAGCCCGAGTCGTGCTTAAAGTCGCTGACCTTGAGCCACTTGCCCTTGCGCGCGAGCACCTTGAATGGGTAGCCCTTGTCGACTGTCCAGCGCGCGACGTAGCTTGTCCCGGGCCCCGTGCGCATGTTGACGGTGTTGCCGGCGGCGCTGACCATCTGGGCGGCCAACGCCGATGGCGCTGCGAGCCAGCAGATCGCGAGCAGGATGAACAGATTCAAAAGTCGCTTGGGATGAAGCATTCGTGATGGGTTCCGTGTGAAGTAGAAAAAAGAAGATCTCAATGGGCGAGGCCCTGAAGGTAGAGCTCGGGATCGACCGCGACGCCCATCTTGCGAATCTCGAAATGCAGCGCGACCTCGTCGTTCTTCCGGAAGCCAAACTCTGCAATCTGCTGGCCCTGGCGCACCTCGTCGTTCTCGCGCACGAGCGTCTTTCCGAGGTGCGCATAAGCCGTGATGAACGTGTCGTCGTGCTTGATCACGATCATGGTTTCGTAGGCGGGCAGGGCACTGCTCACAAGCACGACGCGGCCGTCGCGCGAGGCGAAGACCGGATCGCCGGGTTGCCCCACGATATCGATGCCCGGGTTGCCGGCGCCGTCGAACCATGCCCGCGCCGGGCCGCGCGCGGGCATCGCAAAATCGGCCTTGGGCGGGTGCAGGGCGGTGGGGGAGGGCACCACGACCGCCTGCTCGACGCGGCCAGGCGATGCCGTCGAAATCCGTGCAGGCGAAAACGGCGAGGTCGGATTCAAGGGAACTTGGGTACTGCATGCGGCCAGGACCACCAATGTCCCGCCGGGAATGGCAATGCAGAGACGGGAGAGGTATATGTGCATCGGGTTACTCCTCTACAAACGCTTCTTCGCGTTTCGATTTAACTGCCGGCAACAACACGACGGTGAGCAACAGCACAGCAGCAACCAGCAGCCCCGCCGAGATCGGCCGGGTGACCAGCACCCCCCAATCCCCTCGGGACAACAGCAGCGCGCGCCGGAGGTTCTCCTCCATCATCGGTCCGAGGATCAGGCCCAACAACAGCGGCGCAGGCTCGCAACCCAGTTTCAGGAAGGCGTAGCCGACGACTCCGAAGAAGCCGACCATCCAGACATCGAAGGTGTTGTTGTTCGTCGAGTACACGCCGATGGCACAAAACAGCACGATGGCCGGGAAGAGCCAGCGGTAGGGGATCGACAACAACTTGATCCACACGCCGATCAGCGGCAGATTCAGGATGATCAACATCAGGTTGCCGATCCACATCGACGCGATCAGGCCCCAGAACAGCTCGGGGTTGCTGGTCATGACCTGCGGACCCGGCTGGATGTTGTGGATGGTCATGGCACCGACCATCAGGGCCATCACTGGATTGCCTGGAATGCCAAGGGTGAGCAGCGGGATGAAGGACGTCTGCGCGCCGGCATTGTTGGCGGACTCCGGGCCGGCGACGCCGCGGATGTTGCCCTTGCCGAACGGAATCTCGCCTTGCCGCAGCTTGATCTTCTTTTCGAGCGTGTAGGAAGCAAAGGCCGACAGCAGCGAGCCTCCGCCCGGAAGAATGCCGAGCGAACAGCCCAGCGCCGTGCCTCTAAGCACGGCAGGCATCATGTTCCTGAAATCTTCCTTGGTGGGCATCAGGCCGTGCAGCTTGGCCGTGAAGACCTGGCCCTCTTCTTCGCTGCGTGACAGATTCGCGATGATCTCGCCGTAACCGAAGATGCCCATGGCGATGGCCACGAAGCTGATGCCGTCGGTGAGTTCGGGAATGTCGAAGCTGAAGCGCGCCACGCCTGAATTCACATCGGTGCCGACCAGGCCCAGAAGCAGGCCCAGCATGATCATGCAGATGGCTTTGATCAGCGATCCGGAGGCCAGCACCACCGCGCCGATCAATCCCAGCACCATCAGAGAGAAGTACTTCGCCGGGCCGAACTTGAATGCCAATTCGGTCAGCGGCGGCGCGAAGGCCGCGAGCACCAAGGTGCCGACGCAGCCGGCAAAGAACGACCCGAGCCCCGCGGCCGCGAGCGCCGGTCCGCCCCGTCCCTGCTTGGCCATCTGGTGCCCGTCGATGACGGTGACGACAGAGGACGATTCGCCGGGCAGGTTGACCAGGATGGCCGTGGTCGAGCCGCCGTACTGCGAGCCGTAGTAGATGCCGGCCAGCATGATGAGCGCGGCCACCGGGGGAAGCGCGTAGGTGGCCGGCAGCAGCATCGCGATCGTCGCGACCGGGCCGATGCCGGGGAGCACGCCGATGAGCGTTCCGAGCAGGCAGCCCACGAAGCAATAGATCAAGTTTTGAACTGTGAGCGCGGCTTCGAAGCCGATGGCGAGGTTGTGGATCAGTTCCATGGAATTCAGACCTCAGCCGGTGATGAACGTGGGCCAGACCTGGAACTGCAGGCTCAGGCCGATGATGAAGGTCAGGTAGCTGCCGATCGCCAGGATCGTGGCCAGGATGAGGGCCGCCTTGAGCGTGAAACGTGTGCCGGCAAGGCTTGCGATCAGCACCAAGGCATAGATCGCGATCATCAACCCCATCGCCGGAACGCCCATCGTCGGCAGGCCTCCGAGCAGCAGGCCAAACACCAGGTTGGCGCCGATGACCAGGGTCAGCGGTTTCCAGGCGATGCGCCCGACCGGGTCACCGCCGGCCGGACCTGCCGACAGAGCCCCCACCATGACCACCCCGCCACCGATGGCCAGCAGGATGCCGAGCACAAGCGGGAAATAGCCAGGCCCCATTCGGGCTCCGCTTCCGATGTTGTAGTTCATCGCACCAATGGCAAAGGCCAGGCCGACGCCACTGAACATGAGACCGGACAGCAAGTCCTTCTGGCTCTTGATTTTCATGGCTTGGGAAGATCTCTCAGGGAAGTGGAATTCGACAGCGGAAGCCTGCACGAAAGCAGAAACGCAGCCATGACGCCGGGTCAGGCTGCGTTCAGATATGTCATGTTATGAGGTTATGTATGTCACGTCGTGAGTAATAACCCTTCGCACTGCGGGAACAGTCCGCAAGCCACTGCTACATTCATCCGTCCGACGAGCACACAGCCAATGACAAACAACCAAGGTGCAGCGGAGAAGCAGCGCTTCGAAGCTCTTTCAGATTTCCGCTTTCGCTTGCGCAGCTTCCTGCGGTTCAGCGAAGACGCTGCACGGGAGGAGGGCATCACGGTGCTGCAGTACCAATTGATGCTTCACACGCAAGGGTTTCCAGGAAGACAGTGGGCGTCGATCGGAGAAATTGCCGAGCGGCTGCAGGCGCAGCCGCACGGTGTGGTCGCCCTGGTTTCGCGTTGCGAGGAAGCCGGACTCGTCAGGCGCAAGGCGAGTGCGGTGGACCGACGCCAGGTTGAAGTTCATCTGCTTGCTGCAGGCCGCAAGAAGCTTGCTCGGCTGGCCACGCAGCACGCCGACCAGCTGTCCGAGTTGGCCATCGCTGTGGGCCTGGCCAATCGCACGCCCGACTGAGGCCTCCGACCGAGTCGCGCTGTGCACTGCGTCCCACGCGGGGGCAGGCGGTTGAGCGCGAGGCTTGCGACATTGCGTCAGTTGTTCCCCTGAACGCCCCCATCCGCAAACTGCGCAACCCACTCGGCGCTTCATCGACCACCGGAGCGACGGGCGCGGTGTCCTCCATCACTCTCGAGGCGCTCCGCCTGTCGCTCGGCCTATACAGTTGCCGTACATGCTTGATATTGCCGCCATCTGTCTCGTCGTCACGGCGTTGCTCGCCTACCTTAACCACCGCTTCGTCAGGTTGCCCACCACCATTGGGGTGATGGCCATCGCCTTGGGCATTTCGCTCGTCCTGCTCGGCCTCAACGCACTCGGCCTCGATCATGGGCTGCGCCAGTACGAGGAATCGTTTCTGCGCTCGATCGATTTCTCCGATGTGCTGATGCAGGGCATGCTGTCGTTCCTCCTGTTCGCTGGCGCATTGCATGTCGATCTGCGTGCGCTGCGGCAATACCGATGGCAGGTCGCCGTGCTGGCCCTGGTCGGAACGATGGCCTCGACCCTGGTGGTCGGCGCGGGCATGTGGCTGGTGCTCCCATTCATCGGTGTCCAGCTGCCCTTTCTGTACTGCCTCCTCTTCGGCGCACTCATCTCGCCGACCGATCCGATCGCGGTCATGGGCATTCTCAATTCCGCCGGTGCGCCGAAGAACCTGGAGCTTGTGATCGCCGGCGAGTCGCTGTTCAACGATGGCGTCGGGGTGGTGATCTTCGCGCTGCTGCTGGGTGTTTTGGCCAGCGGCAGCGCGCCGACGCTGGCGGTCGCTGGAGGGTTGCTGCTGCGCGAAGCCGGTGGCGGCATCGCTTTCGGCCTGGTGCTGGGCTACGTGACATTCCGCTTGCTGCGCAGCATCGACCAGTACCAGGTCGAGGTGTTGCTCACGCTGGCTGCGGTGATGGGCGGCTACGCGCTGGCCAGCCATCTCCATGTCTCGGGGCCGTTGGCGATGGTGGTCTGTGGACTCATGATCGGCAACGGTGGTCGTGCGCTTGCCATGTCCGATCACACGCGCCGCTACATCGACATGTTCTGGGAATTGCTCGACGAAATCCTGAACGCCGTGCTGTTCGTGCTGATCGGTCTCGAGGTGCTGCTGATCGCCTTCACCGCGCCGATTCTCGTCGCGGGAGTGGTGGCCATCGTCGTGACCCTGGCGGCCCGCTGGATCACGGTGGGCTTGCCCGTCGGCATCGCCGGCACCTTGTTCCGCCTGCCGCACGGCTCTCCGCGCGTGCTCGCATGGGGCGGACTGCGCGGCGGAATCTCGGTCGCACTTGCACTGTCTCTGCCGGTCGGCGCCGAACGCGAGATCATCCTTGCGCTGACCTATTGCGTGGTGGTGTTCTCGATCCTGGTTCAGGGACTGACCATTGGTCGTGTCGTGCGATCCGCCATTGGTGCGGTGCGGTAAATTCCATTTCGACAGTCGAAATGAAGAGGGCTGGACGAGCGTTCAGGCCGGCCCGGACACGGAGCAACCCGAGGGCGATCACAGCCAGCGCGCTACCACCCCGTTGGTCCAGCCAAAACCATCCTGCAGCGGATACTCGCCACCTCCGCCGCCGGTCGACGGCGCATCGTGCGTTTCGCGCAGTGCGTACTTCTCGACCAGTTTCCCTTCTCGCTGATAGACCTCCTCGACGGTCTTGCGCCAACGGGCACGGATCTCGTCGGCCAGTGCCGCATGCCCGTAGTCGTGGAGGCCGCGAACAGCCATCCACTGAAGTGGGGCCCAGCCGTTGGGTCGATCCCATTGCTCGCCGCTGGCCAGGCCCGTCGTCGCCAGGCCGCCTGGCGCCAGGAGTTCAGCACGCATGCGGCCCGCCAATGCATCGGCCTGTGCGTGCGTCGCGCAGCCTGTGAAGAGGGGGACGACGGCTGCGGCGTTCAGCTCGCGCCGCGACGTCGCGCGTTCCCAGTCGTAGTCGAGAAAGGCGGATGCGTCGTCGTCCCATAGATAACGAGTCATCGCCTCCTGTCGATGCTGCGCGTGCCGCCGGAATGCCTCCGATGTTTTCGCGTCCCCCGCGTCGTCGCTCAGCCTCGCAATCGTCGACTCGAGTTTGTGAAGCAGCGCATTGAGATCCACCGGCACGATGCGAGTGGTTCGAATGGTGGACAACGCCAGCTTTCGGTCGGCGTCCATTCGTTGCGTGTCGAGCCAGCGCGAGCTGAAATCCCATCCGGATTCGGCTGCGGCGCGCAGGTCGCGGTAGACCTCGGCAGCGGATCGGCCCGAAGACGCAGCGGTGGCGACGTCTTCCCGCCAGGATTCCTCGCGCGGCGTGTCGCGATCGTCCCAGTACCTGTTGAGAAGCGCGCCATCCTTGAGGGCGACGACGCGTCGGTGGGCATGGCCTGGCAAGAGCTGCTCGGCGCCGTTCATCCAGAACGCGTGTTCGCGCACGAGCTGGGGCAAATAGCGGATCGCACCCTTGCCATGACACGACTCGCACAGCTCCGCCATCAATGCGAAGACGGGGGGTTGGGACCGGCTGAGGTAGTAGGTCCGGGTGCCATTCGGCACATGACCGTAGGTATCGATCAGATACGCGAAATTGTCCGTCATCGCATGCAGCAACGCCTCGCGCGGGGCGCCGACGAGGCCCAGCATCGTGAAGTAAGAATCCCAGTAGTACATCTCGACGAAGCGGCCACCGGGCACGACATACGGGTGTGGCAACTGCAGCAGCGATCCACCGTGGGGATGCTGTGCGGGATGCCGAGTGAGTTGGTCCCAAAGCCCTTCGATGTGTTGCGCGATCGGCTGGCCGGGCAGCGACCGGTAGTGCTTGGCGGCATGGTGCTGGAGTGCGAAGTGCCGGCTCACGAAGGCATGGAGGTCGAACCCTTCCGCCTTGCACTGCGCACGGTAGGCGGCAAGAATCTCGACCGGCGTGCCAATGGGCGCACAGTCGACGAACGTCTTCGAGTCGTCGAAGACACCGTCGCGTTGCACGGCGACGAACAGTTCCTGGTAGCGATCGGCGGGTGAGTGGGTGTCCGACGGCGGTGCTTGCGCGGCACGCTCGCGTCGTGTGTGCCGATCTGCGTCGATGTCGTCGCTGATCATGCGGAAAATGCACTTAAGGCATGAAGACTCGGCGCTGCAAACCGCAGATTGGCAGTCAGGACGGGACGTCTGAAGATCATGAGTTTCCTGAAGTCGTTGGGCAATTGTCCGATTGCTGCCCGACGCCGGAAGTTCGAACTGGAAAACAAAACAGCTTGGGCCATGCCGACATGCCTTATAGCGGCCCTGTCTGGCAGCGCTGCCACCACATTCCTTTCACGGGACATTGCCCCAGCGGCGCAGGGTTGCATTTGCTCTGGCTCCCAAGTCTCGGCTCTCAACTCTCCCATGACCACATCATCCGACACCAGTTCCGTCCTGGGAGCGCCAGCGCCGAACGATCGTGTGTTGCCAGAGGACAGTCCTCCGTTGCCACGTCCACCCATTCCCATCGTGCTGGAGGGACAGCCTGCGTTGGTGACGGGCGCCAACTCCGGCATCGGTCGCGCAGTCGCTCTGGCGCTTGGCAGGGCGGGGGCCGACGTGGTCGTCAACTACGTCTCGGATCCCGAAGCCGCAGAGGCTGTCGCAGCAGAGATCCGGGGCTTCGGTCGACGTGCGATTGCACTCCGGGCCGATGTGAGCGATGAGCAGGAGGTCGAAACTATGTTCGCGGAGGCGATCAAGGTTTTCGGCACGTTGCATGTCGTGGTCTGTAATGCTGGCCTGCAGCGCGACGCACCGTTCCACCAGATGACGCTAGACCAGTGGCATACCGTCATCGGCGTCAACCTGACAGGCCAGTTCCTGTGTGCGCGCAGTGCCGTACGCGAATTCGTCCGCCGCGGCGTCGATGAAAAGGTCTCGACGGCCGCGAGCAAGATCATCCACATGAGCTCGGTGCACGAGATGATTCCGTGGGCTGGCCATGCCAACTACGCGGCATCGAAGGGCGGCGTTGAAATGTTGATGAAGAGCCTGGCGCAGGAAGTTGCACCCCTGCGCATCCGGGTGAACGCCATCGCGCCCGGCGCGATCCGCACGCCGATCAACACCGCCGCATGGCAGACCCCCGATGCCTATGCAGACCTCATGAAGCTGGTGCCCTACAAGCGCATCGGTGAACCGGCGGACATCGGACAGGCGGCCGTGTGGCTGGCTTCCGACGCGTCGGACTATGTGACGGGCATCTCGCTGTTCGTGGACGGCGGCATGACGCTCTTCCCTGGGTTTGCCAGTGGCGGCTGACCATTACGACCTGATCGTCGTCGGCAGCGGCCCCGGTGGTGCCTCGCTGGCCCACCGGCTCGCGCCCAGCGGCAAGCGCATCCTGATCCTCGAACGCGGCGACTATCTGCCGAAAGAGACGGCCAACTGGAGTTCCAGCGAAGTCTTCGTGCACGGGCGCTATCAGGCGCGCGAGGCCTGGTACAGCGCCGAGGGTCAGAAGTTCGAACCGGGGCTGCATCGCTATGTGGGCGGCAATTCGAAGGTGTATGGCGCGGCGTTGTTGCGACTGCGCGAGCGCGACTTCGGCGAGCTCGTGCATGGCGACGGTGTGTCGCCTGCCTGGCCGCTGCGCTATGAAGAGTTCGCGCCCTGGTATGACGAAGCGGAGCGCCTTTTCCACGTGCACGGGCAGCGCCGCGAAGATCCGAACGAGCCGCCGTGCAGCTCAGCCTTCCCCTATCCCGCGGTCTCGCACGAGCCCCGCATCGAGGCGTTGCATGCCAGCCTGGCAGCGCAGGGTTTGCGGCCTTTCCATTTGCCCCTGGGCATCCTGCTCGAAGAGCGCGACGGCCAGCCGACGCGCACCAGCCGCTGCATTCGCTGCGACGCCTTCGACGGCTTTCCCTGTCCACTCGACGCAAAAGCCGACGCGCAGGTGGTGTGCATCGATCCGATGCTGCGAGAGCATCCCAATGTCACGCTGTTGACCAACGCCATGGTCGACCGCCTGGAGACCGATGCGTCGGGACGTCGCGTCACGGCCGCCTGCGTCACTCGCCATGGCCGGCAGGAGCGCTATTCGGGCGATATCGTGGTGGTGGCCTGCGGGGCACTGAGCACGGCGCTGTTGCTGCTTCGTTCTTCCAACGACGCGCATCCGAACGGGCTTGCCAACGGGTCGGGTCAGGTCGGGCGCAACTACATGCGCCACAACCAGTCGGTGCTGATGGCGCTGTCGCGCGAGCCGAACGACACCACATTCCAGAAGACGCTCGCGGTGAGCGACTATTACTTCGGCGCACCCGACTGGAACCATCCGCTGGGTCTGATCCAGATGTGCGCCAAGTCGCATGCGGACCAGATCCGGGGCGAGTCGTTGCCGTCCTGGCTCGAATGGCTGCCGGACATGCCGTTCGAGGCGATGGCGCGTCATTCATTGGACTTCTGGTTGTCCAGCGAAGATCTGCCGCGACCGGAAAACCGCATCCAGCTTGGCAACGACGGTCGCGTCACGCTCGCCCTCGCGCCCAACAACATGGAGGCGCATCACCGCCTGCGGGCCAAGCTGGAGGGCTTGCTCGACGGCGCTGGCGCGCACGTCAAGCTGCTGGAGCGCAAGCTCTATTTCGGCAAGGACATCGCGCTGGGCGGCACGGCGCACCAGGCCGGCACCGCGCGCTTCGGCACCGACCCGGCCACCTCGGTGCTGGATCTGAATTGCAAGGCGCATGAACTCGACAACCTCTACGTCACAGACGCCAGCTTCTTCGTCTCGATCGGCGCGGTCAATCCGACGTTGACTCTCATCGCGAATGCGCTGCGCGTTGCCGCCCACATCGGCGAGCGTCTCGGAGTGACTCACGCATGAGCCTTGGAAACCACCAAGACCTGCTCATGCTGCTGGCGCGCATCTGCCTGGTACTGATGTTTCCGTTCAGCGCGCTGGACAAGGTGCTGCACTGGAAAGCTGCGCTCGCACAGGCCGACTCGTCCTTCCTGCCCGGTGGCGCCATCTTGCTGGTCGGCGCGATGGTGATCGAGGTGCTGGCGCCCATGTGCATCGTCCTGCAGTGGCATGCGCGAATGGCCGCTCTTGTCCTCACGGCCTTTTGCGTCGTGACGGCCTTGCTGTACCACCCGTTCTGGCGCCGCGGCGATTTGTGGGCCGACGGCGACAGTGTCGATCGCCAGCACTTCTGGGACTTCACCAAGAACTTCGGACTCGCCGGCGGACTACTTCTGGTGGCGCTGGGGGCAGGCCTCTCATGAATGCACCGCTGACGCACTACTGGCACCTGTGGACCGACGGCGATGGCGTTAGCCATCAGACGCGCTGCGCGCTCACGGCGTTCCAGCTGGCCCAGGTCGGGCAGGCTGCACCGCAGTGGAACGACGAGCAGCCGCGCAGCGAGGCGACGGTCGTCTTCACCGTGCAGCCGGTGGGCTGGGTCGGCGACTGGCATGAAAATCCGGCGCCGCAATGGATCGTTCCCCTGTCCGGCCGCTGGTGGGTCGAGGCGATGGACGGCACGCGCATCGAGATGGGGCCGGGCGAGCTTTCGCTGGGCGAAGACCAGCACTGTCGTGCTGATGCGCAAGGGCGCAAGGGCCATCGCTCGGGCACGATCGGCGCCGAGCCGGCCCACCTGATCACCATTCGTCTGCACGTCGAGCCGGTCGGCCAGGCATGCCATCTTCGCTAGCCATGAACGACGTGCCGAAACACCACATCGTCGAGCCGCGCTTTCGGTCCTTCGTGCTCGCGAATGCCGAACTCGAGCTGCTGTTCGACCAGGCACGCTGGCTCGAAGGTCCGGTCTGGTTCGCCGACCACGGCAGCCTGCTCGTCAGCGATGTGCCACCAAGCAGTCGCCAGAGTTGCCGCCGTCGGTGTACCGCTTCGATCTGCGCGACGGGTCGCTCACCGTCGTGGCGGATGATTTCGAAGGGCCGAACGGCCTGTGCTTTTCGCCCGATGAGAAACGGCTCTACGTCTCGGAGAGCGGAGCTGTGAACCAACGGAGATGTCAGTGGCCGTGAACCGAAGTGCCTCGACGAGTGGCAAAACGACCGGGTTCTTCGCATTGGAGCGTCACGTTCGCTCACTGGAACGCTCGATCGATTTTTACGTTCGGGGATTGGGATTCACGTGTGAAAGACATCACGACGAACACGCGCTGGCGGCCGATGTGATTCTGACGCTGGGGCAAGAGCGCATCGCACTGTCCGCCGTCGAAAACGCGGAAGAAGTCATTGCGCAAGTTCCCGGCCCGGACGTGCGCTTTCAGCATCTAGCGATCGTGACCCGCGACATGTCGATGGCCGTGCAACGGTTGCAAGTCTTGGCGCCGATCCCCATTACGAGAGGCGGCCCGCAGCGGCTCCCTCGAGCTTCGGGCGGCGTGACGGCATTCAAATTTCGCGACCCGGATGGTCATCCGCTCGAACTCATCGAGTTCGCTACCGGCCAGTGTCCCGATCGATGGCGCCACCGCGCCGGCAGCGACGAAACGCTCGGGATCGACCACGCAGCGATCAGCGTTTCGCGGGTCGAACAAAGTATCGGCTTCTATTGCGGACTTGGTTTCTCGGTGCAAACGCGGCAGGTCAACCGAGGCGTCGAGCAGGGGCGGCTGGATGGCCTCGACGAGTTGGAAGATGTAGAGGTCGAAGTGGTGGCGCTCGTTGCCAGCGGCCCGCCAAGTGTCCACCTCGAACTGCTTGCCTATGCGAAGCCTGCCGCCTTCGGCCAGCGGCGGGACAAACGCGCGCCCTCGCGTGCGGCAGATTGCCTGACGTGGTTCGGCGCCCCGTCCATGACCTGCTTTGCAGACCCGGACGGCCATGTCAACCGTGTGATAGCGAGACCACCTTGATCGGCGACGGGCTGTTGCCTCTTCGCTGGTGGCCTCGGGTCGACGTGCGGTCAGCCCCGCGAACTCGTCATTGCCAAAAAAGCTTTCTTTCTGAATCTTCTACCGGGGAATAAAAGATGACACCCTATAAACGTTTCGCTGCAATGGTCGTCGTATCGACGATCGTCATGTTCGGGCTGATGTACCTGAATACGTTCGAACTGGATCACGTTTTCTTTAGCGAAACACGCGCATACATGGCGTTGCTCATGGGCGCAACGATGGCCGTAGTCATGTTGGCTTTCATGCTTCATATGCTGCAAAACCGTGGCGCCAACGTCGGCATTGCAGTCGTGAGCGGTTTGATTTTCGCCGCGTCGCTCTGGTTGGTTCGCAGTCAAGCCACGGTCGACGACGTTTCGTACATGAGAGCGATGATCCCGCACCATTCGATAGCCATCATGACCAGCAAGCGTGCGCACATCACCGATCCCCGAGTTCGCAAACTGGCCGATGGCATAGCCGACACCCAGGTTCGGGAAATTGCGGAAATGAAGCAATTGATTCAGGACATCGAAAAGCGCCGTTCGCGAATCGACCAGTGACCATGAATCTCAATCCTTGTCGTTGCGGGTTAGGAACTCTATGAAAAACAATTCCTTTGCTCCGGTTTCCGCGGTCTCGGGCTTCGTGATCGCCGCTTTGGGACTGGCGCTCGGCGCCGCCGGCGCATGGCTCATCGCGCTAGGGGGCAGCTGGTATTACCTGATCGCGGCCATCCTCATGTTGTTTGCGGGCGTGTCCTTGATCCGGGGCTCCGTCATGGCACTCTGGATTTTTGCAGCCCTGCTCATGGGGACGCTTGCATGGGCGCTGTGGGAGGTAGGACTTGACTGGTGGCCACTCGCCGCGCGCCTGGGCTTTCTGTTTCTGCTGGGCGCCTTTCTCGTGGGCCCCTGGATCGTCCGGTCGTTGGGCCCGCGCGAGCCGACCGGTATCTACGGCCTTGGCCATGAGGAACGCGCCTCATGGCGTCGCGGAGGCGGCCTGGCTCTCAGCGTGGCACTTGTCGCGTGTGCGTTGCCGTTGACTTTCTCATTGACCCGGGACGTTCATCAGATCGAGGGTATGTTTCCCGCCGCGAAGGCACAGGCTTCAGCGTCGAACACCGCAACCAGTGCCTTGCCCGACGGCGAATGGCCTGCATACGGCCGCACCGGCTACGGCCAGCGCTATTCGCCGCTGGCACAGATCACGCCGTCCAACGTCGCGAACCTCAAGGTGGCGTGGCAATTCCAGACCGGTGACATGCGCGGTCAGCCCGGGGATCCGGTCGAGACGACCTACGAAGTCACGCCGCTGAAAGTGGGTGACAGGCTTTACCTCTGCAATCCGCATCAGTCGGTGATCGCGCTGGACGCGACCAGTGGCGCGCAGGTGTGGCGCTACGACCCGAAGATCGAAGGCGCGCTGGCATTGCAGCACCTCACCTGTCGCGGTCTTTCCTACCAGCCTCCACACGCAGCAGCCGACACCGGCATCGTGTCCGATGGCTGTGCGCACGGCAAGCTCTTCATGCCCACTGCCGATGCCCGCCTGATAGCCTTGAACCCCGACAACGGTGCCTTGTGCAGCGCCTTCGGCGGAGGCAAAGGCCAGATCGACCTGTCGGCCCACATGCCCAATCCTCGGCCCGGGTCGTACTACTCCACCTCACCGGTGGTGGTCACGCAGAAGCTGGTCATCGTCGGCGGCACGGTACTCGACAACGTTTCGACCCACGAGCAGTCCGGCGTGATCCGGGCCTTCGACGTCGACACTGGAGCGCTGGTCTGGAACTGGGACTCGGGCAATCCGGAGGCCACCACGCCGATCGCGCCCGGTGAGAGCTACACGGTCAATTCGCCCAACAGCTGGTCTATCTCGAGTGTCGACGAGGCACTCGGCATGGTCTATGTTCCCATGGGCAACCAGCCGCCGGACCAGTGGGGAGGCAAGCGGAGCGCAGCCGTGGAGAAGTATTCGTCGTCGGTGGTGGCACTCGATCTCGCGACCGGCAAGGTGCGTTGGGTTTTCCAGACCGTTCACCACGACCTGTGGGACTACGACGTCCCGTCGCAGCCCAGCCTGATCGACCTCACGATCAATGGCGCCACCGTGCCGGCGCTGGTGCAGCCCACCAAGCAGGGCGAGCTGTTCGTGCTCGACCGCCGCACTGGCATGCCGATCAACACCGTGACCGAAGAACTCGCGCCGCAGGGCGCCGCGCAAGGCGACCATACGGCCCCCACACAGCCGAAGACGGCCCTCTCGTTCGATCCGCCCAAACTGCACGGACGCGACATGTGGGGCGCGACGATGTTCGATCAACTCGCGTGTCGCATCGCATTCCATCGCCTGCGCTACGACGGGCGATTCACTCCGCCGTCGACACAGGGCTCCTTGATCTACCCGGGTAACTTCGGTGTCTTCAACTGGGGCAGTGTCGCAGTGGACCCGCAGCGCCAGATCGCCTTCACGACGCCGACCTACCTCCCTTTCGTGTCGAAGCTCGTTCCGAGGCCCAATGACACGGCCCTGATGGTGCAGACCGATGGGCCGCCGAGCGGCGCCTTGCCGGCGCTCAACGAGAACTTCGGCGCGCCGTTTGCCGTGGCGCTGAGTGCTTTCACATCACCGTTTGGATTTCCCTGCACGGCACCGCCTTGGGGCTATGTCGCCGGGGCCGATCTCGCGAGCGGAAAAATCGTCTGGCAGCATCGCAACGGAACGGTGCGCGATCTCGCGCCGGTGCCTTTGCCGTTTCGCATGGGGGTGCCCAACCTGGGAGGCCCCATCGTGACCGGTGGCGGCGTCGCGTTTTTGTCGGGCACGCTGGACTATTACGTGCGTGGCTATGACGTCAGCAGTGGCCGTCAGCTTTGGGAGAGCCGGCTGCCTGCCGGCGGGCAAGCCACGCCGATGACCTACACGGGCGCAGACGGACGGCAGTATCTTTTGGTGATTGCGGGAGGCCATGGGTCGACGCACACCAAGGCGGGCGACTACGTGATCGCCTACGCACTCCCAAAATGATGCAAGGTGTCCATGTCGAAGTCTCCAACCCGGACTGCAACGCTCTATCGCATGGTCATGCCGGAGCACGTCTGCCCCTTCGGTCTCAAGGCCCGGCATCTTCTGCTCAGCAAAGGCTATGCGGTGGACGATCGATGGCTCAAGACGCGCGAGGAAACCGATGCATTCAAAGCGTCTCGACACGTGGATACGACGCCCCAGACCTTCATTGGAGATGAGCGAGTCGGCACGTACGACGACCTGAGACGTTTCTTCGGCAAACGCTTAAGTGACCCGAACGTCGCTTCCTATCGCCCCGTCATCGCAGTCTTCCTCTGCGCGTTGTTGATGGCAATCGCCGCGCTGGTCGCATTGCGGGAAGCGACTCCTGCCTGGCAGGCCATCCGATGGTTCGTGGCGTTCAGCATGTGCATCCTCGCGCTTTTGAAGCTTCAGGACGTCGAGAGCTTCTCGACGATGTTTCTCAACTATGACCTGCTGGCGCGACGATGGGTGCCGTACGCCTACATCTATCCATTTGCCGAGTTCCTTGCCGGGCTGTTGATGATCTCCGGCCGGTTGTCGGTCGTCGCGATTCCCGTGGCACTTTTCATCGGCAGCATTGGCGCCGTGTCCGTCATCAAGGCGGTGTACGTCGACCGCCGCGAACTCAAGTGCGCATGCGTGGGAGGCAGCAGCAATGTTCCGCTTGGCTTCGTGTCGCTGACGGAAAACCTGATGATGGTGACCATGGCGGTGTGGATGGCGGTAGAGCATGTCATTTAGCTGGCCGGGGCCGGGTTGGCTCTCGGCGGGCGTGCTGGACCCGAAAGGCCCGGTCGCGTCGGCGGAACACTTGATCCTGCTCAATGCCACGGTGATCATGCTGGCGGTGATCGTGCCGGTCGCCCTGCTGACGCTCGGATTCGCTTGGTGGTTCCGTAAGGGCAATCCCCGCGCCACGCGTCGTCCCAACTGGTCGTATTCGGGCCCGCTCGAGGTGGTTGTGTGGTCCATCCCCTTGCTGGTCATTCTGTTTCTGGGCGGTATTGCCTGGCTCGGCTCGCACGATCTCGATCCGCGCAAGCCACTGGCATCGGAACAGGCCCCGCTGGACATCCAGGTGGTGTCGCTGGACTGGAAATGGCTTTTCCTCTGCCCGGAGGGCGGGGTCGCGACCGTTAACCACCTGGTCGTGCCCACAGGTCGGCCGCTGCGCCTACACCTTACGTCGGCCAGCGTCATGAACAGCTTCTTCGTGCCGCAGTTGGGCAGCCAGATTTACACCATGGCGGGCATGGCCAGGCAGCTTCATTTGCAGGCAGATCAGGCGGGCACGTTCCCCGGCTTATCGGCCCAGTTCAGCGGTGAAGGGTTTTCCGACATGCGCTTCATGGTCGATGCGGTGCCACCGCAGGATTTCGCGGCGTGGCTCGCCAAGGCGAAGTCCGGTCCGGAGGTGCTCGATGCCGACGCCTACCTCGCGCTGGCAAAACCCGGCACGAGCGCTGCAACGGCTTACCGCCTGAACGAGCCCAACCTGTTTGACGCCATCGTGCGCGGCGACGGCCAGCCGAAGACGTCCACGCACCTTCACTGAGAGAACCGCATGCTCGGCAAACTGAGTTGGTCTTCCTTGCCCCTGGGCCAACCCATTCCACTGATGGCAGCTGCCCTGGTCGGACTGGTGATCCTGGGCCTGCTGGCCCTGGTCACATGGAAGGGATGGTGGCCGGTTCTGTGGAAGGACTGGATCACCAGCGTCGACCACAAGCGCGTCGGTGTGATGTACATCCTGCTTGCCCTGGTCATGCTGATGCGCGGCTTCGTGGACGCGCTCATGATGCGCTCGCAGCTGGCACTCGCGGCCGGCGGCGCGCAGGGCTATCTGCCACCCGAGCACTACAACCAGATCTTCTCCGCCCACGGAACGATCATGATCTTCTTCGTTGCCATGACCTTCATGGTCGGCCTGATGAATTTCGTGGTGCCGTTGCAGATCGGGGCGCGCGATGTGGCGTTTCCCGTGATGAACTCGGTCAGCTTCTGGCTGACGGCGGCAGGGGTACTGCTCATCAACCTGTCGCTGGTCGTGGGCGAGTTCGCCCGCACCGGCTGGCTTGCCTATCCACCACTTTCGGAGCTGGCCTATTCGCCGGATGTCGGCGTTGACTACTACCTCTGGGCGCTGCAGATATCGGGGGTCGGTACGCTGCTCTCCGGCATCAACCTCACCACCACCATCTTGAAGATGCGGACCTACGGCATGAGCTATTCGCGCATGCCGATCTTCTGCTGGACCGCGTTGGCCTCGAACCTGCTCATCATCGCGGCCTTTCCGATCCTCACGGCCACCTTCGCGATGCTGCTGCTGGACCGCTACCTGGGCTTTCACTTCTTCACGAACGACCTTGGCGGCAACGCGATGATGTACGTCAACCTCATATGGGCCTGGGGCCACCCGGAGGTCTACATCCTCATCCTGCCGGCGTTCGGCGTGTTCTCGGAGGTGATCTCGACGTTCTCCGGCAAGCCCGTGTTCGGCTACCGCTCGATGGCGATCGCCACGATGGCGATCTGCATCCTGTCCTTCATGGTCTGGTTGCACCATTTTTTCACCATGGGCGCCGGCGCGGACGTGAACGGTTTCTTCGGCGTCATGACCATGATCATCGCCGTGCCGACCGGCGTGAAGGTGTTCAACTGGCTCTTCACGCTTTACGGCGGCGACGTCCGCTTCAGCGTCCCGATGTTGTGGGCACTCGGGTTCATGGTCACCTTCGTGATCGGCGGCATGACGGGCGTATTGCTGGCCATTCCGCCGGTGGACTTCGTGGTGCACAACAGCCTCTTCCTGGTGGCGCACTTTCACAACGTGATCATCGGCGGCGTGCTCTTCGGCGGCTTCGCCGGCTACACGTACTGGTTTCCCAAGGCGTTCGGCTTCACGCTGGACGAGCGCTGGGGCAAGGTGATTTTCTGGTGCTGGCTGGTCGGCTTCTACCTGGCCTTCATGCCGCTTTACCTGCTCGGACTGATGGGGGCGACACGCCGCATGCAGCACTACGCCGATTCGTCCTGGCAACCCCTGATGCTCGTGGCCATGGCGGGCGCCGTCGTCATTCTCGTCGGCATCGTGTGCACGATCGTGCAACTCGTCGTCAGTATTCGCAGCCGCTATGAGCGCATCGACACGACAGGTGATCCGTGGAACGGTCGCGGACTGGAGTGGTCGATGCCGTCGCCGCCGCCCGCCTGGAATTTCGACACGCTCGTTCAGGTGCGCGGGCGCGATGCCTTCTGGGACATGAAGCATGGAAGCAAGCCGGAAACCGAGGACGCTTCTTCTTCATCGGCACCGGTCGCACCCCCGGCCCCACGGCCGCGAAATTCCTCGGACATCGTGCTGCCCGCCCCGAGCGCCCTGGGTTTCTTTCTCGCCTTCTTCGCCGTCGTGCTCGGGTTCAGCATGGTGTGGCACATCTGGTGGCTCGCGGTAGTTGGCTCGATCGGTATCGTGGCGGCACTGCTCTGGCATTCATGGCGGCCGACACCTGAGATCCATGTGCCGGCGCGAGCGCTGGAGGCGAGCGCCGCATGAGCACGATGACCGCTCACGCCGGCACACGCGACCTCTCCGACGAAGAGGTGCCCGCGTCCGAGCGCGGTCCTGCGTCGACGCGGGTGGTGGTGACCTACGGCTTCTGGCTCTTTTTGTTGAGCGACATCGTGATGTTCGCGGCCTTCTTCGCGAGCTATTCGGTGTTGCATGGCCATACGGCCGGAGGTCCTTCGGGCCATGAGCTCTTCCACCGCGACAAGGTGCTGATCGAAACAGCTTGCTTGCTGTTTTCTAGCTTCTCTTGCGCGCTGCTTTCCCTTTCGGTGGACCGGCAAAACAAGTTCGCCACCTTCGCCTCCGGACTGGTGACCTTGGCGCTGGGCGCGACTTTCGTGGCGCTGGAAGCGTCCGAGTTCACGGTCATGCTCGCGAGCGGCGCAGGCCCCAGCCACAGCGCGTTTCTCTCCGCCTTCTTCGCGCTGGTTGGCCTTCATGGCCTGCATGTGAGCGTCGGGATTTTCTGGCTGATCGTGATGTTGGCGCAAATCGCCATGCTCGGTTTTGCGCCGGAGGTCGTGCGGCGCATGCTGTGCTTCAGCCTGTTCTGGCACGCGCTCGACATTGTCTGGATCGGCGTGTTCACCATCGTCTATTTGGGAGCATTCAAATGAACGAAGCGATTGACAAGAAGCCCGCCTCGGACGGCGCGCCTGGCGACGGCAGCGATCTGCGCACCAGCCTCTGGAAATACGCGGCTGGCCTGGGGCTTTCGGTGGTGTTGACACTGGCCTCGTTCTGGGTGTCCGGCAGCGACGCCGTGTGGTCGCAAGGCATCCCTGTTTTGCTCGCTGCGCTGGCGATCGGTCAGATGGGGATCCATCTGGTGTTCTTCCTGCACGTGTCCAGCGGACCCGAGGGCACCAACAACATTCTTGCGCTGGCCTTCGGTGTGTTCGTGGTGGCGCTGGTGGTGTTCGGCTCGATGATCATCATGGCCAACCTCGATGCGAACATGTGATGGGTACGACGCCGATTGAAAGAAACAGCGGCAGATGCCCGCATCCTGCTGGCAGAAAAAGGGCTCGCCCACGAGACGGTGCAGGTCGACCTGCGCACCAACGAACAACTGGGCGAGGCCTACCGCCTGATCAATCCTCTGTGCACCGTGCCGGCGCTGCGAAGCGAGGAAGGATTGCTCCTGACCGACAACGCTGCGATAGCGGCGTATATCGATGCGCGGTATCCGGAGCCATCGTTTTTGGGCGTGACGGCGGCCGAACGCGCTGAGGTCGCCAGCTGGAACTCGCGCATTGAATTCGACGGGTTGATGGCCATTGCCGATGCGCTACGCAACAGCGCCCCGTCGCTGGTCAACCGCGCCTTGCCGGGGCCCGTAGACCATGCACAGATTCCCGAACTCGCACAGCGCGGCTTGGCCAGAGTGCAGCAGTTCCGACTTTGCGCGCGTGGTGAAAGTCAAGCCGACCGAGCAGCATTCCCACCTGTTGCGCTGGCGTGCCGCAATGGCCGAGCGGCCCTCGATGTCGCTCTAGGGAGGCGCCCATATAAGCGCCTCCCTAAAGATTCCTAGTTCTGCGAGCGCTCGCCCTTCAAGAACAATCCTTTAGATGGCTTCTCACCGGCTGCCAAGCTGATTAGGAGCGGCGCCATGTCATCAAGCGAACTAGAGTAATCGGGGTGGTCACCGCGAATCGCATTTGAAGGCATGCTGGGGTCGACCGCTTCTTCCGGGTTTTCGACCACGCCAACTCCCCCGGCGGCCTCTATGACCGAGAGTCCCGCCGTTCCGTCGTGAGAAGCCCCGCTGAGCACGACGCCAACCACTCGGTAACCGTATGCGGCAGCCGCCGACTCAAAAAGAACATTCACTGAGGGGCCGCCGCTGGAGAAGGCGCCTGAACGCTCAAGGTCAACAATTCCTGCTTGCCCAACTCGCATGTCGTAATTCGGTGGCGCTATGAGGACTTGACCGCGCCGAATCAACGCGTTGTTACTTGCAAAACTGACCTTCAGCCGTGAGTAAGTACGCAGAATTTGCAGCACGACCGCTGTTGGCTGAGAACCGATGTCCAAAGCGATTAACACCGCTGCGTCAAACGATGGTGGTATTCCAATAAGCAACTTGGAAAGTGCGCTCAGTCCACCCATCGCGGCACCGATCACGACGATGTCTCTTCGTCCACCAAGCAAAGCGTGCTCTCCACTCGCGGCGGTGGCCCATCTTGAAGCAAGAGTTGTTGCGGTGTCCATTGTCATAAGCTTGCGTTCGCGGTGGTACCCGAACGTACACGGAGTGGTCGATCGCCTTCTGCATAAAGCGCAACGTCGGAGCTCTTTGAAAGCAATGTCGTCAACGCTGCCGTGAGTTTCTGCGAGCCTGTGGCTTTGCTGATGTATAGGTCTGCACCGGCCGCGATACATTTGTTTTCCATCTCTGAAGCAGGGGACGCCGAGTAGACCGCCAACGGCGTGTAGGGGTAAAGCCGTCTGATGTGAAGCACACCAGAATAGCCAGACGCATCCGGCAGATTGAGATCCAGAATGATTGCCAAGGGAGGCGCCAGCGAACTTATGCTGGGGGGTACTTCGGCAAGACTTCCAAATTCAGAAATACGGGCATCTGCGCGAAGTCGTCGAAGTACGGAAGCAATAGCGTCGCGCATGATCGGGTGGTCGTCGATGACATAGATCGCGGTGCTTCTGCCTGCGCTGTCGACTTGATCGGAATCTGGATTCATCCCGATTGTCCATTCCGCCCCCATTGCAGTCTTATTTGCATCGTATGCAATACGCGTTTGTGGGGGAGACGCAGACGTCTCCATTTGGTTGTCGAGGTCCTGGCGAAGCAAGTCTGAGATCACGGGAAGCATTCCGGCGCGTAGACGGTCTTCTGCCACGTATACGGCGGCTGCAAGCAAATGTTTATCCAGGGGGCGGCCACCCAGATGGGCATGCACTAGGGCTTGAGCTACGGTCCGAGATAGGGTCATAAGAGCGTCCTCGTGGAAAAGAGAACTTCAACCTTATCGACGAACACATTTTTTTACTGTGCGATTGCCCACATAGGATCACGTCGTTGACTTGCGCCCTTCTTTGTAGCCGATCGGTCAGGGTGCCGGGCTTGCCTGAACGATCATGGCATTGCGCAAGTTGCTCAAGCCGCGGCGCGCACACGTCTTGACTGTGCCGATCGGCATACCCGTGCACGATGCGACCTCGCTGTGCGTCATGTCGCTCAGAAAAGCAAGTCTGAGCACGTTGCGCTGCGTGGCCTTGAGTTGACCCACATGACGGCACAATGATTCGCACTGTCTTTTGGCGTCCAGCGCGCTTCCAGGATCTGGCTGATCAGACGGCAAAGTTTCTTCATCAGGCTCTTCAAAGGAAAACGTCAGACTTTCTCTGCTGGTCACCAGCCGACGCAGGCTCTCGATTGCTCGGCTGCGCGTGATCACCGTCATCCATGCCATCGCGACGCCGCGCTCGGCCACGAAGTCCGGAGCCAGCCTCCAAATCGTCACATATGCCTCCTGAAGAACGTCCTCTGCAATCTCTTTTCTGCGAACAACTTTGAGCGCGCAATAGTAGAGAGAAATGCGCGAAAGGTCGTAGAGGTCGCGAAAGGCTTGCGAGTCTCCCGCCGCGATCTGATGAACAAGATTTTCGAGATGTGTGTCTCCGTCTGCTGAAGCGTTCCCCACTGTGCGCGATGATTTCATGTGCACACAAGTTCCCAGAAATCAAAGCCGTTGGTGGTAAGACAAAAGCTTGCGTTGTCGTGCGGTTGGAAAACTAACGCGCGGGGCCAACGGCGTGCCCGTGGCATTCAATCAGGCTTGGTAGGGCATCCCTCACAGTGTCTGAGCGCCCTGGAGCACACGTGCGCGTCGAGTTGCGGCATGTAGTGGCCCTCCAACTCACTTCAAAGGTTTGCTATGTCAAAGTTGTCAACGATTCTCATCTCCGCATGTTTGGCTCTCGGCTCGGTTTCGGCATCGGCTCAGGGTGCAGGTGGCGGGGCTGGTGGAGGTGGCGGTGGCGGTGGCGGTTTGAACGGCGGTTCGGCAACGAGCAGCGGCTCTAGCGATGGGGGTACCTCGGGGGGTAGCACGTCCAACAGTCAATCCATGAGGAAAGGCAGCATGGGCAAGGACCCGATGAGCAACGACAAGATGTCCAACGGCACGATGGACAAGAACAACATGTCGCCGAACAAGATGGGCAAGAATCCGATGGCTACCGGCTCAATGCCGGCCGACTCCACGGGTGGAAAACGCACTCCTGATCCCAAGTAAACCCGCTCCTTCAAAAGAGTCGATCCAGACGGCATGCGAGCCGGTGAAACTCCAACACACAATGCAATGGCCTTGCATGACTGCGTGCACGCGCAGTCGAATTAGATTCGAGCCAGCGAATGTGGGACCGGCATCGACTCCAACGGTTGTGGCCAAGTCCTTTAAACGCACTTTCTGTGCACCGGTGTCGCAACGACCCGGCTTCGCTGACAAACGATTGGAAATTTCTTATGCATGACATCATCGACACGGCCGTTGCCGCAGGCAGCTTCAAGACTCTCGCAGCCGCTCTCACTGCCGCTGACCTGGTGGCCACTCTCAAGGGCCCGGGCCCGTTCACGGTGTTCGCCCCGACGGACGAAGCCTTTGCCAAGCTGCCCGCCGGTACGGTCGACAGCCTGCTCAAGGACATCCCGAAGCTCAAAGCCATCCTGACGTACCACGTGGTGGCAGGCAAGGTCTTGGCTGCCGACGTCATGACGATGGACGGCAAGTCGGCGACCACGGTCAACGGCGCGGCACTGAAAATCAGCACGACCGGCGGCGTGAAGCTGAACGGCGAAGTCAACGTCGTGAAGACTGACATCGAGTGCACCAATGGCGTGATCCACGTCATCGACTCGGTGTTGCTGCCTTCGGCCTGAGTGTCCAAGACTCAATAGAATCCGTACGGGTTCTATTAAATACAGCCCGCAGGCCACCGCCTGCGGGCTTATTTTTTGGCATCGCCATGAGTTAAGTGCTGGCATGGCACTCACGGAGTCTCTACGCTTCACGCGCTGGTGTGCCCTCATTCGCCATGAGCCGCGTCAGCGCTTCTTCCAGAATTGCACGGCAGTGTCCGCTGGCGCGATACAGCATCGCGTGGGCCGATTCATCGGCGCCGTTGCTGCTCTCGCAGTCCAGGCTGTAGCGTTCGAAGGCATTGAGTCGCATCAACAGGTCGGCGACGTGGTTCGGGCACTCGCATTGCACTCTGGACGGCACCTGTGCCAGCTGGTCGAGCACCGCATCGTCGTAGCGTCGTGGCGCCGCCGGATGCACCAGCAGTTCCGAGAAAGTGTCGGGCGCGGAGGGCGCGATCGACAGTCCGAGCAAACAGATGCGCGCGAGCTGCGCCGGGTCGGCCGGTGCTGCCAGCGCGATGACGTTGGCGTCGTCGAGTCGCGCCAGGCTCCGCCGATTGCCGAAGCCGTAGACCACGATGACGACGCGCGCACGAGTCGTTTCCTGCAACTGCCGTACGGCTGCAGGCAGTGAAGGGGCAAGTACGGATGCCTCGATGATCACGGCATCTACCGGGCCGTCGATCATGCCGGTCGATGTGCCGCCGGCGTCGGTCAGCGAAGGCAGGACGCCCTGCAGTCGCACGTCGGTGCGATCGCCCCACGCCGTGGCGAGCCGGGCGCCCAGCGTTGTGCCGCACACGACGACCCGACAGCCACGTTCCGTTGTCTGCGCCGCTCCCACTGGATTAAATTTGAAACGGGCCTTGATCTGCCGGTCGGTCAGCGACGCCACGGTGCCGATCGCATGGCCCGCGTCGACCGCGGCCTTGATCAGCGACAGGCGCTCGATGTCGGCGCGCCGATAGAGGCGCACGTTGGTGGCGCTGCGCGTCGGCTGCACGACCGCATGGCGTGACTCCCACACACGGATCGTCTGGACCGGAATGCCGGTGAGATTCGAGACGGTGGCGATCCGGTAGACACCGTCGAGGGGCGCATTGGCGCTGGTTGAAATGTCTTTCATGAAGGCTGGAATGGTTAGGGCGAGACAGCGAGGACGTTGGCAACGGGGTGAGTGAGAGTAAGGGCGCGCTGCGTTCTATTGTCCGGGCGGCGCTGGCCGCGATGCTCGGCGTACCCTTTCCAGCAGCGCCATGTGCGGCAGCGTCAACGCCGCCAGACCGACGAAGCCGAGTTGCAGCACCCATGTTTCCAGTGGCATCTCACTGGCCAGCAGCCCGGCTCCCACGGCGGCGATAAACACTGCGACAGTCGGCCAAAGCGCCATCGCCAGCGCACGGCGGGCATCGGCCGCCTGCCGGCTGGGCAGGGTGCGCAGGATATGGCGCGGGCTGTGCATGGCGCAGAAATAAACCGCGAACGCGACCAGCGGGGGCGCCGCCGTCGACACTGCGGCCAACGCCGCCAGTTCGGTCGCGGCAAGCGGCGATCTCCTGGCCTCCAGCAAGCAGGCGAGCACGGTCGCGCACAACCAGGGCGCCGCGAGCAGGCGCAACGCCGGCATGACGAAGGCCGCGCTGGCCGGGCCGGCCACCAGGCCCAGCAGCCGCTGCAACTCCGCGCCGTGGCACAAGGCCGGCAGGACGATCACCGCGCCGCCATACAAGGCGCGCGTCGGCCATGCCACTCCCGCCTCAGGATCGGCGCCGAAGTGCAGTGCGGAGAAGCCGAGAAAGGCAGACAAAAAAACCGTCGGCGCCACCCACCAGAGACCGACGACCAGTGCGGCCAGGCCAACGTAGCGTAGCGAGAACACCGTCCATGCCCTGATGCCTGTCAGGCCCAGCAAGCGACGCGCGACCACCACGTCCAGGGAGCCGTGCGGCACGCCGAGCAACAACACCAGTGCGCCGACGGCGATCAGCTCGCGCCCCGGTTCCGCTTTGAAGCCGGCCAGCAACGCCAGCAAAAGCACCAGCGAGACCGCGCAAAAAATGCGACCTTGCAGCCGCAAGCCGAAGGTCATCGCGTCAGGCCTCGGCCAAGTCGCGCCGCGTCGGCCGGAGCAGCTGGCGCAGGAACAGCCCCGCGGGCAACGAAGCGACGATGGCGGCACGGTCGAGCAAGGTCCCGCGATCGCCCAGGAAGCGGACGATGCGACGCATGTCGGTGCCACCGAACAGGCGCACGAACAGCTCGGCTCCCCGCTCGGGCTGGCTTCGCAGTACGTCCAGGAAAAGCCGGTCCATGATTCGGGTGAGCAACGGATCGGGCTGGTGTCCGCGCGGCGTGTCGCCGTGGCGGAGCGACTCGCCGCAGGCATCGGCCCAGCGCTGGATGCGCTGAAAAGCGTAGCCCGTGGCCGGCCGGGCCGCGCCGCTCATCAGACCAGCGCGCAAGTGGCCCCGGCCCAGCGCCCCCGGGTCGTGTGCCATCCCCATCGGCAGCATGCCGGCTTCGCTGCGCACCACCCGGGTCGGCGCATCGCCGCAAAGCCGTCGCACGGCGCGCCGGTGGTGCTGGGCCAGGTCGGACGGGCCGCGCGGGTGGGGGTCGAACAGCGTGGTTTCGACCAGTGCCCGGTCCGGTGCCAACGGCAACACATAGGTGAACGCGACCGCTCCCGGCACCGCGTCCGTAAAGTCCATCAGTTCCACGCAAGCAGCGTCGAACACCGGCCGCTCGCACACCAGCTCCTGCCCAAAAAACGACTGCCAGAGTGTCGAATCGCCGTGCCGGGGCACGCTTGGCGGGCGCGTGTCGATCACCTGTGCGGCCGTGAGCGCACCGGCCGAAGTCTCGACGCGCCACCCGTGCGCCACCGCCACGGGTGAACCGATCACCGACACCCCCAGCGACAGACGCACCGTATCGCTGTTCGCGAGCACGTGGCGTGCGTGCGTGTAGAAGGCGCCGGCTTCCAGCAGTTGATAGGGCGTCTGCGGGCAGTCGGCGACCACCGTGCGTGAGGCCGAGCGCACGGCGATGCGCGACCAGCTCTGCGTCACCAGGGGTTCGAAGCGATGCGGCCCGAGCCGCCAGAAGCACCAGCTGCGGTCGTTGGCATAGTCCGGCCGCGCCTCGATCACTGCCACGCGCCGGCAGCGACCGGGGGCTTCTGCCAGCCGCAGCGCCAGGCTCAGGCCCGCGCAGCCGCCACCGAGGATCAGCAGGTCGAGATCAGTCTGCAACACCCGCCCTCGCGAGCCAGGCCGAGCCGGGGTGGGGCGGCAGGGCGCCGTACGGCCGCGCGCTCGACGTCGGCGTTGGCGTCTGCCCGCCGCCCCAGCGTGCGCCGAGCGTCCCGGCCAGAGCACCTAGCGTGATCGCCACCTTGCCGCCGTTGCCGACCATCGCCCGTGACGACCAGCAATCGTATTCCCGCTCCCGCAGGACGAGGCCGATGCCGCGATAGACCCGTGCTGCCACCAGGATCCCGGTGCGCGCGCCGGCGGGCAGAAAGCGCAACCCCAACTCTCCACTGGCGTAGAAGCGGTCGGCCAGATCCAGCAGCGTGCAAAGTGCGTGGGTGGCTGTCGCGCGCACTGCGACGCTGGGATCGACCAAGGCGGCCGGCGTGAGCTCGCCCACCAGCGTCGCTGGCAGGTAGCGCCTCCCGAGCAGCGCATCGTCGCGAACATCGCGGCAGATGTTCGTGAGTTGCATGGCGATGCCGAGGTCGATGGCATGCGGCAACGCCTCGGGCGCGGTCACATCCAGTGCCGCCGTCATCATCAGGCCGACGGTGCCGGCAACGCGGTAGCAATAGCGCAGCAGTTCGTCCATGTCGGCGAAGCGCACCTCACCGAGGTCGCTCCTGACACCACGGATCAACTCGAGCGGGATCGACGCATCGATGTGACAGGAATCCATCAGCTGCAGCATGTCGCGCACTTCGGCGTCGTCGGACCGGCCGGTGTCCAGTGCACGGCGGACGGTGTCCAGTGCGGCATGGGCTGCGGCCGGCGAAGCAGCGTCGTCGGCCAGATCGTCGATGCGGCGGCAAAAGCCGTAGAGCCGCGTGGCGCGCTCGGCATGTCGGGTGCCGAGCAGGCGACGGGCCCAGTGAAAGCTGCGTCCATGCCGTGCCAGCAACTGGTCGGCAGCGGCGTAGGCGGCGTCGGGGGAGTTCATGACATCGTGTCTTTTCATGCGCCGTGAGGCTCTTGCCGCACCACCATCTCGGCAGCCGGGACCATTGAATCGACGACCTTCGCCGAGCAAAGCACACCTGGCAGACCGGCACCCGGATGCGTGCCGGCCCCGACCAGGTAAAGGTTGCGGATGCCCTCGGCCCGGTTGTGGAAACGGAACCAGGCCGATTGCCGGAACAGCGGCGCGACCGAGAAGCCGGCCCCGTGCACGCTCAGGTAGTCGTGGCTGAAGTCGCGTGGCGTCATGCTGAACTCGGCGGTGATGGTGGCTGCCAGGCCCGGCAGGATGGTTCGGTCCAGCGCTGCGACGATCCGGTCGCGCAGCTTGGGGCCTTCCAGGCTCCAGTCCAGGTCGGCCTGAAGGTTGGGCACCGGGCACAGCACATAGAAGCTCTCGCAGCCGTCCGGCGCGAAACTCGGGTCGGTGGCGGTGGGCCGGTGCAGATAGAGCGAGAAGTCGTCGCCGAGCGTCTTTTTGTTGAATATCTCGTCGAGCAGTTCGCGGTAGCGCTCACCGAGCCAAATGGTGTGGTGGGCTACGTCCGGATACGGCCGGCGCGTGCCGAAATAGAGCACGAACAGTCCCATCGAGTAGCTCGCCGCCGTCAGCTTCAGCCGCGACGACCATGCCTGCTTCGACTTGGGGATCATCGATGTGTACAGGTGCGCCGCATCGGCGTTGGAAACCACGAGATCCGCCGGAATGACACCGCCGCCCGCCAGCTCGACCGCGGTCGCTGCGCCGCCTTCGACCCGGATGCGTTGCACGGTGCTGCCCAGACGCACGGCAACGCCGTGGCGTTCCATCAGCCCGCCCAGCGCGCGCGTGATGGCGCCCGTTCCGCCCATAGCGAAGAACACGCCGTGGGCGCGTTCGAGGTAATGAATCAGCCCATAAATGCTGGTGGTGTCGAACGGATTGCCGCCGACCAGCAGGGGCTGGATCGAAAAGGCCTGGCGCAACTTATCGTTCTTGAGAAACGCTTTGACCAAGCCCCAGACGGTGCGATCGCAGCGCAGCCGGATCAGGCTGGGGATCAGTCGGAGCATGGTCCCTAGTTTGTCGAAAGGCTTCGCAGAAAGTTGGGTGAAGCCGATATCGAAGATGCGCCTGGAGTGTTCCAGCAGTCGCAAGTAGCCTTCGCGGTCTTCAGGCGAAATACGCCCAATCTCGGCCAGCGTTTCATCCAGCGTACCGCCGTAGTCGAAGTGATCGCCATCCGCAAATCGGAAGCGGTACCAGGGCGTTAGCGGCACCAGCTCGACGTGATCGGCCAGTCGCTCGCCGAACAACTCGAACAGCTCTTCGAAGAGAAACGGTGCGGTGATCACGGTCGGACCGGCGTCGTGTCGGAAACCGTCGCGCTCGAACACCCGAGCCCGACCGCCGAGTTGCTCGCCCCGGTCGATGAGCGTGACGCGGTAGCCTTTGGCCCGCAGACGCAAGGCAGCGGCGATGCCGCCGTAGCCTGCGCCCACCACCACGGCGTGAGGCACTTCAGCCACCCACCGCGGTGCCGATGCCCGTCGCACCGGCGGCTGATAGCCCCGAACGCGGGCCCACGAAAGCTCGGGGTTCAACGGCTTACCTCAGGGAGGCTTCGATCTCGGTCTTGCGCGAGGCGATCAGGAAGATCAACACGCCGAACACCGCCTTGGCCACCACGTCTGCCACGGTGTAGCCGACCTGCACCGCAATGGTCGCTGCGCCGCCGGTGAAACCGATCATCGGGAACACGAAGACGATCGGATAGAACAACCATGACACCACCGTCAACCAGCGGGCCGCGCTGACCAAACCGCGGGCACCGGGGGGCTGCGAGGCAATCGAGTTCCGCAGGCCGACGAAAAGGTCGTACACGATGATGACGAATGGGATCATCGCCAGCCCCCACCACAGCCAGCGGGTGCTCGGGTCTGCAGAAATTTCACCCGGGTAGCCGAGCAACACCATGAGGGCTGCGAGCAGTCCGAGCTTGGTGGCCTTAGCACGTGTTTCGGCACCCGACAGGCGCATCACCAGGATCAGTTCGATCAGCAGCAGCGGCACGGTCAACAGCCAGTCGACGTAGCGATAAGCATCGTTGAACTTGGCGCCGGTCGGCTTCATCACGCCATCGGCCAGCGAGTAGGCGGCTTCCCAGCTGTTGAAGATCCGCAGGTAGTGGTAGAGCGCGACGAGCGTTACAAGCCCGGTCACGGTGAGTGCCGTTCGGTACGACGAAGCTACCTGGGATCGCGACAGGAAGAAGAACACAGTCGCCGCTCCCATCACCGCGATGGCGAAGGAAAACGCGTTGTAGACGAGGCTGAATTGCCCGGGAGAGATGGAGTCCATGAGGAGGAGTGCCTGATTGAGAAAGAGCAGGCATGCTATTCAATGAGTTGGTTTTGTATAAGCAATAGCTATACAAAACATCTTCGTCGACAAGGATTAGGCAATCGATACGTGCAGCCGGCACCGAGCTGATGCAGGGAATGCGATACACGCCATGCGATACACGCCGTGCGATCAGCGTCGTGCTGGCGTTCCAGGCTCCCGCGCATACAGGGCCATCGACAAGCTTTTTATAAAAGCGCCCGCATTTTTTACGCGGCTTTTACGGAGTCCTGCTTAGCCTGCTGCTGTCGTCAAACAACTGCACAGCTCAATGAAAAGTATCGTTATCAAAGCCGGTCTGACCGGTGTCTTTGCCACCGTGTCTTGCCTTTCCTTCGCGCAATCCGCACCAGGCACTGTCGGTGATGCAGCGGCCGCCGCTCCGGCGACGTCCCCCCTGACCGCCAACATCTCGCTGACCACGAACTACAAGTTCCGCGGCCAGGACCAGGACACCATCGGCCACAACGGCTTGTAC